>CADCTN010000207.1 GCA_902805535.1 uncultured Blastococcus sp. | reverse complement strand
GCTGGGCATCGTGGGGCTGCTCATCGTCGTCGTGCTCCAGCTGGCCGGTGGCGGGGACGGCGGGGCGGGCGCGGCCCTCGGCGGTCTGGCCGGCCTGGGTCAGGGCGAGCAGGCGGACAACAGCGCCCTCGAGCAGGCCTGCGACGACAGCGGCGACGCCAACGAGTCGGTGGACTGCGCCGTCGTCGCCGACATCGACTCCATCCAGGACTACTGGACGGCGACGCTCGGCGAGGCCTACCTGCCCACCGACACCGTCTTCTTCTCGGGTCAGACGCAGACCAGCTGCGGCGGTGCCACCAGCGGATCCGGTCCGTTCTACTGCCCCGCCGACCAGCTCGTGTACATCGACCTGAGCTTCTTCGACCAGCTGCGGAGCCAGTTCGGCGCGCAGGGCGGCATGTTCGTGAACTCCTACGTCATCGCCCACGAGTACGGCCACCACGTGCAGAACCTGCTGGGCGCCAACCGGCAGGTGACGCCGGGCGAGACGGGCCCGACCAGCGGCACGGTCCGCCTGGAGCTGCAGGCCGACTGCTACGCCGGCACCTGGGCCAACCACGCCGAGACGGTGCCCGACGAATCGGGCGCGCCGCTGATCGCCGAGATCACCCAGGACGACATCGACGGCGCGCTCGACGCCGCCGGCCGCATCGGCGACGACTTCATCCAGGAGAACCTCGGCGGCGGCACCGTCGACCAGGACGCCTTCACCCACGGCTCGTCGGAGCAACGGCAGAAGTGGTTCATGACCGGGTACCAGACCGGCGACCCGAGCCAGTGCGACACCTTCGCGACGGACGACCTCGGCTGATGCGCGGAGCCGCCGACGCACCGCTCACGGTCGCCCGGGACGGTTCCGTCGCCGTCCTGACGATCGACCGCCCCGAGAAGCGCAACGCGATGACGGCGGCCATGTGGGCGGCCCTGCCCGGGCTGCTGGCGTCACTGGCCGGGGACCCCGCCGTCCGGGCGCTCGTGGTCACCGGTGCCGGTCCCAGCTTCTGCGCGGGCGCCGACATCTCGGACCTGCTCAGCGGCCGCGACCCTGGCGACCCCATGGCCGACGTGCGTCGCGACAACCTCGCCGCCCAGGCGGCGCTGCGCGACTTCCCGAAGCCGACCGTCGCCATGATCCGCGGGCACTGCATCGGCGGCGGGGTCGAGATCGCGGCGTCCTGCGATCTGCGCTTCGCCGATCCCACCGCCGTGTTCGGCGTGACCCCGGCCAAGGTCGGCATCGTCTACACCCCGTCGTCCACCAAGGCCCTCATCGACCTCGTCGGGCCGTCGATGACCAAGTACCTGCTGTACAGCGGCGAGCTGATCGACACGCCGACCGCCCTGCGTGCCGGGCTGGTCGACCGGGTGGTGCCGTCCGGGGACCTGGACGCCGAGGTCCGGCGGTTCGCCGACGTGCTCGCCGCCCGCTCCGCGCTGACCCAGCGGTCCACCAAGGAGGTCGTCGCCGACCTGACCGCCGGCCGGGACGGCGAGGCCGTCGCCGGCCGCTGGTACCGCGAGACGATCGCCGCCGGCGAGCTCGCCGAGGGCGTGTCGGCGTTCGCCGATCGGCGTCCGCCGCGCTTCGGCTGGACGGGCTGAGCGCCCGCCGAGATCATTTCGACCAGTCGTTTCCGTTTCGATCACGGTCGCCCGGGGGTACCAGGGTCCTGCGGCGCTGCCTTCCGGAGACGGGCTCGGCGCGGTGTGCACCCGCGCCGCCGACCATCTCCCCGCCCGCCCGTGACGCATGGATGCGCCGGGCGGAAAGCCCCCGTTCTCCGCCACTCTGCCGACGACGGCAGGTGTTGCGGAACGGCGTGGGGGTAGCGCCTATCCGACCACGCAAACTGCCGAGGAGGACCGATGACTCACAGCATCGACGCCCCGTTCCCGCCGCCCGCGACCACCGCGGGCGCCACGTCCCCGACGACCACCCCGCCGGTCACTCAGTCGACCGGCACGAGCAAGACGCAGCAGACCAAGGACGCCGCGATGGGCGAGGCCAAGAACGTCGGCCAGACCGCCGCGGACGCCGGCAGCCAGGTCGCCTCCGTCGCGACGGACCAGGCCAAGCAGGTCATCGGCGAGACCCAGCGCCAGGCGAAGGACCTGCTCGACCAGGGCCGCACGCAGGTCAAGAGCCAGGTCGTCTCCCAGCAGCAGAAGGCGGGCCAGAGCCTGTCCTCCCTGGCCCAGGAGCTGCGCGGCCTGGCCGACGGCACCAGCGAGGGTGCCCCCGGCCCGGCGCGTGACCTGCTCCAGCAGGCCTCGACCCAGGTCGAGAACTTCGCCTCGATGCTGCAGAACCGCGAGCCGGCCCAGCTGCTCGACGACGTCCGCAGCTTCGCCCGCCGCAAGCCCGGGCTCTTCCTGCTCGGTGCGGCCGCCGCCGGCGTGCTCGCCGGCCGGCTGACCAGCGGCGTGAAGGCCGCGCACAGCGACTCGAGCCCGAGCAACGGGATGTCCGGTCAGTCGAACTACGTCGACCCGACCCCGACCTACTCGGACTACTCCGTGACCGACACCTACGCCGGCACCGGGACCAGCACCTACCCGGCCGTCGGCACGACGACCGGCGGAGCTCCCCTTCCGCCGCCGCCGTACGGCACGGTCCCCCCGGAGGGCAGCATGGTCCCGCCGGCCAGCCCCGCGGGCTGGGACGACCCGGCTCGGCGTCCTGGTGGGGTGGGCTGACCCATGAGCTCCCCCTACTCCGGGGCCACCCCGGCCGGGGCGTCCCCCTCGGGCTATGCCGCGCCCACGAACGCCACCCCGCCGACGCAGAACTACGCGGCCGACCACAGCGGCAGCATGGGGACCCCCACGACCAGTGCGGGCCATCCCGACGTCGAGGGCGTCTCCGTCGGTCAGCTGATCGGTGAGGTCAGCAAGGACCTCTCCACGCTGATGCGGCAGGAGCTCGAGCTCGCGAAGGTCGAGCTGAAGGCCGAGGCGAAGAAGGCCGGCACCGGCGCAGGGCTGTTCGGCGCCGCCGGTTTCGCCGGCTACATGGTGGCGCTCTTCCTGTCCCTCGCCCTCATGTGGGCGCTGGCCAGTGCCATCCCCACCGGATGGGCCGGACTGATCGTGGCCGTCCTCTGGGGAATCGTCGGCGCCGTCGCCTTCCTCATGGGGAAGAAGAAGTTCCAGCAGGTCAACCCCAAGCCCGAGCGCACCGTCGAGACCCTCCAGAAGGTTCCCGGCGCTCTCAAGCCCAACTGACCACCAGACCGCTCCGGTCTCTCGAACGGTAGGAGTCCCACCCATGACCAGCAGTGACCCGGACGTCATCCGGCGGCAGATCGAGGACACGCGTCGCGAGCTCAGCTACGACGTCGACGCCCTCAACGAGAAGGTCAACCCCGCTCGCGTCGTCGACCGCCGCGTGACCGCGGCCAAGGGACGCATGACCAACCTGAAGGAGAAGGTCATGGGCAGCGCCCACGGCACCAGCTCCCAGGCGCACGGCATGGCATCCAACGCGGCCGGCTCCGTGCAGGGCGCCGCCTCCAGTGCGGCCGGCTCCGTGCAGGGCGCCGCCTCCAGTGCGGCGGACAGCGTGCAGAACGCCGCGTCCACCGCGGTGGACGCCGTCCAGCAGGCGCCGGACCAGGTGATCCGGCAGACCCAGGGCAACCCGCTGGCGGCAGGCCTCATCGCCTTCGGCATCGGCTGGCTCACCTCGAGCCTTCTGCCGGCGTCGCAGAAGGAGAAGCAGCTGGCCCAGCAGGCGGAGTCGGCCGTCAAGGAGCACAAGGACGCGCTCCTCCAGCCGGCCAAGCAGGCCGCGCAGGAGATCGGCGACGAGCTCAAGCCGGCCGCCCAGCAGGCCGTTGACTCGGTGAAGTCCACCGCTCAGGACGCCGCCACCACGGTGACCGAGGAGGGCAAGTCCGCTGCCGCCGACGTGCAGGGCCAGGCCCAGCAGTCCAAGCAGACGGTGCAGAGCCGGGCGACCAGCTGACCTCCCGCTCGTGAACTGCGCGTCGCACTGACGCCGCACCACTGCGCCCCGCCGGACGACCCGGCGGGGCGCAGTGCTGTCCGCGCCCTTCTTCACCCGCCCGGGTGAACGGCCGCCCCGGCCCCTGCAGGCCCCTGTCCCGGACGCCGAAGTCCCCGGTGACGACGTCCGGCTCCGCCGGGCCGCCCGAGGACAGGAGCCCGACCCGTGGCCGAGGCAGTGCCCGTGCGCGTCTTCGTCGCCGACGACGAGGACGACATCCGCGCGCTGGTGTCCCTGGCCGTCGCGAAGGCGGGGTGCACCGTCACCGGCGCGGTGGCCGACGGGAGCGCCGCGCTCGCGACCGCCCGGGCCGACCTGCCCGACCTCGTCGTGCTCGACGTCTCGATGCCCGGGGCGACCGGTCTCGAGGTGTGCGCGGCCCTGCGCGCCGATCCGGCGACCGCGGGCGTCCGCATCCTGCTGCTGTCGGCCGGCGCATCCCCCGACGACGTCGCCCGCGGGCTGGCCGCCGGCGCCGACGCCTACCTCGCCAAGCCCTTCGGCATCGCCGGCCTGGTCCGTCAGGTGCAGGCGCTGGTCGCGAGGCAGCCGGCGTGACGACGGCGACGGAGGCCGGCGTGCGGGCCCCGCGCCCGCTGCCGCGGTCGCGACGCCTGCTCGGGGCCGGCCCCTCCTCCGGGTCGGCGCTGGAGAGCACCGTGCCCACCACCGGGATGTTCGCCGCGGCCGCCGTGCTGATCGCCGGCGGGTGGATCCCGGTCGTCGACGGGGAGCTCGTGCTCGCCGGGATGACGACCGCCGTGCTCGCCGTCCTCGTCGCCCGCCTGATCCCGCGTCCCTCCCTCACCCGGGACGGCACCTCCGTCGTGCCGCTGGCCCACCTCGCCGCCGTCGTCCTCCTCGCGGCGGGCACGGGCTCCCCCGCCGTGCTCTTCCTGCTGCTCGGCCCGGCTCTCGCCCTCTCGGCGGCGCCCGGCCGCCGCGGCGTCCTGCTGGCGACGCTCGGTACCGCCGCGGCGCTGCTGTCGCCGGGCCTGCTGAGCTCCGCCGTCCCCACCACCGCCGCGCTGCCGGGCGCTCTGTTGCTCGGTCCGCTGGCGGTCGGTCTGGGCGGCCTCGCGGTCAACGGGACCGTCCGCGCGCTGGGCAGGCGTGCCCGTGAGGTCCAGGCGCTGCGGGAGGAGAAGGCCGCCCTGCTGGCCCAGGTGCAGACCCGGGCCGACGAGCTCGACCTCGCCACCCGCATGCTCGCCGCCCGGGCGCAGACCATGACCAGCGTCATCGACGCGGTCACCGAGCAGTCGATCATCGGCACCGACCGCGACGGCGTCATCCGCGTCTGGAACCCCGGGGCCGAGAAGATGCTGGGACTGCCCCGCGCCGAGGTGGTGCGGAAGCGGTCGATCGTGGAGTTCCACCTCCCCGAGGAGCTCCGGGCCGAGGCCGAGCGCTGCGGTTCGGGCCCGGGGCTGGCCGCGCTCGTGCACGCGGCGCAGGAGCACGGCAGCGACGTCCGCGACTGGACCTGCGTCGCCGCCGACGGCCGGCCGCGGACGGTCTCGGTGGCGGTCACCCCGCGCACCGACGACCGGGGTGCGCACGCCGGCTGGAACTTCGTGGGCACCGACATGACCGAGGCCCGGGCGACCGAGCGGATGAAGGACCAGTTCGTCAGCCTGATCAGCCACGAGCTGCGGACCCCGCTCACCTCGATCCTCGGCTACCTGGAGCTCGTCCTGGAGGACGGGCAGCCGCTGACCGAGGAGCAGCGCAGGTACCTCACCACCGTGGAGCGCAACGCCGACCGGCTGCTGCGCCTGGTGGGCGACCTGCTGTTCACCGCGCAGGTGGACGCCGGTCGATTCACCCTGGAGCCGCACGACGTCGACCTGGCCGGAGTGGTGCGCGCCGCCGAGGAGACCGCGCGGGTCGCCGCCACGACCGCGGGAGTGGACCTGGTGGTCGACGTCCCCGAGGACGGTCTGGTCGTCCCCGGTGACGCCGTCCGGCTCGGCCAGGCCTGCGACAACCTGGTGTCCAACGCGGTCAAGTTCACGCCGGCCGGCGGAACGGTCACCCTGTCGCTGCGGTCGGCCTGGGCCGCTGCCGACGGCACGGTGAGCGCCGAGCACCGCCCCGGCACCTCCCCCGTGGCGCAGCTGGCGGTCAGCGACACCGGCATCGGCATCCCGGCCGGCGAGCAGGGCCGGCTCTTCACCCGCTTCTTCCGCGCCTCCACCGCCCAGCGGGCCGCCGTCCCCGGGGTCGGGCTCGGGCTCGCCATCACCAAGGCGATCACCACCGCGCACGGCGGGACGCTCGACCTCGTGAGCGCCGAGGGCGCGGGCACGACCTTCGCGCTCACGCTCCCCCGCGCCACCGCCTAGCCCCTTCCGCGCGCTCCCCGACGCGTGCCGGCGGCCTCGGATCCGGCCGGCAGAGCCCGCGGGACCCGGAGACGGGTGCGATTGCGGCGAGTGCGCCGATTCCTTGCGGATTCCTTGCGGATCACTGGCGGGTGCCCTGCGGGAGGGGCTCCAGAGTTCTCCTCGTCGCCGGAACGCCGGACGACGATCCGGACACAGGAGACCGACGGACATGAGCATGACCGGGTCCGCGGACGCCGACGCCCTGGCCGGCGGCCCTCACCTGCCGGTCACGACCCGCACCAGCTACGGCTGGACGGCCCAGGCGCAGACTGCCGTGCTGTCGTGCTGACCGCCCTCGTCGTCGACGACGCGTCCGACGCCCGCCGCCGGGTCGCCGGCCTGCTCCGCCTCGGCGGCTGGCAGGTGCGGGAGGCTGCCGACGTCGAGACAGCGCACCGCATCGCCGCCACCACCGCACCCGACCTGGTCGTCACCGACCCGACCGTGGCCGGCGGGAGCGGGATCACGATGCTCCGCCGCATGCGGCACGCGGGGTGCCGCGCCCGCTTCCTGGTGGTCACCGCGGAGCCGACCGACCAGGCCCGGGCCGACTCGATCGCCGCCGGTGCCGTGGCCTGCCTGACCGGGCCGGTCGAGGCCCGGTTCCTCCTGGACTTCCTGCGCAGCCGGACCACGGGGCCGGCTGCGCAGGGTGAACTCGCCGAGTGGGCCGACGTGCACGCCGACATCGACGCGGAGCTCCTGGACCGGCTGCACGGGATGTACCTCGACGCCCTCCCGGACCGGCTCCACGCCATCGCCTCGGGCACCCGGGCCGGCGACGCACCGGCGGTCGTGTCCGCGGCGCACACCCTTGCGGGCAGCAGCGGGTAGCTGGGTCACCCGGACGTCGCCGCGCTGTGCCAGGCGATCGCCGCCGACGCCCGCCGCGGGGTCATGGCCCATGCCCGCGTCGTCGAACTGCAGGAACTCGCTCGGGCCTGACACCACGGCCGCGCATCACCGCGGGCGGCCTCAGGCGACCAGGCGGTAGCCGACTCCCCGCACCGTGCGGATCTCGGGACGGTTCAGGCCGGCGGCGACGAGCTTGCGGCGCAGGTTGGACATGTGCGCCTCGACCAGCCGGAGGTTGCCCTCCCAGTCGGTCTGCCAGACCTCCCGCAGCAGCGTCTCGCGCTGCAGGACCCGGCCCGGTCGGGACGCCAGGGCGGCGAGCAGGTCGAACTCGGTGCGGGTGAGGTCGACGACCGAGCCGTCCACCCGGACCTCCCGGGTCTCCCCGTCCACCTCGAGCTCGGCGAGGCGGCGCACCGACTCGGCCGCCGCGGCGGCGGTCTCGACCGGTGCCGGGGCGGTTCGGGGAAAGCGCAGCATCGCCTGCACCCGCGCCACCAGCTCGCGCGGGGAGAAGGGCTTGGCCATGTACCCGTCAGCGCCGACGGCCAGCCCGATGAGCAGGTCGACCTCCTCGGCCCGGGCGGTCAGCATCAGCACGTAGCACTGCGTCTCGGCCCGGATCTGGCGGCAGAGCTCGGTCCCGTCGGTGTCCGGGAGACCCAGGTCGAGCACGATGAGGTCGGGGGCGTCGCGGCGGACCTCCGCGAGGCACGCGGCCCCGGTGGCTGCCTCGCGCACGTCCAGCCCGGCACGGCGCAGGACCGTGGTGACGAGCTCGCGGATCTCGTCGGTGTCCTCCACGACGAGCACTGACTGTGCGGGCACGACCTCTCCTCCTCACCGACGGCGGACGTGCGGAGGCAGGGTCCTCCGTTCACCTGACCGGGTGATCGGCAGCCGCCGTCGGGGGCTTGAGCCGACGTGGGCCGACGGGACCGGGCTCCCTCGCAGGGGTGAGGCTCAGCGTCGGTGCAGCTCGACCGCCACCGACTCCATCGGCCTCGTGCGGCCCCGGTGCACGGCCGCGCACGCGAGGCCGTGCACCCCGGCGAGACGCGTGACCGCGTCCACGATCGGCCCGTCGGCGCCGGCCTCCATCACCGAGAAGGCCACGATCACCCGGCCGCCGGGTGCGAGGACGCGCTCGACGACGTCCCACTCGGGGGCGGGGGGCGTCCAGAAGGCCCGCACGTTGACGGAGACGACGACGTCGAACGCCCGCCCCTCCAGGTCCGCGTCGGTCAGCCCTGCCGCCACCAGGACGACCGTTCCGGCCGCCACGGCCGCACCGTTCCGACGGCCGGCGGCGGCGACCATCGTCGCCGAGCGGTCCACCCCGACCGCCGAACCGGTCGTCAGCCTGCCGGCCAGCAGCGAGAGCAGCACCCCGTGCCCGCAGCCGACCTCGAGGATCCGGTCGGTGGGCGCCGGCGCGACGACGTCGGCTGCCCAGGCCAGCCGCTCCGACGCGGCCACGACTAGTTCAGGGGGCGGGTCCCGGCCGGCAGCACGCCTCCGCCGACGACCTCGGCCGCGGCGTCCTGCAGTGCCGTCAGCGCGACCCGCTGGGTGAACGGTCCGGTGGACACCCGGGCGACGCCGAGGTCCTGCAGCTCGCGGGTGGGCAGGGAGTGCTTCGGCGCGCTGATGACGCTGAGCTTGCGCGGCCCCAGCGCGTCGACCAGAGCGGAGATCTCCTCGCGGGCGACCGCGCCGGGGACGAACACCACCGGCGCCCCGGCCTCGAGGAAGGCCCGGCCGCGACGGATCGCCTCCTCGACGAGCTGCCCGCGGTCGGCGTCGCGGGCCGCGCGCACGAAGGCGTCGGTGCGGGCGTTGAGCACGAAGTCGATCCCCGCGTCCCGACCGGCACGCAGCACGGCCTCCACGGCCGCGACCGCGTCGTCGAGCGGCTTCATCTGGTCCTCGAGGTTGCCGCCGACGACGCCCACGTCGATCGCCCGGCGGGCGGTCTCCCCCGCGTCGCCGTAGCCGGCCTCGAAGTCCATCGTCACCGGCAGGTCCACGGCCGCCACGATGCGCCCGACCATGTCCAGGTGGAGGTCCAGCGGGATGTTCTCGCCGTCCTCGTAGCCGAAGGTGGCGGCGATCGAGTGGCTCGCCGTGGCGAGCGCGCGCACACCCTCGGTCCCGGCCACGACCCGGGCGGAGACCACGTCCCAGACGTTGGCCAGCACGAGGATCTCGGGGTCGGTGTGCAGGTCGAGCAGCGTGCGCGCGCGGGCGGCGAGATCAGGCATGCGGGGAACGTAGGGCACCGGCCCGACAGTTGACCAGCGCACTTGACGCCGACCACTCAGGTAAGGCTAACCTGCATCCAGTGCCCAGGGTTCTGCCTCTGGGAGGCAGGCCCTGTTCGCTCGACCGGTGAGGCGACCGCCATGTACGTGTGCCACTGCAACGTGGTGACCGACCGCGACATCCTCGAGTCCATCGCCAACGGCGCGCGCTGTGTCGCCGAGGTCGCCCGCGACACCGGTGCCGGTCGCACCTGCGGCAACTGCATCAGCTCCCTCCGCGAGCTCGTGTGTCAGCATTGCCCGGTCCGAGCCGAGCGCCGTGCCGATCAGGCGGCCGAGCAAGAAGTGGAAGTGGCTGGTGCAGCCCGTTAGCCCCCGTGTGGTGGAACTGCTCAACGACGCGCTCACCTTCGAGCTGACCGTCACCAATACGTACTTCCTCAACGCCCGCATGCTCGACGCCTGGGGGCTCCCCAGGCTGGGCAAGGTCTTCTACGACCTGTCCATCGACGAGATGCGCGACGCCGACGCCCTGATCCAGCGCGTCCTGCTCTTCGACGGCCACCCGAACGTCCAGCGCCTCGGCGCGATCCGGGTCGGCGAGAGCGCCGAGGAGATGCTGGTTCTCGCCCTCGACAGCGAGAAGGCCGCCGTCGCCCAGTTCAACGCCTCCGCCAAGGAGTGCCACGACCTCGGCGACCACGGCACCGCCGCCGTCTTCGAGGAGATGGTCCGCGACGAGGAGAAGCACGCCGACTGGTTCGAGGCGCAGCTCGCCGCCATCGAGCGGGTCGGCGCACCCCAGTACCTCGCCGCGCAGATCTCCACGGCGACGCCCTGACCGGCACCCCCTGACCGCGCGAGGGCCCCTTCCCGATCCCGGGAGGCGGCCCTCGCCGCGTCGGCGCGGTCATCGTGGGCCACGTCGTCGCCGTGACGCTCCCCCACGAGCGGGCGCTGCTGTCGGGGTGAGACGCGGGTGATTCGGCTGCATCCGCACGCCTCCGGCGCCGATGCAGGCAGTGCCGTGAACCGGCGCCACCGGGGTCCGCTGCCCCGCCCGAGCGGAAGGACCGCTCCCGTGATCGCTGTCACCTGCCGCAACGGCAAGCACTTCTCCGTGGACCCCACGCTGATCGAGCGCGTGGAGACCGACCCGGACACCGTCGTGCACCTCGTCGACGGCACCAAGTACGTCGTGACCGACAGTCTCGACCACCTGCTCCGGACGATCCGCGACCACCGCGCGGCACTGACCGTGGTGCAGAAGCGGCTCTCCGGCGGGACGGCGCAGATCGCCGACCACGCGTCCTCGGTGCGCAACGGCACCCTGCGCGTCGAGCGCCGTCAGTACGACCGGAGCGTCGAGTCGGGCCGCTCCGCCGCCGATCGGCGTCGGGTCGACGGTTCCCCGGAGCCCGACGAGGGCTGATCCTCGTGCGGGCCGATCACTCCGGCGGTTCTGCCGGCGCCAGGACGCGGTCGTAGAGCACCGCGGCCAGGACCCCGCCGATCGTTGGGGCGAGCAGGTAGATCCAGAGCGAGCCCAGGTCTGCGGCCAGCAGGTTCGGCCCGAAGGCCCGGGCCGGGTTGACCGCGCCCCCGGTCAACGGACCGGCGACGAAGATGGCGGCCGCGAGGGCGAACCCGACGGCCACGGGTGCGATGGCGCTCTCGGCCCGGTCGTCGGTCGCCACCGAGACGACGACCAGCACCAGGACGAAGGTGACCAGGAGCTCGACGACGAACGCCTGACCGATCGAGACCCCCTCCACCGGGTGCGTCGCCCCGAGCGCCCCCTCGCTGCGCGCGCGCCCGCCGTAGCTCACCCAGGTGGCCAGGCCGCCCACGACCCCGCCCGCCAGCTGGGCCACCACGTAGCTGCCCGCGGCCGACCAGGGGAACCGGCCCGTCACCGCCAGACCGAGGGTCACCGCCGGGTTCAGGTGACATCCCGAGACGTGCCCGAGGGCGGCCACGAGCGCCACCAGGGTGACGCCGAAGGCGAGCACCACCGCCAGCGTGTCGTACACGTCGGTGCCGCGCGCGGCCGAGGCCACCGCCGCGCTGGTCCCCACGAAGACCAGGATCGCCGTGCCGATCAGCTCGGTCGCCGCGGCCCGGACGGGGCGCGCGCCGACGCTGCTGCCGTACAACCCCGCCACTGTCGACGACCCGCGCGCCGCACCCGTCGTCCGCATGATCGGTTCTCCCCCGTTGCCGTCCCCACGCTGTCCGCCGGGTGGCACCGTCCATGCCCGCCGGAGGCGGACGGGAAGCACGGATGTCGCCGCGGTGTCCGCGCCCGGGAGTGTCGGCGCCCGGGAGTGTCGGCGACGGCGGCCGGGCGGGGGGTCCGGG
>CADCTN010000206.1:11122-11900 GCA_902805535.1 uncultured Blastococcus sp. | reverse complement strand
CAGTTCCCGGCGCTGGTCGCCGCCGTGAACGCCGACCCGCGCATCCGCACGGTGCTGCACGCCGGCGATGTCAAGAGCGGCTCGACCACGTGCGACGACGCCCGGTTCGCCGACCTGGCCGCGCTGTACGGCACCTTCGAGGACCCGTTCGTGCTGACCCCGGGCGACAACGACTGGACCGACTGCCATCGGACGGCGGCCGGCGGCTACCTGCCCACCGAGCGACTGGAGGCCGTCCGCGACGTCTTCTACCCCGAGCCCGGCCGCACGCTGGGCGCGCACGGGATGGACGTCGTCAGCCAGGCCGAGCTGCAGCCCGAGCACGGCGACTACGTCGAGAACGTGCTGTTCGAGCGCAGCCGGGTGACCTTCGCCACCGTGCACGTCGTCGGCAGCGAGAACGACCTCGCCCCCTGGAGCCAGCTGCCCGGCGGCGACCGCCCGGCCGAGCGGCTCGCCGAGTTCGAGGCCCGTCGCGCGGCCAACCTCGACTGGATCGCAACGGCGTTCGACTCGGCGGAGCGGGCCGGCGCCGCCGGTGTCGTGCTGCTGATGCAGGCCGAGCCACTGACCAGCCCCGGGTTCGTCGAGGAGCGGCAGCTGATCGCCGAGCGCGCGGCCGATTTCGGCAAGCCGGTCCTGCTCGCCCACGGCGACGAGCACAGCTTCGAGGTGGAGCGGGCCTACGCCGGGGTCCCCAACCTCACCCGGCTGGAGACCTTCGGCGACACCGCGACCGAGTGGCTGCGCCTCACGGTCGACCCGCGCGATCCCCCCC
>CADCTN010000206.1:0-11112 GCA_902805535.1 uncultured Blastococcus sp. | reverse complement strand
TCCCGGTGCAGCTGCTCGTTGATCGCGTTCATCTTGGGCCGGTCGAGGCGGATCGTGCCGACCCCGTCCTCGACCTGCAGGGTCACGAACTCGGGCGCTGCCATGTGGGTCCTCCGGGGGCCGACGACGTCGTCGCCCGCACCCTAGCCAGCCTCCGGCGCCTGTTCGGCACCCCGTCTCCGCAGGCCGTCGAGGACGGTGAGGGCGAGCAGTCGCTCGACGTCGCGCGCCGCGAGCCGGCCGAGGCGGACGCCGTCCGCCGCGGCCACGACGAGCCAGGTGAGGGAGGCGAGGACCCACCCGGCCGGGACGTCGACCCGGAAGGCCCCCGCCTCCTGCCGTCTGCGCACGAGGCCGCGGATCCGCTCGTCGGCGGCGGTCGCGAGATCGAGCAGATCCGCCTCGACCCGACCGGGGGTCAGGCCGCGCGGCGGGCGGTGAAGCGGCCGTCGGTGCGGGTCAGCGACAGCGCCAGACCGAAGGTGTCGCTGAGGCCGGCCGCGGTGAGGACGTCGTCCGCGGCGCCGGCCGCCACCACCTCGCCGTCCCGCAGCAGCAGCGCGTGGGTGTAGCCCGGCGGGACCTCCTCGACGTGGTGGGTGACCAGCACCTGGGCCGGCGCGTAGTGGTACCTCGCGAGGTCCGACAGCCGGGCGACCAGGTCCTCGCGGCCACCGAGGTCCAGCCCGGCACCGGGCTCGTCGAGCAGCAGCAGCTCGGGGTCCGGCATGAGCGCCCGGGCGATCTGGGCACGCTTGCGCTCCCCCTCGCTGAGGGTGCCGAACGGGCGGTGCGCGTACTGGGCCACGCCCCACTGCGCCATGAGCATCCCGGCCCGGGTCAGGTCGTGGACGTCGTACCGCTCCCGCCAGCGCCCCACCACCGCGTAGCCGGCCGAGACGACGATGTCACCGGTGGTCTCCGACGGCGGGATGCGCTGCGCCAGCGCGGCGCTGGTGATGCCGATGCGGGGGCGCAGCTCGAAGACGTCGACCGCGCCCAGGGTCTCCCCCAGCAGCCGCACCTCTCCGCGGGTGGGGTGCAGCTGCGCCGCGGCGAGCTGGAGCAGCGTCGTCTTCCCCGCGCCGTTCGGGCCCAGCACCACCCACCGCTGCTCGGCCTCGACGGTCCAGTCGACGCCGCGGAGGAGGAAGTTCTCCCCCCGTACGACATCGACCCCGGTCATCCGGACGACCGCCTCATCGGCGGCTGCACTCGACACGCCCCCATCCAACCAACTCCGCACCCCGAACCTGCGTACGCGGGGGCCACGGACTTGGCACGATCACGCCGTGACCGGACACAGCTGGAGCGGACCAGGCAGCGACCCCGGCCGTGAGGTGCTGCCGGGCAGCCCCGCGCCGCTCGGTGCGGTGTGGGACGGCACGGGCACGAACTTCGCGCTCTGGTCATCGGGCGCACAGGCCGTCGACCTCTGCCTCTTCGACCCCGAGGGCACCGAGCACCGGCAGCGCCTCGAGGAGACCACGCACCAGGTGTGGCACGGCCGGCTCCCCGGCGTCGGCCCCGGGCAGCGCTACGGCTACCGGGTCCACGGCGGCTACGAGCCGGCTGCGGGGCTGCGGCACAACCCCGCGAAGCTCCTGCTGGACCCCTACACCCGGGCGGTGGACGGCGACCTGCGACTGCACCCGTCGCTGTTCGGCTACGCGGGCGACGCCGTCGACGGCGGCATTCCTGACACCCAGGACTCCGCGCCGTACGTGCCGCGGGGCGTCGTCGTCCACGACCCCTTCCCCTGGGACGGCGACCGCCCGCTGCGCACCTCGTGGTCGGACACGGTCATCTACGAGGTGCACGTGAAGGGGGCGACCGCGGCGCACCCGGACGTCCCGCCACACCTGCGCGGCACCTACGCCGGCCTCGCCCACCCGGCGTTCGTGCAGCACCTGCAGTCGCTCGGGGTGTCGGCGGTGGAGCTGCTCCCGGTGCACCACTTCGTCAGCGAGCCCCACCTGCTGCGCCGCGGCCTGACCAACTACTGGGGCTACAACACCCTCGGCTACTTCGCGCCGCACGCGGCCTACAGCTCCTCGGGCAGCGGCGGCGGCCAGGTCCTGGAGTTCAAGACCATGGTCAAGGAGCTGCATGCCGCCGGCATCGAGGTCATCCTCGACGTCGTCTACAACCACACCGCCGAGGGCGACCACACCGGCCCGACGCTGTCGTTCAAGGGCATCGACAACCCCGGGTACTACCGGCTCGACGGCGGCAACCGCGCCCGCTACACCGACTACACCGGCACCGGGAACACCCTGGACGTGCGCCGGCCGGCGGTGCTGGCCCTGCTCATGGACTCGCTGCGCTACTGGGTCACCGAGATGCACGTCGACGGCTTCCGCTTCGACCTCGCCTCCGCACTCGCCCGCTCCATGCACGACGTCGACCGGCTCTCGGCGTTCTTCGACGTCGTCCACCAGGACCCCGTCGTCAGCAACGTCAAGCTGATCGCCGAGCCGTGGGACGTCGGCCCCGGGGGCTACCAGGTGGGCAACTTCCCGCCGCCGTGGACGGAGTGGAACGGCAAGTACCGCGACACCGTGCGTGACGTCTGGTCCGGTGCCCACGTCGGCGTCCGGGACCTCGCCTACCGGCTGACCGGCTCGTCGGACCTCTACCGCTCAGACGGCCGGCGCCCGTTCGCGAGCATCAACTTCGTGACCGCCCACGACGGCTTCCCGATGGCCGACCTGGTGACCTACGAGCACAAGCGGAACGAGGCCAACGGCGAGGACAACCGGGACGGGGAGAGCCACAACCGCAACTGGAACTCCGGCGTGGAGGGCCCGACGACCGATCCTGAGGTCACGGCACTGCGCGCCCGGCAGGTCCGCAACCACCTGGCCACCCTGCTGTTCTCCACCGGGGTGCCGATGCTCACCGCCGGCGACGAGCTGGGCCGCACGCAGCAGGGCAACAACAACGCCTACTGCCAGGACAACGAGATCTCCTGGCTGGACTGGAAGGCCGTCGACGAGGACCTCTTCGCCTTCGTCACCCGCCTGGTCCGGCTGCGCCGGGCCTCCCCGGTGCTGCGGCAGGAGGCGTTCTTCGACGGCCACGAGATCCCCGGCTCCGGCGGCACCCGCGACCTCGCGTGGTTCGCCCCCGACGGCGGTCAGCTGCGCACGCAGGACTGGTTCGACACCGGGCTGCAGACCCTCGGCATGTACCTCGACGGCCGCGGCATCCGGCACCGCGACGAGCACGGCCGGCCCGTCGTCGACGACTGCTACCTGGTCCAGCTGCACGCCGGCCCGGCGCCGGTCACGGTGCAGCTGCCGGGCACACCCTGGGCCGACGGCTACGAGCTGGTCGTCTCCACCGAGTACGCCACCGGCGCGCCCCCGGAGACCACGGTGGTCGCCCCGGGCCCGGTCGAGCTCCCCGCCCGCTGCGTCTGGCTGCTCCGCGTCCTCCGCCGCCCGTAGCGGCAACGGTCCCTCACGGGGACGGAGTGCAGCCGGCAGCTACTCGGTCGGCTGCTCGAAGGTGATGACGGTCCAGCCGAGGAGCAGGCGGTCGCCGTCGGAGAGCGGGTGGGCGACGCCCGGCTCGAGCTGGGTCCACTCGGTGGCCTCGGGGCCGGCGACGTGCGTGCCGTTGAGCGACCCGAGGTCGACCAGCGACACCTCGCTGCCCGACCGCTGCAGGGCCGCGTGCGCCGAGGACAGCACGTTCTGGGTGTCGGCGATCGGCACCGCGCGGGCGCCGCCGTTGGTGACCATCTCGTGGCTGTCCGGACGACGGCCCAGCACGATGTCCTCGTCGACGGTCACCACCATGCCGTCGTCGAAGCGCAGGACCGGCGCGGCGGCCTTGTCGGGCCGCCAGAACGCGGTCTGCTCACCGGAGTCCGCCGCCGGCATGCGGCTGGCGCCCGAGCCGAAACCGGCGTCGGAACCCGCGGTGAACGACGACGGGGTCGAGGTGGCCGGCGGCACGGCCGAGGAGGCCGACGGAGCCGCCGCGGCCAGCTGCAGCATCGCCCCTCCACCGGGCACCGTGCCGTCCACCAGGTCCAGGGCGACCCCCGGCGGCATCTGCGGTGCGGCCTGGCCCGGACCGACGTACAGGGTCTGGCCCAGCTGGAACCCGGAGGCCAGCGTGCCGCCCTCCACGCCGGAGCCGGACACC
The DNA here is from genome assembly GCA_902805535.1 of uncultured Blastococcus sp. GTDB lineage: Bacteria > Actinomycetota > Actinomycetes > Mycobacteriales > Geodermatophilaceae > Blastococcus_B. The sequence continues at coordinate 6,954 of CADCTN010000206.1, read as the reverse complement.
GGCACGCCGTCGACGGCCGGCTGACCCTTCCCTGCCCACAGGGCGACCCCGGTGCCGGTGCCGCCGGTCGTGTCGGCGATCACGAGGGCGAAGGACGCGCTGCCGTGGGCGAGCGAGCTCACCTGTCCCGCGACGGCGGCCAGCACCCGGTCGGCCCCGGGACCCGACACGCCCAGGCAGGCGTGGAGGGCCGCGACGAGGGCGGGTGAGCCCGGAGCGTCGACCCAGAGCAGGCCGCCGCCGCGGCGGGCGACGACGGAGTCTCCGGGAAGGACTTCACAGCGGTCAGGCATGGCTTCCAGCCTAGTGATCGACACGGGATCCGCGCGGCCGGGCCGACCCGCCACGCCGGGCCGTCACCACGTTCTGCGAGGTGCGTGGGACGGGCGTGGTGCAAGTGCCGGTTCAGCTGGGTGGTGCGCCATGTTCACGCGCTGCTCACCACGCCGAGCTCGGCCGGATCGGCCATGCGCGCCGAGTGCGGGAGGACTCGCACGGTGTAACCGAACGCGCCGGTGCGCTCCAGCGGGACGGTGGCGGTGAACCAGTGCCGCGAGCCGTCGGTCTGCTCGTGCGTCATCGGGATGTGGGCGACGTCGTGCAGCCCGTCGGCGTCGTCCACCCGGCCGTAGGCGGCCTGCACCGCGACGTCACCCGGGGTGAGGCCGGGCAGCTCCACCTCGGCGCGCAGGGCCAGGGTCGTGCCGATCTCGGGGGTGTCCCCCGCACCGGTCGCCTCGACGTGCGCGACCCGCACCGTCTGCCAGTTGGACAGCAGGTGCCCCCGCCAGGCGGCCTCCTCCCGCGCCGGGGCGTAGCCGTCCCCGGCCATGGTCCGTGCCGAGCCGGCAGCCGGCACGTAGAGCGCCTGCACGTAGTCGCGCACCATGCGGGTGGCCAGCACCTTGGGCCCGGTCTCCCGGAGCGTGTGCCGCACCATCTCCACCCAGCGGCCGGGGACGCCGTCGCGGTCGCGCTCGTAGAACCGTGGCTGGACCTGCTTCTCCAGCAGGTCGTAGATGGCCCGCGCCTCGACCTCGTCGCGCCGGTCGGGGTCGCTGACGCCGTCGGCGGTCGGGATCGCCCAGCCGTTCTGGCCGTCGAACCACTCGTCCCACCACCCGTCGCGGATGGACAGGTTCAGGCCGCCGTTGAGCGCGGCCTTCATGCCCGAGGTGCCGCACGCCTCGAGCGGGCGCAGCGGGTTGTTCAGCCAGACGTCGCAGCCCCAGTAGAGGTAGCGCGCCATCCCGATGTCGTAGCCGGGCAGGAAGGCGATCCGGTGGCGGATCTCCGGGTCGTCGGCGAACTCCACCATCTGCTGGATGAGCTTCTTGCCGCCGTCGTCGGCGGGGTGGCTCTTGCCGGCGATGATGATCTGGATCGGGCGCTGCGGGTCCAGCAGCAGCGCCTTGAACCGCTCGGGGTCGCGCAGCATCAGGGTCAGCCGCTTGTAGGACGGCACCCGGCGGGCGAAGCCGATGGTCAGGACGTCGGGGTCGAAGGCGGTGTCGGTCCAGCCCACCTCGGCATCGGTCGCGCCCCGGGAGAGCGCGGTGTCCCGGATCCGGCGGCGCACCTCCTCGACCAGGCGGCCGCGCAGCGCCCTGCGCACGCTCCAGAGGACGTCGGCGGGGATCTTGTCCACGCCGTCGAAGTGCACCGGCCCGTCGATCATGACCGGGTCGCCCTGGCTCGTGGTCTGGGTGCCCATCTCGACCAGCTCGCGGGCGGTCCACGTCGGCGCGTGCACGCCGTTGGTGATCGAGCCGATCGGCACGTCCCGCTCGTCGAAGCCCGGCCACAGGTCGCTGAACATGCCGCGGCTGACGTGCCCGTGCAGCCGGCTGACGCCGTTGGCCCGCTGGCCCAGCCGCAGCCCCATGTGCGCCATGTTGAACTTCGACGGGTCCTCCTCGGCGCCGAGGACGAGCAGGTCGTGCATCGGCACGCCGAACCCGGCGAAGTAGCGCTCGATCAGCGCCCGGGGGAAGCGGTCGATGCCCGCCGGCACCGGCGTGTGGGTGGTGAACACCGTGCCGGCGCGCACCGCCTGCAGTGCCTCGGGGAAGGTCAGGCCGTGGGCCTCGGTCAGCTCGCGGATGCGCTCGATGCCCTGGAAGCCGGCGTGACCCTCGTTGGCGTGGAACACCTCGGGCAGCGGGGTGCCGGTCAGCCCGCAGTAGGCGCGCACGGCCCGGACGCCACCGATGCCCAGCAGCATCTCCTGCCGGAGGCGGTGGTCCTCGTCGCCCCCGTACAGCCGGTCGGTGACCAGCCGCTCGGCCGGTGCGTTCTCCTCGATGTCGCTGTCGAGGAGCAGCAGCGTCACCCGGCCGACCTGGGCGCGCCACACGTGGGCGTGCAGGGTCCGGCCCTCCGGCAGCGGCACGGTGATGACGGCGGCCGAGCCGTCGGGCTCGCGCAGCAGCTTCACCGGCAGGCCGTGCGGGTCGAGCGAGGGGTAGTGCTCGAGCTGCCAGCCGTCACCCGAGAGGCCCTGGGTGAAGTAGCCCGCCCGGTACAGCAGGCCGACGCCGATCAGCGGCACGCCCAGGTCGGAGGCCGCCTTGAGGTGGTCGCCGGCCAGGATGCCCAGACCGCCGGAGTACTGCGGGAGCACCTCGGTGATGCCGAACTCCGCGGAGAAGTAGGCGATGCTCGCCGGGGCCTCGGCTCCGAGGGACTGGTACCAGCGCGGCGTCGCCAGGTACTCCTCCAGGTCGTCGACGGCGTCCTGCAGCCGGCGGACGAACCGCCGGTCCGCGGCCAGCTGACCCAGCCGCTCGGCCGACACCTCCCCGAGGACGCGGACCGGGTCGCCGCCGCAGCTCTGCCAGAGCGCGGGGTCGAGGGTCTCGAAGAGGTCGCGGGTCTCGGGGTGCCAGGACCACCGCAGATTCATCACGAGCTGGGACAGGGGGGTCAGGGGTTCGGGCAGCGCCGCACGGACGGTGAACCGACGAAGAGCACGCACCGGCCGAGACTAACCAGCCGGCGGCTTACCGCCAGGGGTGGGGAAGAACAATCGGCCGCAGCCGCGCGAGCGCCCCAACGGGTGGGGCTGATGGCAGCCGAGGTGCTGGTGGGACGGGACCTCAGTAGCGTGGGCGGCGATGACTGGCCGCGCTGACCTCCGCCTCGGCATCTCCGATGTCGCCCCCGTCGTGTCCTGCGGGTCCTTCTCCGCCCGAGCCGTGGTGGGTGAGCACCTGCCGATCACGGCCACCGTCTTCCGGGAGGGCCACGACGCCGTCGCCGCGAACGTGGTGTGGTGCCCCCCCGGGGACGACGGCGGTGCGCCCTTCACCCGGATGGCGAAGCTGCCGCCCGAGCCCGACCGCTGGCTGGCCACGGTGGTCCCCGACCGCGAGGGCCGCTGGACGTTCCGCATCGAGGCGTGGAGCGACCCGCTCGAGACGTGGAAGCACGCCGTCGAGGTCAAGGTGGAGGCCGGCCAGGGCGCCGAGGAGCTCGCCAACGACCTCGAGGAGGGCGCGCGGCTGCTCGACCGGGTCGCCGCCGACGCCGACGGGGAGTGGCGCGACCGGGTCACCGCCGCGGCGGCCGCGCTGCGCAACGGGTCCCAGGAGCTGACCGTCCGCATCGCCCCCGCCCTCGCCGCCGGCCTGCAGAGGTACCTCCGCGAGCACCCGGTCCGGGAGCTGGTGACCCGCTCCCCCGAGCACGAGGTCTGGGTCGACCGCCGGGAGGCGCTCTACGGCTCCTGGTACGAGTTCTTCCCCCGCTCCGAGGGGCCCGTCGTGGGCGGCAGGCCGACGCACGGCACCTTCGCCACCGCGGCCGACCGGCTGCCCGCGATCGCGGACATGGGCTTCGACGTCGTCTACCTGCCGCCGATCCACCCGATCGGCACCGTCAACCGCAAGGGCCCGAACACGTCGCAGTTCCCGGGCGGCAACCCCCACGAGATCGGGCCCGACGACGTCGGCTCCCCCTGGGCCATCGGCAGCGCCGAGGGCGGCCACGACGCGGTGCACCCGCAGCTGGGCACGATGGAGGACTTCCGGGCCTTCGTCGCGCGCACCCGCGAGCTCGGCATGGAGGTGGCGCTGGACTTCGCGCTCCAGGCGGCGCCGGACCACCCGTGGGTCGCGGCCCACCCGGAGTGGTTCACGACGAAGCCCGACGGCACGATCGCCTACGCGGAGAACCCGCCGAAGAAGTACCAGGACATCTACCCGGTCAACTTCGACAACGACCCCGAGGGGATCTACGCCGAGTGCCTGCGGGTGATCCGGGTCTGGATCGAGGCCGGCGTCAAGATCTTCCGGGTCGACAACCCGCACACCAAGCCGCTGAGCTTCTGGCACTGGCTGATCTGGGAGGTCAAGAGGACCGATCCCGACGTGCTGTTCCTCGCCGAGGCCTTCACCCGGCCGGCGATGATGCACCAGCTGGCGCGCATCGGGTTCACGCAGTCCTACACGTACTTCACGTGGCGCACCGAGCGGGGCGAGATCGAGGACTACGGCCGCGAGCTCGCCACCAACAGCCACTACATGCGGCCGAACTTCTTCGTGAACACCCCGGATATCCTCCACGAGTCGCTGCAGTTCGGCGGCCCGCCGATGTTCAAGATCAGGGCCGCGCTCGCGGCGATGCTGAGCCCGACCTGGGGCGTCTACTCCGGGTTCGAGCTCTTCGAGCACGTCGCGGTCAAGCCGGGCAGCGAGGAGTACTTCGACAGCGAGAAGTACTCCCTGCGCCCGCGTGACTGGGAGGCCGCCGAGGCCTCCGGGCGGAGCCTCGCGCCGTACCTGCGGCGGCTCAACGAGATCCGCCGGGCGCACCCCGCCCTGCAGCAACTGCGCACACTGCACTTCCACCCGGTCGACAACCCGAACCTGCTCTGCTTCTCCAAGACCGACCCCGGCTCGCAGGACGCCGTCCTCGTGGCGGTGAGCCTGTCCAGCCACAACACCCAGATCGGGACGACGTCGCTCGACCTGCCGGCGCTGGGCCTGGACTGGCACGAGCGATTCGGGGTCACCGACGAGCTGACCGGCGCGCACTACGACTGGGGCCAGTACAACTACCTGGAGCTGGATCCCCACCGGGAACCGGCCCACGTCTTCGCGGTCACGCTCCCGCGTCCGGTGCGGTTCCCCCCGCCGGTCGCCTGATGACGTCCCCCCGTGTCGCCCAGCACGGGGGCCACGACCGCCAACCCGCCGAACCGATCGAGGTCTGCCTCCCCCGATGACCGTTTCCGTGCCCGACTCCCCCGACTCCCGCTCCGCACTGCCCCAGCCCGGGACCGACCCCGAGTGGTTCAAGCGCGCGGTCTTCTACGAGGTGCTCGTCCGGGGCTTCGCCGACAGCAACGCCGACGGCGTCGGCGACATCCGCGGCATGATCGACAAGCTGGACTACCTGCAGTGGCTCGGGGTCGACTGCCTGTGGCTGCCGCCGTTCTTCGCCTCGCCGTTGCGCGACGGCGGTTACGACGTCAGCGACTACACCGCGGTGCTGCCGGAGTTCGGGGACATCCACGACTTCCGCGAGTTCCTCACCGAGGCCCACGCCCGCGGCATGCGCGTGATCATCGACTTCGTCATGAACCACACCTCCGACCAGCACCCGTGGTTCCAGGCCAGCCGCAGCGATCCGGAAGGCCCCTACGGCGACTTCTACGTCTGGGCCGACGACGACACCGGCTACGCCGACGCCCGGATCATCTTCGTCGACACCGAGAGCTCGAACTGGACGTTCGACCCGGTCCGCAAGCAGTACTTCTGGCACCGCTTCTTCTCCCACCAGCCCGATCTCAACTTCGAGAACCCGCAGGTGCAGGAGGCGATCATCGACGCCCTGCGCTTCTGGCTGGACCTCGGCATCGACGGCTTCCGGCTCGACGCCGTGCCCTACCTCTTCGAGGAGGAGGGCACCAACTGCGAGAACCTCCCGCGCACCCACGAGTTCCTCAAGCACGTGCGCAAGGTCGTCGACGCCGACTACCCCGACCGGGTGCTGCTCTGCGAGGCCAACCAGTGGCCGGCCGACGTCGTCGAGTACTTCGGCGAGAACGGCGACGAGTGCCAGATGGCGTTCCACTTCCCCGTGATGCCGCGCCTGTTCATGGCCGTCCGCCGGGAGCAGCGCTTCCCGATCTCGGAGATCATGGCCCAGACGCCGGACATCCCCGACAACTGCCAGTGGGGCGTCTTCCTCCGCAACCACGACGAGCTCACGCTCGAGATGGTCACCGACGAGGAACGCGACTACATGTGGGACGAGTACGCCAAGGACCCCCGCATGAAGGCGAACATCGGCATCCGCCGTCGCCTGGCCCCCCTGCTGGACAACGACACCAACACCCTCGAGCTGTTCAACGCGCTGCTGCTGTCGCTGCCGGGGTCGCCGGTCCTCTACTACGGCGACGAGATCGGCATGGGCGACAACATCTGGCTCGGTGACCGCGACGGCGTCCGGACCCCGATGCAGTGGACGCCGGACCGCAACGGCGGCTTCTCCACCGCCGACCCGCAGCGCATGTACCTGCCGCTGAACCAGGACCCGGTCTACGGCTACCAGGTCACCAACGTCGAGTCGCAGCTGCGCAACACCAACTCGCTGCTGCAGTGGCTGCGCCGCATGATCCAGGTCCGCAACGAGCACCCCACCTTCGGTCTGGGCACCTTCGAGGAGATCGGCTCCCGCAACCCGACGGTGCTGTCGTTCGTGCGCCGCTTCGGCGACGACGTCGTGCTCTGCGTGAACAACCTCTCCCGCTTCCCGCAGCCGGTGGAGCTGGACCTGCGCCAGTTCGAGGGCTACTCGCCCGTCGAGCTCACCGGCCGGGCGGAGTTCCCGCAGATCGGCGTCCTGCCCTACATGCTCACCCTCGCCGGGCACGGCTTCTACTGGTTCGAGCTCTCCAAGCCCGCGCCGGAGATCGTCGCCGAGGAGCCCGAGGACCGGGAGAACGTC
>CADCTN010000205.1 GCA_902805535.1 uncultured Blastococcus sp. | reverse complement strand
CGTGCCTGCTGATCAGCCGGGTGCACAGCTCGAACAGGGTCTGGCCGCTCCGCTCCTGGAGCTCGTCGAGGATCGCGCGCCTGGTCGGGTCCGCGAGGGCCTTGTAGATGTCACCGGACAACGTCGCCCACGCCGGAACAATAGGCAAGTGGCTGCTTGCCTGACAAGCCCCGGGAGCCGTGGGCAGGGCGAGCGCCAGGACCGCCGGCCCGGCCCGGTAGGGGGCTGTGCGGGGCCCGCGCGGGAGGATGGGGGGCGTGGGTGCCGAGGTCCGTGCCGTGTCCGACGTCGACGAGGTCCTGCGGCAGGAGCTGCTGACGTGCTGGACGGCGGTCACCAACGCCGGTGGCGCCGTCGGTTTCGTCCCCCCGGTCACCGAGGACGACGTCGTCCCGCTGCTGGACAAGCTGCTCGAGGGCGTCGCCTCCGGCCGCGACGTCCTGGCCCTCCTGACCGTGGACGGCGAGACAGCGGGGTTCGCCAGCATCGTGGGCTCGCTGAGCCCGCTGCGCCGGCACTGGGGCACGGTGCTGCGGGTGCAGGTGCACCCCTCCCGCCAGGGGGAGGGGCTGGGCCGGGTGCTGATGGACGGCGTGCACCGGATCGCCCGCGAGCGCGGCTGGGAGTTCCTCCACCTCACCGCCCGCGGTGGCACCGGCGTGGACGCGTTCTACCGGGGCCTGGGCTACCGGGAGGTCGGCCGGCTGCCCGGCGCCATCCGGGTCGCGCCCGGTGACGACCGCGACGAGATCGGCATGGCCTGCCGGCTGTGACCGGCCGGCCGCCCCGTTTGGCAGGCTGGCCGGCATGACCGACCCGTCCCCCGGCGCTCCCGTCTCCCGCAACGCCCGGCGCGAGCGGCTGGTCGGCCTGCTCGTCCTCGGCGTCGCCCTCGTCCTCGTCGTCTCGTCGGTGAGCTGGTTCGCCAGCGGCTCGACCGGCGTGGGCATCGGGCAGCTCGTGCTGGGGCTCGTCCTGGCCGGGGTGGGCCGCTTCCTCGCCAGGCGTTCGTCCGGGGCCTGAGCGCGTTCCTGGGGAGCCTGAGCGGCACGGCCCCGTCCCGGCGCCGCGTTCGAGGGGCACGGTGACCAGTACCTCGCCGCCGGCGTCGCCGTCGTGACCCCATCGTGGTCAATGCTCCGCCGTTGCGACCTCCGGTGACCGGCACCACACTCGCCAGGACGCCCGGAGGGCGGTGGACGGAGGAACCGGTGAAGCTGGACAAGCAGGAACTGCTGAGGCTGCTGCGCACGCAGGGCGACAACGACACCGCCGACAGGGCGGAGCGCGAGCTGCCCGACGAGGTGGACACCGACCGGGACGGCGACACCCTGGACGGCCTGGGCCTGGACCGGACCCAGCTCATGGCCAAGCTGGCCGGCGGCGGCTTCGGGGGCACGATCGCCCCCTGAGCCCGGCCGTCGGGCGCGGGTCCGCGTTCAGCCGGCGTAGGGGCGCTCCCGGGCCAGCTCCTCCTTGGCGACCCCACGGATGTGCACCGCGTCGGGGCCGTCGACGATCCGCAGCGTGCGGGCGCTCGCGTAGAACCGGGCCAGCACCGTGTCGTCGCTGACGCCGGCGCCGCCGTGCACCTGGATGGCGCGGTCGATGACGTCGAGGGCCACCTTCGGCGCGGCCACCTTGATCGCGGAGATCTCGGTCCGGGCGCCCTTGGCCCCGTACTTGTCGATCAGGTCTGCCGTCTTGAGGACGTAGAGCCGGGCCTGGTCGATCTCGATCCGCGAGAGCGCGATGGCCTCCCGCACGGTGCCCTGCTCGGCCAGCGGACGGCCGAAGGCCACCCGCGACCTCGTCCGCTCCACCATGAGGGCCAGCGCCCGCTCGGCCATGCCGATGGCGCGCATGCAGTGGTGGATGCGGCCGGGGCCGAGGCGGGCCTGGGCGATCATGAACCCGTCGCCCTCGCCGGCCAGGATGTTGCTCGCCGGGACGCGCACGTCGGTGAAGCGCAGCTCGGAGTGGCCGTGCTGGTCCTGGTACCCGAACACCGGCAGGTGCCGGATGATCTCCAGTCCCGGGGTGTCGCGTGGGACGAGGACCATCGACTGCTGGCGGTGCGGGGCCCCCTGGGGGTCGGTCTTCCCCATGACGATGAAGATCTGGCAGCGCTCGTCGGCGGCCCCCGAGGTCCACCACTTGCGGCCGTTGATCACGTACTCGTCGCCGTCGCGGACGATCGACGTCTGGATGTTGCGGGCGTCCGACGACGCGACGTCGGGCTCGGTCATCGCGAACCCGGAGCGGATCTCGCCTTCCAGCAGCGGCTGCAACCAGCGCGACTTCTGCTCGTCGGTGCCGAAGAGCATCAGCGTCTCCATGTTGCCCGTGTCGGGCGCGCCCACGTTCATCGCCTCGGGGGCGATGGTCGGTGACCAGCCGGTGATCTCGGCGACGGAGGCGTACTCGAGGTTCGACAGGCCGCCGAGCTCGTGGTGGAAGAGGTTCCACAGACCGCGCTCGCGGGCCTCGGCCTTGAGCTCCTCCAGCACGGGCGGGTGCTCGTGGTCGTCGTGGCCCCGCTCGGCGCGCCAGGCGTCGTAGACGGGCTCGGCGGGGAACACGTGCTCGCGCATGAAGTCCCACGCGCGGGCGCAGACGTCCTCGGCCTTGGCGGAGGGAGCGAAGTCCATGTCCGCACGCTAGCGGCGGAGGTGATCTGCGTCCCGCCGGGGGCCGCACGACGAGAGCCGGGCCCCCTCCGGTGAGGGAGGGGACCCGGCTCCGGGTGCCCGGCCGAGGGTCGGGCGGGTGGCTCAGTGACGGCTGTCGACGGCGTGGCGGACCGGCAGCAGGGCGATCACCAGGCCGATGAGGGCGGTGACGAGGTGCAGGACGTTGTCAGCGCCGTTGATGCTGAGGAAGTCCCAGGTCTGACCGATGGCGACGAGGCCGTAGATGAAGGCGGCGCCGTAGCCGACGGCGAGCAGCCAGCCGTAGGTGCGGGCACCGGCCAGCGTGCGGCCCAGCGCCAGCCCGGCCAGGCCGATGACGATGTGCACGACGTTGTGCATGCCGTTGATCTCGAAGACGATCAGGTTCTTGCCGGTGTCGTGGTCGAAGAAGTCGGAGAAGCCGGTGATGAAGAAGCCGACGATCCCGATCAGCACGTAGACGGCCCCGAAGGCCAGTGCCAGGATCTCGGGGACGGTCTTGCCCCGGCGGCCTGCTGCGTTGTTGCCCGCGGTTGCGGCCATGGTGTCCTCCCGAACGTGAGCCCACCGGGGTCCCGGCGGGGGTTGGCAGTTCCGGTACCCCCGAGGGTGCGTGGATAACGGACGTCCCCCGTCCGAGCGACAGTCGTTGCCCAAACGTCACCGGCACGCGGCGCCGCCCCTTCCGGGTTCGGGAGGTGTTCGTACGCGGGTCACCCGTCGGTTCACGGGGGCGTCGGACGCCTCCGGCGGACCACGAACGGCCCGATCGCCAGCAGGTCGACCGGTGCCGAGCCGAAGCACTCCAGCGCGTCCCGCGGGTCGTCGACCATCGGGCGGCCGGCGGTGTTGAGGCTGGTGTTCACCACGACCGGGATGCCGGTCCGGCGCTCGAACCCCGCGATCATGCGGTGGACCAGCGGTTCGGTGTCCGCATCGATCGTCTGGATCCGCGCGGTCCCGTCGACGTGGGTGACGGTCGGGATGCGGTCGCGCCACTCGGGGGCCACGTCGTGCACGAAGAGCATGTAGGGCGAGGGGATCGGGCCGCGGCTGAAGATCTCCGGCGCCCGCTCCAGCAGCACCATCGGCGCCACGGGGCGGAACTGCTCCCGGCCCTTGACGTCGTTCATCCGTTCGAGGTTGGCCTCGAAGCCGGGGTGGGCCAGCAGCGAA
>CADCTN010000204.1:4071-12016 GCA_902805535.1 uncultured Blastococcus sp. | reverse complement strand
CGGGAAGCACACCGCGTATGCCTGGCACGTGGTGCCCTACGACATCGGCGGCGATCCCGAGGCCATCCACGGTGTCCGGGATCAGCTCGCGGACGACATCCTGAGCAAGTGGCGGGAGTATGCGCCCAACATGACCGAGGACAACGTGCTGGGTCGGTACACCTACACCGCGTACGAGTACAGCCGCGAGCTGATCAACATGCGGGAGGGTGACATCTTCATGGGCGCGCTCAGCAACGACCAGGTGATGTACAACGCCTTCGGCTACCGGACGCCGATCGAGGGGCTCTACATGGCGGGGTCACCGACACACCCCAACGGGGCGATCACCGGTGGTGGCGGGTACATCAGTGCGGGTGTCATCGCCGAGGACATCGGTCTCGCCACATGGTGGACGCCGGCCAATGTGCGGGAGCGACTGTCCCAGCTGTCGTAGGCGCGACCGCCCCGACCTCGGAGGATCGAGGTCGGGGCGGATCGGCGCCCGTCAGGACTTCAGATGGGTAGTGCCTCGCCGATGATCTTCGCTGCCGGCTGGAGAACGCTGACCATCTCCGCGAGCTGCGACTTGGCCAGCCGCTCGGGAGGAGCGGCTATCGCGAGTGCGGCTCGGACGTGGGAGTTCGCGTCTCGAATGGGCACCGCGACCGCATGGACTCCGGCCTCGCTCTCCCCGAAGTTCGACGCGTACCCGTTCATTCTCGCCAGCTCGAGTTCCGCCAGCAGGTCGCGTACGGAGGTGATGGTCTGGTCGGTCGCGCTCGGGAGGCGAGAGGCGGTGTAGATGGCCCGGACCTCTTGAGTGCTGAGGCCGGCCAACAGGACCTTGCCGGCTGACGTGGAATGTGCCGGCATGGTCATGCCCATGCGTGACCCGACGCGAACCGACCGGGTCCCCTCGATCGAGTTGAGGAACAAGACCTTGTCTCCGCGAAGCTCGGACAGGTGCACCGTCTCGTTGACCTGGTCGCGCACCTGCTTCATCACGGGTACGGCGACGGATCTGACGTCGAGCTGCTGGACGATGGAGAGCGCCATGCGAACCAGCTCGGGTCCGGCGCGATAGGCCCGTGTCTCGCTGTCCTGGCTGACCAGGCCTCGGTACTGGAGCATCTGGACCATGCGGTGCGCGGTGGACCTGGCCACCCCCAGCTCCCGACTGGCGTCGGCGATGCGGACGGTGGCCTGCTCACTGAAGAGGTGCAACAGCCGCAGTGCATTGTCGACGGAGCCGATCGGGTAGTTCGGCGGGTCGTTCGTCGTCCCGTCCGTCACGTCGTTCGACGGTGTGGTCATGTTCGCTTCCCTTCGGTCGACCGAGACTCCGTGCGCGGCCCGAGTCCTCACCACGCCGGCTGTCCGTGCGGGACCGACTCACCGTCGACGTTCCATGGCACGATGAAAAGATCTGTCATACAGAATGTGGCAGGGAGTCTAGCGTAGCGAAGGACTGCCGGCGAAGGCGAAACGCCCTCGCCTGGGCGGCGCCGTTGATCTACCGCCGAGCGATCACGAGCCGTCCGGTCCACGTGCCGTATGACTCGTCGGGTCGATGGGGTGCTCGGCGAGCGCCTCGACCTCGACGATGTTGCAGTAGGGGAACACGGGGAGCGCCGCGTGGATCGTATGGAGCTCGGTGGGATCAGCGACCCGCCACAGCGAGATGGTCTCGACCCGGCCGGGGATCCGCCAGGTCCGCAGCAGGATGCCGGCGGCCCTCTGCCGGGCACCCTCCTCGCGTTCGGCCACCATGATCCGCTGCTTCTCCACAGGGTCCATGTCGAGCGGGAACGTCACGCGTACGCGAACTAGGAACTCCATGTCTGCCCACTCGCCTCTGGTAGTGGCCGAGCCTGCCCCTCGGGCGGGATGTTCTTGTTGTATCGCAGCAGGTTGTGCGGGTCCCACTGCGACTTGATCTTCTGCAGGCGGGCGAACTTGTCCGCGCCGTAGGCCCACGGGATGAACTCGGCGGCGTCGTCGTCGAGTGAATTGTGGTTGAGGTAGGCGCGGGGACCGCTGTGCGCACGGAGCCTGGGCGCCATCTGGTCTCGGACGTACCCGGTCCAGATCTCGTCCTCCTCCACTCGTGCGTGGCTGGCGATGGCCTCCCAGTAGAAGTTGGCGCCGCCGCGGGGCATCGCGGTGCTCTCTTCGCCGACTCGCAGGAACGCTCCACCCATGGCCGAGATGGTGATCAGGGTGCCGTCCCGCTCGCCGGCTCGGGGGACGGGCGAGGCCTTCATCAGATCCATCGCCTCGTCCAGGTACGCGTCCGACATCTCAGGGAGAAAACCGGACTTCTGGTAGGTCCGCCTGTCCTCCTGCGACAGCAGCGGCCCTTCGAAGACCTGCTGGAGGGTGGTGTAGAGCTGCGGTCGGACGGTGTCACTCAGCGGCGTGATCGCCGAGCGCAACGGCGCCAGCACCCGTTCTCCCTCGTGGAGATCGCCGGTGTACACCAAGATCGTGACGCAGATCAGCTCGCCGTGTCTGTCTGCCGGTACGTCGGGGCCGTTCGCGCGCAGGAGGATCGCCATGCCGCCGACATCGTCCGGGGCGTCCAGCATGAACTCCCGGTAGTGGCGGAGGAAGGCGGGCGCGTCTGCGGCCGAGTGGATCACGGAACCGGCCAGGATCGTCGGCGACATCGGATGCAGGTCGAGCTCGAAGGAGGTGGCGACCGCGAAGTTGCCGCCGCCGCCACGCATCGCCCAGAAGAGGTCGGGGTTGTCCTCGGCGCTCGCGCGGACCAGGTCGCCCTCGACCGTGACGGCGTCGATCGCGGTGACGTTGTCCAGCGTGGCTCCGTGCCGACGCACCAACCATCCGATGCCTCCGCCGAGGGTCAGGCCGGCCACCCCGGTGTCCGAGACGGTGCCTCCGGTGACTGCCAGACCGTGCACGGCGGTCTCCCGGTCCATGATGCCGAGTCTCGAGCCGGCTTGCACCACTCCGCGGCGACCTCGGGGATCGACGAGCACGCCGTTCATCGGAGTGAGGTCCAGCGCCAGGACGCCGTCCTGCAGTCCCCAGCCATCCAGCTCGTGGCCGCCGGCCAGCACCGTGAAGTCGATGCCCTGACCGCGAGCGAACTGGATGGTGTTCACGACGTCTGCCACCCCGGTGCACTGAGCGATCGCGAGCGGGTGCCTCTGGTTTCTCGCGCTCGCGAGCTTGGACCGGACCGCGTACGCCGGCTCACCGGGAAGGAGCAGCGATCCGCGCAGGTTGCTGTCCAGATCGTGCAGTGCGGATCCGCTGTCGTTCACTGGAGAGTCCTCGGAAGTGAAGGGCCATGGAGAATCGTGTTCCAGAATACAGAACGTTGGCGACGGGCACAACGATCACCAGGATCCGCGCCGGCGCCCGGCCCCGTGGCCGCCGACGTCGCCCCCCGTTCGCTGGACCAGCACCGTCAGCTCGCCGTCGACTCGACGAGCTCGACACGCGCGAGCGGGAAGGTCGGGTAGAGCGCAGGCAGCTGCTCAGGGGTGAGGGCGGTGGGGCCGTAGACCCAGTCGGTGTAGGTGTAGTCGTGGGGGTCGCGAGCCTGCAGCACAGCATTGCGCTGAAGGCGGGCCACGCCGTCGAGGTGCCACAGCTCGCCCCAGGAGCGGGCGGTGGTGACGACCCGGCGGCAGTGCTCCGTCCGGACGGCCTCGTACGCTGCCAGGGCGGCGTCCCAGTCGACGCCGGAGCCCGACGCGGTGCGGGTCGCGTCCTGGGCGGCGACGTGCTCGGCGAGCACCCAGCCGTCCTCGACGGCCATGATCGCCCCCTGAGCCATGTACTGCAGGGGCGGGTGGGCGGCGTCGCCCAGCAGCGCCACGCGACCGGTCACCCAGGTCGCGATCGGGTCGCGGTCGAACATCCGCCACCACTTGTCGCGCCACATCATGGGCAGGCCCTGCTGCACCGGACCGCACAGGCCCTCGAAGGCGTGGTCGAGCTCGTCCGGGGTGCCCCAATCCGACTCGCCGCGTACGGCCTTCGGCGACTCGAAGACCGCAACCTGGTTGAACATCTGACCGCCGCGCAGCGGGTACTGCACGAAGTGGCAGCGCGGCCCGACGTACACCACGACGTCGGTCTCGGAGACGTCGTGGTGCCGGACCTGCTCGATGGGCACGGTGCCCCGGTAGGCGACGTAGGCGGAGCTGACCGGCTCGTCGTCGACCACCAGCGCACGTGCCACCGAGTGCAGTCCGTCGGCGGCGATGACGACCTCGGCCTCGTCGGTGGTGCCGTCCGCGAAGGACACCCGGGCACCTGGGGCACCTGAGGGCAGGGTCACCTGGGCATACGCTGCGGCGTCCCGATCGGTGCGCAGGTCCACGCCGAGCCGCTGGGCCTCGCGCAGGATGGTGCCGTGCAGGTCGGACCGGTGGATCACCAGGTAGGGAAAGCCGTAGCGGCGTTCCAGGTCGACCAGGTCGAGCCGGGTCAGCTCGGCGGAGTCCGTCGCATCCTTCATCACCATCGCCTGGGGGAGGACTCCCAGCGACTTCACCTCGTCGAGCAGCCCGTAGTCAGCGAGGATGCGGGTGCAGTTGGGGGCGATCTGGAGCCCGGCCCCGACCTCGTCGAACTTCGGGGCCTTCTCGTGGACGCGGACCCGGATCCCCTTGCGGGTCAGGGCGACCGCGGCCGACAGACCGCCGATGCCGCCGCCGACGATGATCACATCGGGCTGGTGCGTGTTCATGGGTCTCCTCGTGCTCACAGCCAGGGCGGCAGGTCGGGGGCGGGCCCGCCGGAGGCGCTGGTCACGCCGGCGCTGCCCCGCCCGGCGAGGTACGCCGTGCGGTCGGCGAGGGTGCCCACGATGGGGGGAACGGTCGCCGCGCCGCGCTTGGCGGTGATGTCGTCCGAGAGTGCGGCGAGGAAGTCCTGTGGCAGGTCGGCGAAGGTCAGACCCGGCCCGACGTCGACGGCGTGCACCATCACCTCCCGGGCGCGCAGCCAGGGGATCTCGCTCGCCGGCACCTCGCGGCCCTGAGCGGTGCGCACGGGATGCCGCCACTGCTCCCTCGTGAGGGCTGCGAGATCGTCGGCCAGCGCGGTCGCCTCGCGGTGGAGCCACGAGCGCAGCTCCCACGGTGGCCGGGTCGCCCCGGTCGCGATGTCGGCAGTGCGCTGATTCGGTGAGGAGTACATCGGGGTCTCCTCGCCGCTGCTCGCCCAGCGGGCGAGGTTGCGCAGCGCGGCGGCGTTCGCAGCCAGATGGGCGACCACGTGGGCGCGATCCCAACCGGGCAGCCCGGACCGCTCCTCGAACTGGCCGTCGGCGAGGCCGTCGATGACCTCCGCGCACAGCTCCGTGCCGGCCTCGACCCAGCGCAGTGCGTCGCCGAGGCCGCGCGTCATGCCGGGTCCGCGACGACGACGTTCTCCAGGCGGCCGACGCCCTCGATCTCGGTGACGACCGTCTGCCCCGCGTGGAGGTAGACCTCCGGCTTGCGGGCGTGGCCGACGCCGCCGGGGGTGCCGGTCGCGATCAGGTCGCCGGGATTCAGGCGGATGATCGTCGAGACGTACTGGACCAGGGCGACGGGGTCGAACAGGAGGTCGCCGGTGGAGTCCTTCTGCATGAGTTCGCCGTCGACCTGGCACGAGATGGCGAGAGCGGGGCGAACTCCGCCGGGGAGCTCGTCCGGGGTCACCATGACCGGGCCGACAGGTGTGCTCGAGTCCCAGTTCTTGCCCTGGGTCCACTCCTTGGTACGGAACTGGAAGTCCCGGCAGGTGATGTCGTTCATCACCGTGAACCCGGCGATCGCGGCCTCGGCCGCAGCAGCGTCGGCACGCCGGACAGGCTTTCCGATGACCACGGTCAGCTCGGCCTCCCAGTCCAGCTTGTCGGTCTCCACCGGGCGGTGGATGTCGTCATGGGCGCCGATCAGGGTGTCGGCGAACTTGGTGAAGAGGGTGGGGTGCTGGGGCAGATCGCGGCCCATCTCCTGGATGTGGGTGCGGTAGTTGAGCCCGACGCAGACCACCTTGCTCGGCTGGGGGACGAGCGTGGCGAACGTGACGTCAGCGCCCGGCCAGGTGCGGCCGGTCGCGGCGGCGGCCGCCTTCTGCCAGTCGCCGGTCTCGAGCAGCGCCCGGACGTCGGGGACGCCGAGGTCGGTGAGGGTGTCGCCGTCGACGCGGACGGCTCGGGTGCCGTCCGCGGTCCGGATCGTGGCGACCTTCATCAGGAGTCCTCCTGGGACCGGTAGAGACCGAGCTTGTCGAAGACGGGGGTGTCGCTGAACTGGAAGAGGTCCAGGGCCCCGGAGTCGGAGTCGGTCCTCCCGGCCTCGGAGGCGAACGACACCGGCTGCCAGCTCGGCACGACGAAGAGGTCGCCGCGGGTCACCGACCACAGCGTGTCGCCGACGACGACCGTGCCCGAGCCGTCGAAGACCTGGTAGACGCTCGATCCTGTCTCGCGGCGGGGCCGCGTCTCCGCGCCGCGCGCCACGCGATGGAACTGCGCACGGATGGTGGGCAGGACGTCGGAGCCGCTGGTCGGGTTGACGTACCGGACCAAGGCGTGCCCTGGTTCGACGGTGCTCGCGTAGCCCTCACGCTCGAGGGCGAGCTGGTCGTCGAGTGCGCGGTCGGTGTGCTCCCAGCGGTAGCAGAGCAGGGGGGTGCCAGTGGTGGCGCCGATGGCCGAGACGGGCGCGAGACCGGGGTGACCCCACAGACGCTCGGCTCGGGAGCGGTCGGGCGTCGTGCGCTCCTGCTCGCCGATGGCGTCGCGGCCGAAGTCGAAGAACTGCGACTCCACGTCGTACTGGAACGGGATGTCCAGACCGTCGATCCACGCCATGGGCTTGCTCGCCGCATTGTGGTGGGCGTGCCACTTCATGCCCGGCTGCGGGAGGAAGTCGCCGCGGCGCATCGGCACCGGGTCCCGCTCGACGACGGTCCACACGCCCTCGCCCTCGACGACGAAGCGGAAGGCGTTCTGCGTGTGACGGTGCTCGGGGGCGTCCTCGCCCGGCATGAGGTACTGGATCGCAGCCCACAGCGTCGGAGTCGCGTAGGGGCGGCCACCGAGGCTCGGGTTCGCCAGCGCGATGGCCCGGCGCTCCCCACCGCGCCCGACGGGGACGAGGTGACCGGAGCGGTCGGCGAGGGCGACGAGCCGGTCCCAGCGCCAGAGGTGGGCTGCGGCCTTGGTGGTCGGGTGCAGCGGCATCAGGCCGCTGATCTCGGTCCAGAGCGGAACGAGCAGCTCCGCCTCGAGTCCGCGGTAGAGCGCTTCGAGCTCGGGCGTCACAGTGGGCTGGCCGGGCGCGTCGACGGCCGTCAGCCGCACCGGGCTGTCGGTGATGGTCATGGCACTCCTGTAGGTCGCGGGTGCGCCCGATCCTCCCCGATGTTCCGCTTTTGCGATACTCCTTTCTGCTGAGTGGAACAAACCGCATCAGTGCCGAGGAGGAAGCAGCGACGGCCTACGCCAGCGTTGATCACGCTGAGCGGCGAGTGAGCCGGGGCCAACTCGAGCGATGCATCGCCACACGGGCCCGGCCCTGCCAGGGCGGAAGGGTGATCGAGGCCCGGACGGACACCGAGCCGTCCACCGCCGTCCGCGCGGTGGAGACCGTCCTCGTGTCAGGAAGCAGCAAGCCTCCCGGGGATCGCCGCCGGCCTCAGCGCACTTCTTGAGCGACGAGGAGAGCGGGTGAGTGACCGCATGGCCCGAGGTGGTCTGTGCCGAGTATCGCGCGGGCCTTCGCGACCGCCGCCGTCCTGTGGCCCTGGCCGTGGCCATCGGTCAGACGCTCGTGACCATCGCCGGCGGCGTGGACCTGTCGATCCAAGGGTCTGAGGCGACGCGGCGCCCATTCGGTCGGTCCGCTGCCCGTGGACCTCACGAGCCGGCTCGTGCTCGGGCCGACCAAGGTGAGCAGGCGCACCCGGGTGGCGGTCGCCTGAGCCGGCG
>CADCTN010000204.1:0-4061 GCA_902805535.1 uncultured Blastococcus sp. | reverse complement strand
GCTCATCCTCACCGTCCTGGCCGCGCTCCTGCCGATCCTCAATCTCAGCGCTGCATGGCTCGCCATCTGCTATGGCCTGGTCATCCTGGCCACCGTGCTCCTGGGCAAGGTGAGCAGGCGCACCCGGGTGGCGGTCGCCTGAGCCGGCGTCGTCCGGAGGGCGGGCACCCCGGTCGGACGCCGCCTCCCCGGATGAACGCCGCCTCCCGGATGACGGCCGCACTCAGTGGTGGGGCGCCTCGCTCTTGGCGCGCTCGAGCGAGGCGATGATCTCGGCCTCGGCCTCTTCACGGCCGGTCCACTCGGCGCCCTCGACCGACTTGCCGGGCTCGAGGTCCTTGTAGGTCTCGAAGAAGTGCTGGATCTCCAGGCGGTCGAACTCCGACACGTCGGTGATGTCCCGGAGATGGGACATGCGCGGGTCGGTCGCCGGCACGGTGAGGACCTTGTCGTCCCCGCCCGCCTCGTCGGTCATGCGGAACATGCCGATCGCCCGGCAGGTGATCAGGCACCCGGGGAAGGTCGGCTCCTCGAGGAGGACCAGGGCGTCGAGCGGGTCGCCGTCCTGGCCCAGGGTGTTCTCGATGTAGCCGTAGTCCGCCGGATAGCGGGTGGAGGTGAACAGCATCCGGTCCAAGCGGATGCGTCCGGTGGCATGGTCCAGCTCGTACTTGTTCCGCTGGCCCTTCGGGATTTCTACCGTCACGTCGAACTGCACCCGCATAGTCTGGCCCACGGTGGCCCCGCGCGTTTCGCGGAGGTCACCTTTTGGGGGGTGGGCACCATCGCGTCGAGTGGTTCGACGATCGTCAGGGCGAAGACCGGACGCTTCCGTCGGCGTCTCGCCATGGGCGTCATCGGGCTCGTCCTGCTCCTCCTCGGCGGTGTGGTGGGCGTCGGTGTGCTGCTCACCGGCCGCGCCGAGGGCGACCCCACCGAGGCCGTGGCCGTCCCCGACGCGGAGCTGCCCGACCTCGGCGACGCCGCACCCGTGCTCGCCGCGCTGGGCACCGACGCGCCGGTCCCGGACCCCGCCGTCCTCAGCAGCCGACTGACCCCCCTGCTCACGGCCGCCGGCCTCGGCACGGGCGTCTCGGCGGAGGTGGTCGACGTCGCCACGGGCGACGTCCTGCTCGACCTGGACGCAACCGACCCCGCCGTCCCGGCCTCCACCGCCAAGCTGCTCACCGCCGCGGCCGCGCTCGTCACCCTCGATCCCGCCGACACGCTCACGACGACGGTCGTCGCCGGGGCCACGGCCGGCGAGGTCGTCCTGCTCGGCGGCGGGGACCCCACCCTGTCCCGCACCGCGCCGTCGCAGACCTACCCCGGTGCCGCGACCGTCGCCGACCTCGCCACCCAGGTGGTCGCCGCGATGCCGGCCGGCACCCCGGTCACCCGCATCGTCGTCGACAACTCGCTGTTCAGCGGCGCCCTGACCGCCCCGGGCTGGGGGACCGGCGACGCGCCCTCGACCTACGCCGCGCCCGTGACCGCCACCGCCGTCGACGGCGCCCGGGTCAGCCCTGGCTCGCTGGCCCGCAGCGGCCAGCCCGGGATCGACGCGGGCTCCGCGCTCGCCGACGCCCTGGGCGCTCCCGGCGCGGCGGTGGTCCTCGGCGAGGCGACCCCCGGTACCGAGGTGCTCGCCTCCGTCGAGTCCGCGCCGATCGGGCGGCTGGTGGAGCAGGCGCTGTCGATGTCGGACAACATGCTGGCCGAGGCACTGGCCCGCCAGGTCGCCATCGCGAAGAACCGGCCGGCCACCTTCGAGGGCGGGGCGCAAGCGGTCATCGAGGCGCTGGCCGGCGCCGGCATCGACATGACCGGCGTGGCGCTGTCGGACGGCAGCGGCCTGTCGGCGGCCGACCGCATCCCCGCCGGCGTGCTCACCGCCGTGGTCACCGGCGCCGCCGACGGCACCCTGGCCGACGCCTCGCCGCTGCTGTCCGGGCTACCGGTGGCCGGGTACGACGGCACGCTCTTCGACCGCGGCGACGCCGGGGCCGCCCCCGGCACCGTCCGCGCCAAGACCGGCACCCTGCTCGGCGTGCACGCCCTGGCCGGGACCGCGGTCACCACCGACGGGCGGCTGCTCGCCTTCGCCGTCGTCGCCGACGGATCGGGCAACGAGCTCGCGGCGGAGAGCGCCCTGGACGACGTCGCGGCGGCGCTGGCCGGCTGCGGCTGCCGCTGAAACAGGACTCTCCTGCCCCCCGACGCCCGCAGGCTCGCGGCGGGCCCCTGCAGGAGGGCCTACCGTGAAGCGATGAGCAGTGCCCCCCTGGTCGACTGGGACCTCGCCGGACGCACCGCCCGCAGGCTGATCACCGCGGGGCCCTCCACGACGCGGGAGGAGGCCGCCGCCGTCGTGCGGGAGCTGCACGAGGCCGCCGCCGTCGCCGTCGCGCACGTCGAGAAGCTGACCGGGCTCTCGCCGGTCGCCGGCGGCCCGGTGCCCGAGGTCGCGGTCGTCGACCGCCCCCGCTGGGTGGACGCCAACACCGCAGGCATGGCCGCCCTCCTCGATCCGCTGGTCGAGGCGCTGGCCGCCAAGCAGGACAGCCGTCCCGGTGCCATCGCCACGGCGATCGGCTCCCGGGTCACCGGCGCGCAGGCCGGCGGCATCCTGGCCTTCCTGTCCTCGCGGGTCCTCGGCCAGTACGAGATCTTCGGGACCGGCGGCCGCCTGCTGCTCGTCGCCCCGAACATCGTCGCCACGGAGCGGAAGCTCGGCGTCGACCCGGCCGACTTCCGGCTGTGGGTGTGCCTGCACGAGGCCACCCACCAGCTGCAGTTCACGGCGGTGCCGTGGCTCACCGGGCACCTCGAGAGCGAGATGGCGAAGTTCGTCGAGGCCACCGACCTGACCACCGACGTCCTCCGCGAGCGGCTGCAGGACGTGCTGCGCAGCCTCACCGACGCCGTCCGCGGCGGGGAGGGCGACTCCGAGGGGCTGATGGCCCTGGTGCGCGATCCCGAGCAGCGGGCCGTGCTCGACCGGGTGACCGCGGTGATGAGCCTGGTGGAGGGCCACGCCGAGTACGTCATGGACGGCGTGGGCCCGGACGTGGTGCCCACGGTGACGACCCTGCGGAAGCGGTTCGCCCAGCGCCGCAAGGGCCGGGGCCCGCTGGACCGCGTCCTCCGGCGGCTGCTCGGGCTGGAGCAGAAGATGAAGCAGTACGCCGAGGGGCGGGTGTTCGTCGGCGGCGTGATCGACCTGGTCGGCATGGAGGGCTTCAACCGCGTGTGGGAGGGCCCCGGGAACCTGCCGCGCATCGAGGAGCTGACCGCTCCCGAGCGCTGGGTCGAGCGGGTGCACGGCCGCCCGGCCCTCCCCGCCTGACCCCGGAGCGCTGGGACATGGCCGGCCCCCCGCGGGCGGTGGCAGCGCTGCGCTCCGCCGTCCGGGGCGGCCTGCGCGGCTCTCGGCAGCCGGTCCTGGTGGCCTGCAGCGGTGGTGCGGACTCGCTCGCGCTGGCCGCCGCGCTCGCGTTCGAGGCCCGGGACGCCGGGGTGCGGGTCGGCGGCGTGACCGTCGACCACGGGCTGCAGGAGGGGTCGGGGGAGCGGTCGGCCCGCACGGCCGAGTTGCTGCGCGGACTCGGCCTGGACCCGGTCCTGGTCCGCGAGGCGCAGGTCGGGGACGACGGTGGGCCCGAGGCGGCGGCCCGGGTCGCGCGGTACGCCGTGCTGTCCCGCGCCGCGCTCGAGCACGGCGCCCGGATCGCCCTGGGGCACACCCTCGACGACCAGGCCGAGACCGTGCTGCTGGGGCTAGGCCGGGGCTCGGGCCCCCGGTCGGTGGCCGGGATGGTCGAGGTTCGCGAGACCGGAGGCGTGTGCTGGTGGCGCCCGCTGCTGGGCGTCCGGGGGGCCACGGCCCGCCAGGCCTGCGCCGACCAGGACCTGCCCGTCTGGGACGACCCGTGGAACGCCGACCCCGCCTACACCCGGGTCCGGCTGCGGAGGGAGGTGCTGCCCCTGCTCGAGGAGGTCCTCGGTGGCGGCGTCGCCCCGGCGCTGGCCCGCACCGCCGCCCTGCTCCGCGACGACCT
>CADCTN010000203.1 GCA_902805535.1 uncultured Blastococcus sp. | reverse complement strand
AATTACTCCACCTACCTGGAGACCAAGTCCGCCCGACTGCAGGTCGAGGGCGCCAAGGACGCCAAGCGCGCCAAGCGGCTCAAGGAGGAGCTGGAGTGGGTGCGCTCCGGCGCCAAGGCACGCCAGGCCAAGAGCAAGGCGCGCCTGGCCCGGTACGAGGAGATGGCCGCGGAGGCCGACAAGTTCCGCAAGCTCGACTTCGAGGAGATCCAGATCCCGCCGGGCCCGCGCCTGGGCAGCGTCGTCGTCGAGACGAAGAAGCTGACCAAGGGCTTCGGCGACCGGGTGCTGATCGACGACCTGTCGTTCACGCTGCCGCGCAACGGCATCGTCGGCGTCGTGGGCCCCAACGGGGCCGGCAAGACCACGCTGTTCAAGATGCTGGTCGGTGAGGAGAAGCCCGACGACGGCGACATCAAGGTCGGCGAGACGGTCAAGCTGTCCTACGTCGAGCAGAACCGCACCGGCATCGACCCCAAGAAGACGCTCTGGGACGTCGTCTCCGACGGGCTGGACCACATCAAGGTCGGCAACGTCGAGATGCCCTCGCGTGCCTACGTCGCGGCGTTCGGGTTCAAGGGCCCGGACCAGCAGAAGCCGGCCGGTGTGCTGTCCGGTGGAGAGCGGAACAGGCTCAACCTCGCCTTGACCCTCAAGCAGGGGGGCAACCTGCTGCTGCTCGACGAGCCCACCAACGACCTGGACGTGGAGACGCTGACCAGCCTGGAGAGCGCGCTGCTGGAGTTCCCCGGCTGTGCCGTGGTGGTCAGCCACGACCGGTGGTTCCTCGACCGCGTCGCGACGCACATCCTCGCCTACGAGGGCGAGTCCAAGTGGTTCTGGTTCGAGGGCAACTTCGCCGACTACGAGAAGAACAAGGTCGAGCGGCTGGGCCTGGAGTCCACCCGCCCGCACCGCGCCACCTACCGCAAGCTCTCCCGCGAGTGAGGACGCCCCCTCCGCGGCGCGCACGCTCGCTGCGGGGCCTCGCGGAGGGGCCGTTCCAGACGTCATGACGGCCGGCCCCGGCGTTCCGGGTCCGGCCGGGTGCGCGGCCGGCTCGGCGTAGGGCAGGGTGTCGGGCGTGAGGCACACCGTTCGGGTCCCGATGCGCTGGGCCGACATGGACGCCTACCAGCACATCAACAACGTGGCCTTCCTCAGCTACTTCGAGATGGCCCGCGTCAGCCTGTTCTTCGAGCACCCCACCCACGACGAGCAGACCGGCATGCGCCGCGGCCTCGTCGTCGCCTCGCACGAGATCGCGTACAAGCGGTCGGTGATCTACGACGCCGAGCCGCTGGAGATCCAGATCTGGGTCTCGACCGTGCGGGCGGCCTCCTTCCTCTGCCACTACGAGGTCTTCGACCACGCGCAGCTGGCGGTCACCGGCAGCACCATGCTCGTGCCCTTCGACTTCGCGCTGAACCGGCCCCGCCGGATCACCCCGGCGGAGAAGGAGTTCCTCGCCGGCTACACCCAGCCCTGACGCCGTGCCCTGACGCCCGGCCCGGCCGCCGTCACCGGCACGCGCCGAGGGGTCGCGCCCGGGCGGCTACGGTGTCCTGGCCCCGGCTGGACCGGGAGTCGCCCCGGGAGGAGCGCCGGCATGCCCCCCGCTCGGGACGTGGCCCTGGCCGCAGATCCGGTGGCCGCCGTCCTCGACGCGCACGAGCGCGGAGAACTGATCGCGCTCCGGACGTCGGGCACGACGAGCGAACCCCGCGCCGTCGTGCGCACGACGCGCTCCTGGGTGGACTCCTTCCCCCACGTCACCCGGCTGATCCAGCTCGACCGGGACGCCCGCGTCTGGGTTCCCGGCCCGCTGACGGCCACGATGAACCTCTTCGCGGCCGTCCACGCCCGGTACACGGGCGCCGCCGTCGTCGATGCGCCCGACGGAGCGACGCACGCCCACCTCACCCCCGCCCAGCTGCGGGCCACCCTGGACCAGGACGCCGACCTGACCGGCGTCCGGGTCGTCGTCGCCGGTGACCGCCTGCCCGCCGAGCTCGCGGATCGGGCCGGCGCGGCCGGCGCCCGGGTCAGCCACTACTACGGCGCCGCCGAGCTGTCCTTCGTGGCCTGGGGCACCCACGACGAGGACCTCCGACCGTTCCCCGGCGTCGAGATCGAGGTGCGGAACGATCTCCTCTGGGTCCGCTCGCCGTACCTCTCCCGCGGCTACCTGTCTGCGAGCTCCGCCGACCAGCGGTGCGACGGGCCGTTCGCCCTCGCCGACGACGGCTTCGCCACCGTCGGCGACCGGGGCAGCCTGGACGGCGGGCTGGTGACGGTCGCCGGGCGGCCGGACGTCGTCGTGACGGGAGGAGCCACCGTGCTGGTCGCCGACGTCGAGCGGGAACTGCGCCGGGCCGGAGTGGCGGACGTCGTGGTCGTCGGCGTTCCGCACGGCCGGCTGGGCCAGCTCGTCGCGGCCGTCGTCACGGAGCCGGCCGCCGCCGACCGGGGCCGCGCGGCCGCGCGGGCCACCCTGACCTCGGCTCAGCGACCGCGTGCCTGGTTCCACCTGGCGCCGTTGCCGATGACCGCGAGCGGCAAGATCGACCGCACGGCTGTCGCCGTCCTCGCCGCCACCGGACGGCTGCCTGCGGTACCCCCCGCCGGCCTGCGGGGGTTCCGGTCGTGACGCCGGCCGTCGAGGACGCACCCGTCCTGATCGCCGCACGGCGCACCCCCATCGGAACCGCGGGCCGGTCACTGGCCGCGCTGACCGCCGCCGACCTCGCCGCACCCGTCATCCGGGTCCTCGGGGACGAGCTCGAGCCTTCCGGGCGGAAAAGCCTCCGGGACGTCGTCCTGGGCAACTGCATGGGACCCGGCGGGAACGTCGCGCGGGTGGCGGCGCTGCAGGCCGGACTGCCGATCGGCGTGCCCGGCCTCACCGTCGACCGGCAGTGCGGCAGCGGCCTGGCCGCGATCCTGCTCGCCGTGTCGATGCTGCGCGAGGAACCCGGGATCGTGCTGGCCGGAGGCGTGGAGTCCGCCTCCACGGCGCCGTGGCGCTCCTGGCCGCCCGTCGACGGGAACGCCCCGATCCGGTTCCGGCGGGCACCGTTCACGCCCGCCGGCTGGGCCGATCCAGATATGGGCGAGGCCGCGGACCTGCTCGCCCGCGAGCACGGCATCGGTCGCGGCGCCCAGGACGAGTACGCCGCGCGCTCGCACGCCCGGGCGTTCGCCACCCAGCAGGCCGGCGGGTTCGCGGCCGAGATCGTGCCGCTGGGCGACGTCTGCGCCGACGACCGCCCCCGCCCGGGCCTGTCCGTGGAGCGGCTGGCCCGCCTGGGGCCGGCCTTCCTCCCCGACGGCACCGTCACCGCCGGGAACTCCTGCGGCGTCAACGACGGCGCCGCCCTGGTGACCGCCGTCGACGCCGGCACCCACCGCCGCCTGGACCTGCCCGGCCTGCGGGTGCTGGCCACCGCGACCGCCGGTGTCGCGCCCGATCGGCCCGGCCTGGGCATCGTCCCGGCAACCCGGCTCGCGCTGGCCCGGGCCGGCCTGACGCTCGACGACGTCGACGTGATCGAGTTCAACGAGGCCTTCGCCGGGCAGGTGCTGGCCTGCTGCGCCGAGCTGGGGCTCGATCCCGCCAGAGTGTGCCCCGAGGGGGGAGCGCTGGCGCTGGGCCATCCCTGGGGTGCCTCCGGTGCTGTCCTCGCCGTGCGGCTCTTCGCTCAACTGGCCGGCCGTCCGGGCGGCTACGGCCTGGCCGCGGTCGCGGTGGGTGGCGGCCAGGGGGTCGCCATGGTGGTGCAGAGCTGCCGCTGAGTGCCCGTGCGGTCAGACCCGGCGGGGAACCGGACGGTCGGCGCCTCCCGGCGCTCCCCGGCGGACCGCCTCGTCGTCGGACAGCGGCCGGACGGCGGCCCCCTCGGCGACGTCCGCGCCGGCGAACACCGCGGCGTTGATGCCACCGCGATCCAGCATCGCCGCCACCAGCCGGGCACCGGTCAGCCGTTCCAGGTGGGCGCACGGCGGGCAGCGCTTCATCCCGAACAGCAACGCGTCCCCGACGGTGAACCATCGCCCCACCAGCGCGGGCAGGTCCACCCCCGCGGTGACGAGGTTGCGCCGCGTGCCGCCCTCGGAGAGATCCACCCCGGCGTCCGCGGCGACGGCGGCCACGTCGTCGCGGTCGATCAGCGTCAGCTGCTTCTCCAGGTCCGGGTAGCGGGCCCAGGTGCCGCCGCCCAGGGCGTAACGGTCGCCGTCCAGCCCGGCGCCGGCCACCAGCCGGCCGACGGGCGCACGGCGCATCGGTGCCGCCGCGGCCCCGGCCAGCCAGATCTCCAGGAGCACGCCGTCGGTCACGCCGGCGCCCCGCTCCGTACCGCTGCCGCGCGCCGCGGCCGGGACGAAGGAGCGTCGTCCGCTCCCCGGGCGTCGAGCGCCTCGCCGACCGTGGTCGCCATCCGCAGCACCTGCACGAGCAGCGGCACCACCATGAACGGACGGATGCGCTCGGCGCCCCGCGCCGCCTGGGCCTCCCTGATGCGGGCCGCCCGATCGGCGACCAGCGGGATGAACCGCAGCGTCATGGCGATGACCAGGCCGATCCGCGCCGGGCGCACCCCGACGATCCGCAGCGGCGACGCGAGCCGCTCGATGACCGCGACCAGTGCGGTCACCCGGGTGGTCGCGGTGACCACGGCGGCGGCGACCACGAGCGCCAGCAGCCGGAGTACCGCGACCGCGCCGTCGAGCGGGCCGGTGACGAGGAGGTGGAAGCCGAACAGCGCGACGAGCCAGATCCACACGGGCCGCAGTTGGGAGGTCAGCGCCCGCCGCGGCAGGCGCGCACCCAGCACGCCCGCCCCGAGCACGAGCACGAACGCGCCGGCCACGACCTCGAGCCGCGACACGGCGAACAGGGCGATCCCGAGTCCGGCCAGCACACCGAGCTTCAGCCCCGCCGGCGCCCGGTGCACGGGGCTGGTGCCGGGAAGGTACAGCGACAGCATCAGCCCATCCTCGCCTCGTACCAGGGCACCGTCTCGCCCGGGGAGCCGTCGGCGACCACGCGACCGTCCTCGAACACCAGGACGCGGTCGAAGCCGTCGAGCAGGTCCAGGTGGTGGGTCACCACGACGACGTCCTGCTCGAGCCCGTCGATCACCCGGCACACCCGGCGCGTGTTGGCCAGGTCCAGCAGCGTCGTCGGCTCGTCGAAGACGATGCGCCGGGGATGCATGACCAGCACGCCGGCGATGGCCAGCAGCTGCTTCTGGCCACCGCTCAGCAGGTGCGCGGGGTGGTCCCGGTGCCCGGCGAGCCCGTAGCGCTCGAGCATCTCCTCGACCCGCTGCGCGATCTCCCCGGTCGGCAGGCCCTGGTTGTGCGGGCCGAAGGCCAGATCCTCCTCGACCGTCGGGTGCACGATCTGCGCGTCGGGGTCCTGGAAGACGAAGCCGACCCTGCGCCGCACCTCCCGCCCGCGCGTGCGGGTGTCCAGGCCGTCGACCATGACGCTGCCCTCCGACGGCACCACCAGCCCGTTGAGCAGCCGGGCGAACGTGCTCTTGCCCGAGCCGTTGCCGCCGATGACGCCGACCCGTCGCTCGGTCAGGGTCACCGACACGTCGGCGAGGACGCTCCGGTCACCGTAGGAGTGGGCGACGTCCCGCAGCTCGATCGCGGTCCGCGGCAGCGTGGCCGCGGACGCGGGCGCCACGTCCTCGGAGCGCCGTCCCCACCGCACGAGAAGGTCCCGGCCCGTCAGCCGGCCGTGGCGCGCCGGGCCGGCAGGTCGATGACCGGGTAGGCCTTGTGGACGGCGACCGCGACGAGCGACGCGGCGACCGCCTTCACCAGGTCACCGGGCACGAACGCCATCGACCCGGTGAACGCCGTCGTCAGCGGGACGTCGCCGAACAGGCTCAGGAACGGGATGCCGATCGCGTACACGACCAGCACCCCGCCGATCAGGTTGGCCACCAGCGCCCAGGCCAGGTTGTAGCGGCGCCAGAACAGCTGGGTGAGCAGCCCGATGACGAAGGCCGCGACCGGCCAGCTGTACAGGAACCCCGCGGACGGTCCGACGAAGACGGCCAGGCCGCCGCGGCCGCCGGAGAGAACCGGCAGCCCCACCGCGACCACCGCGAGGAAGACCAGGAGCGCCGCGCCGCCACGGCGCGCACCGAGCACCGACCCGGCCAGCATGACGCCCAGGGTCTGCGCCGTGATGGGCACCGGGATCCCGGGCGCGGGCACGGGCGGGAGCAGCCCGAGGACCGCCACGATCGCCGCGAACAGGGCGACGTATGCGAGGTCGGTGGTCTTCACAGCTGATCTCCCGGGGGCAGGCGCCGGCAACAGCCCGACGTCGTCGGAGCGCAAACTACCGGAGCCCGACATCGGGCCCCGTCCGCGGACCGGTCAGGCCGTCAGCCAGACCGCGGAGTCGGCGGGCAGCAGCCCCTCACCCACGGGCGCGCTGGCCAGCAGCACCCGGCCCTCCGGCAGCGGTACCGCTGCGGCGGACATGTTCACCAGGCACACCAGCCCGTCGGGACGGCGGAAAGCGAGACACCCGTCGGGTGCGGGCAGCCACTCCAGCTCCTCGCCGCCGAAGGCCTTCGCCGAGCGCCGCAGCGCCAGCGCGGCTCGGTACAGCGACTGCATCGACGACGGGTCCGCGGCCTGCGCCTCGACGGTGAGCCCGCCCCAGCCCTCGGGCATCGGCAGCCACGTCGCCGGGCTCGAGGAGAACCCGTAGGAGGGCCCGGTGCCCGACCACGGGACCGGCACCCGGCCGGCGTCACGGCCCCGCTCGGCGTGGCCGGACCGTTCCCAGATCGGGTCCTGCAGGGCCTCGTCGGGCAGGTCGACGTCGGGCATGCCGAGCTCGTCGCCGTTGTACACGTAGACGGCACCGGGGAGGGCCAGCTGGAGCAGCGCGGCCGCGCGGGCGCGTCGCAGGCCCAGCTCGCCGCCGCCGTAGCGGGTCACGTGCCGTGGCCGGTCGTGGTTGGACAGCACCCAGCAGGCCGGCGCCGGCGTCCGGGCCACGGCGGCGAGCGAGTGGGTGATCGCCGGGCGCAGCGCCTCGGCGGACCAGTCGGCGGTGAGCAGCTTGAAGTTGAAGGCCAGCTGCAGCTCGTCCTCGCGCACGTACTGGGCCAGCCGGGCGTCGTCGGACACCCAGACCTCGCCGACCGCCATGGTGCCGGGGTACTGGTCCAGCACCGAGCGGATGCGGCGGTGCACCGCGTGCACGCCGTCCTGGTCGAACCGCTTGTCGCCCGGCCCGTGGTCGTCGAGCAGGCCGGTGTCCTCCATCGGCACCATGTCCGGGAGCCCGTCGGGCTTGGCCATGCCGTGGGCGACGTCGATCCGGAAGCCGTCGACGCCGCGGTCCAGCCAGAACCGCATCGTCTCCTCGAGGTCGGCGATGACCTCGGGGTTGGTGAAGTCCAGGTCGGGCTGCTCGGGCGCGAAGATGTGCAGGTACCACTGGCCGTCGGGGACCCGCGTCCACGCCGGTCCGCCGAAGACCGACGGCCAGTTGTTGGGCGGCTCGGCGCCGCGGCCGTCCCGGAACAGGTAGCGCGCCCGCTCGGCGGAGCCGGGGCCCGCCGCGAGCGCCGCCTGGAACCACTCGTGGTGGTCGGAGGTGTGGTTGGGCACCAGGTCGATGGTCACCCGGATGCCGAGCGCGTGGGCCTCGGCGAGGAGCGCGTCGAACTCGGCCAGGTCGCCGAACACCGGCTCGACGTCGCGCGGGTCGGCCACGTCGTACCCGTGGTCGGCCATCGGCGACGGGTAGAAGGGCGTGATCCACAGCGCGTCCACCCCGAGCTCGGCGAGGTGGCCGAGGCGGCTGCGGATGCCGATCAGGTCACCCACGCCGTCGCCGTTGCCGTCGGCGAAGCTGCGGACGTAGACCTGGTAGAACACCGCGTCCCGCCACCAGTCGGCGGAGGGTGCGGGCCGACCGCCGGCGGGCGAGTCATCGGTGTCAGGGCGTCGTTCGACCGGGGGCACCGGGCTCCTCAGGGGGTGTCGGAAGTCGTGCGGTGCTCGTTCAGGGGGAGAGGACGCCGCCGCCCTCGTCCGGGAAGCGGTTCTGCATGCTGCGCGCCGCCATCTCCAGGTACCCCCACAGTGTGGCGTCCTGGTCGGGCGGGAGGCCGAGGGAGTCCACGGCGGCCCGCATGTGGGTCAGCCAGGCGTCGCGCTCGGCCGGGCCGATGGCGAACGGCGCGTGCCGCATGCGCAGCCGGGGGTGCCCGCGCTGCTGCGAGTACGTGGTGGGCCCGCCCCAGTACTGCTCGAGGAAGGAGCGCAGCCGAACCTCCGCGCCCGCCCAGTCGTCCGGCGGGTACAGCGGCCCGATCACCGGGTCGGTCCGCACGGCGGCGTAGAAGTGCGCGATCAGCTTCGTGAAGGTCGGCGCTCCGCCGACCTCGTCGTAGAAGGTGCGCGCCGAGGGCAGAGACCTGCTCGACTCGCTCATGCCTCCGATCGTCCCTCACCGGACCCGGCCGCCGCCACGGCGGCCGGGGTCCGCCGGTAGGCGAGGAGCGGAGGAGCCACCGCGAGCAGGCCGATCCCTCCGGACAGGGCGAGCACCCAGCTGGCCGACAGGCCTTCGGCGCCGAGCCCCGCGCCCATGGCGCCCAGGGCCTGCACCCCGTAGAGGCCGCTGACCGCGACCCCGAACGCGCGGCCGCGGTAGGCGTTGGGCACCGCGCGGACGAAGGAGACGTTGAGCGGGATCAGCCACGAGGCGCCCACCCCCGAGATGAACATCAACCCGACGACGACGGCGAACGGCATCCGGCCGGGCCCGGCGAGGACGGCGACCAGGCCGGCCGCCAGCAGCGGCGTCAGGGACAGCACGACCAACGGGACGACGAGGCCCTCGCGCCGGTCGGGTGGCACCAGCCGCGCGATGACCAGGCCGCCCAGGGCCACCCCGAGCGGGTTGGCGGCCAGCAGGATGCCGATGGCCGCGGTGGAGCCGGAGCCGAGCTCCTCGACCAGCGGCGCCGCCACGCCTTCGGAGGCGTAGGCGAACATCGTGCCCACCCAGAGCACGCCGATGATGGCCAGCAGCCGGGGGGAACGGCCGATGAGACGCAGGCCCTCGCCGGTGTCCCGCCACACCGACCGGGGACCGTCGTCCTCGCCCGCCGGCGCGGGCCGGCGTTTCAGCCCGGCCCACAGCCAGGTCGCGGACACCGCGAACGTGAGGGCGTCGATGAGCAGGGCCGCCGAGGGGCTCAGCAGCGCGACCAGCGCCCCGGCCCCCAGGAAGCCGACGACCTGCGCGAGCTGCAGGGTGATGTTGGTCAGCGAGGTGGCCACCGCGTAACGGTCGCCGTCGAGCACCTCGGACATGAGGGCCGACCGCGCCGACTCGAACGGCGGCGCGCACAGCGACACCAGGAAGAGCAGGCCGAGCAGCAGCGGCAGCGGCGTCCCCGGGATCGCCATCCCGGCGAGGACGACGGCTCGGGCGGCGTCGGTGGCGATCAGCACCCGGTGGCGGGGCAGGCGGTCGGCGAACGTCGCAAGGAACGGCCCGCCCAGCAGCCACGGCAGGTGCCCGATCGCGAAGGTCAGCGCCGCCAGCAGCGGGGAGGACGTCCGCTGGTAGACCAGCACGGTGAGGGCCACGCGGGCCAGCTCGTCCCCGGCGGTCGAGAGCAGGAACGTCCCGAACAGCGGCCGGAACTCCCGGACGGCGAAGACCTCGCGGAAGGTCGCCTGCCGTTCCGGGGCGCCGGTCGAGGAGCTCCCCTCCGGCGCGGGCGCGCTCAGCTGGCACCCGTCGTGGTGCCGCGCCGGCCGCGCCGGTGGTCAGCGCGGTCGGGCACGGCGGAGGCCCCGTCGTCTGCGGCCAGCACGTTCAGTGATCGGCTCATCACTGCAAATCCTTGCAGGTGGGAGGACGCCTGTCACCGAAGCGGGGTCGCGTCCTGCCGAGGGACGAGCCCGGTGTGCCCGGCGAGGAAGGCCAGCTGGTCGGCGGCCAGGCCGACGGTCCGGCTCACCGCCCGGGCGCCGTGCCCGACGGAGGTCTCCCGGCGCAGCACGACCGGCGACTGTGCCGTCGTCGCGTGCTGCAGGGCCGCGGCGAGCTTGCGGCCGTGCAGCGGGTGCACCCGGGTGTCGGACTCGAAGGTCGTGATCAGCACCGCCGGGTACGCCTTCCCCTCCCGGACCGCGTGGTAGGGCGAGTAGCCCAGCAGCCAGCCCAGCTCCGTGGGGTCCTCGGCGCTGCCGTACTCGTCGTTCCAGGTGCGGCCCAGACCGAACAGCTCGTACCGCACCATGTCCAGCAGCGGGGCGCTGCAGACGACCGCCGCCGCCAGCTCCGGCCGCTGGGTCAGGGTGGCGCCCACCAGCAGGCCGCCGTTGGAGCCGCCGAAGATCCCGAGCTGCCCGTGCGTCGTCCAGCCCTCGGTGACGAGGTGCTCGGCGGCGGCCGCGAAGTCGTCGAACACGTTCTGCTTGCACTCGCGCATGCCGGCGCGGTGCCAGTCCTCCCCGTGCTCGGAGCCGCCGCGGAGATTGGCGACCGCCCAGACCCCGCCGGCGGCCACCCAGGACAGCGCCTGCGCGCTGTAGGCGGGGGTCAGCGAGACGTTGAAGCCGCCGTAGCCGTAGAGGACGGTCGGTCGCGGCGTGTCCGGGGCGCCGTCCCCGGAGACGACGAACAGGTGCACGGGCGTGCCGTCGGCCGAGGTGGCGTGCGTCTCGACGACGGTCAGCTCCGGCACCTCGCCGGCGACGGCGGCCTGCTCCCAGGTCATCAGCGCCGTCGGCGAGCCGGCGTCCCAGCGGAGCACCGACGGCGGTGTCGCGTAGTCGGTGTAGCCGACCCAGGCCGTGCTGCCGCCCTCCGGCGGTGAGCTGACGCCCGAGATGCTGCCGGCCCCCGGGCCCGCCACGTCGGCCAGGCGCCCGGAGCCGTCCGCGGCCCACACCGACAGCCGGTCGGTCGCGTCGGCGGCGTGCACGGCCAGGACCTGCAGCGAGCCGTCCGGTGCGTCCACCAGCGCCACGTCGGAGAGGACGGCGTCCGGGCTCTGGGGGACGACGTCGCGCCAGGCCTCCGGCGCCCACGTGGCCGGGTCCGCGGGATCGGCGACGGCCAGGCGCCACCGCGGGGTGCCGCGGTCCGACATCAGCCACAGCCGGCCGTCACGGGCCACCCAGGCGGCCGTCTGCGCGTCCACGCCGACCTGGAACTCGCGGAGCGCGCCGTCGCCGGCGAGGTCGGCGATCCACACGTCGTCCCGGGGAGCCGTGCCCGGGGCGCCGGACACCACGAGCCAGCGGCCGTCGCGGCTGGTGTGCACGCCGAAGTAGGTGGTCGGGTCGCTGCCCTCGCCGTGCACGAGCGGGTCGTCGTCGGCCGGGGTCCCGATCCGGTGACGCCGGACCCGGCGGTGGAACTGCTCCTCGCCGGCCGGCACCTGGTCCGGGGCGAGCCGGCGGACGTAGAACAGCTCCTCGCCGCCGGGGAGCCAGGCGACGGGGGAGTAGCGGCACCGGTCGATCGGGCCGTCGAGCGGCTCGCCGGTGGACACGTCCAGGACGTGCAGCCGGGACTCCTCGTCGCCGCCGGTGGACAGCTGGTAGGCGAGCCGGTCGCCCTCCCAGGACGGGGACCAGGCGTCCAGCGTCGTCGTCCCGGCCGGGTCCAGCGCCATCGGGTCGACCAGGACCCGCACCGTGCCGTCGGGCTCGCGCACCCGGAGGACGGCGTGCTCCTGGCCGGGGTCGCGGCGGGTGGAGAAGGCGCGGCCGCCGCGCCAGACCGGCACGCCGACGGCGCCGGACCGGACCAACTGCTCCAGGCGCGCGGCGAAGTCCGGTCGCGTCGGGAGGGTGGACAGCAGGTCGCCGGCGAGGGTGTCCTGGGCCTCGCTCCACGCCTGCGTCCGCGGGTCGGCGTCGTCCTCGAGCCAGCGGTAGGGATCGGCGACGCGGTGTCCGTGCAGGTCCTCGACGAGGTCGAGCCGTGGTGCCTCGGGGTAGCGCATCGCACCCACGGTAGTTCCCGGGTCAGGTCGTCAGCCTTTTTACTACGCCGAATGGGCCTGCGCAGGTCAGAATGGGGGTGCCCGCGGGTCTCGGAGCCACCGGCGGTCCGGGGCGACCGGAGGTGATCTGTGCCGCGCGCCGCGTCCGGGTCGACGTCGGTGGGTCATCCAGGCCCCCGCCGCGACCCACACCATCCCTCGCTCCACCCTGTCCCGTCGCCGGGCACGACGAAGGCGACCCTGCTGCTCAACGCCACCTACGAGCCGCTGTGCGTCGTCTCCAGCCGGCGCGCGATCGTGCTCGTCCTGGCGGAGAAGGCCGAGCCGGTCGACTCGGCCGCGGAGGTCGTGCACGCCGAGACGGTGAGCCTCGCCGTCCCGGTCGTCGTCCGGCTGACCCGGTTCGTGCGGGTGGCCTACCCGGCGTCGGTGCCGCTGTCCCGGCGGGCGGTGTTCACCCGCGACGGGCAGACCTGCGTCTACTGCGGCGGGTCGGCCACGAGCATCGACCACGTCGTCCCGCGCAGCCGCGGCGGCACCCACACGTGGGACAACGTGGTCGCCGCCTGCCGCCGCTGCAACCACACCAAGGCCGACCGGTCGCTGGCCGAGATGGGCTGGGCGCTGCCGCACCCGCCGCGCACCCCCAGCGGGGCCGCGTGGCGGCTGCTGGGCGCCCGCACGGTCGACCCGCGATGGCGGGACTGGCTCGGGGTGCCCGAGAGCGTGAGCGCATGACTTCTCCCGGGACCGCGCGGAGGCTGTGGGCGCTCGCCGAGCCCTTCCACGCGCTCACCTACTTCGCGCCGGAGTGCCACGATGCGGCCGAGCAGGCCGGCCTGACCGGCTTCTGGAACGGCTACTTCGCCCTGCGCGCGGCGCCCCTGGGCGCGGTCGGTCCCGAGGTGGTGACGGCGCTGTTCCACAACTTCGAGCCCGGGTTCGTGGCCCGGCGGGTACCCGGCATCTGGGACGCGACGACGCCGCAGGCCGCGCTGGAGGCGCGCCTCGCCGGGATCGACGCGGCGGCGCGCCGCGTGCTGGGCGAGGACCGGATCGACTCGCCGGAGATCGCCGAGGCGGCGGACCTCGCCGCGACGGCCGCCGCGGCGATCGAGCTGCCCGGCCGGCCGATGGCCGCGGCCAACACGGGCGTCCCGGTGCCCGCGCAGCCGCACCTGCGGCTGTGGCAGTCGCTCACCACGCTGCGCGAGCACCGCGGCGACGGGCACGTGGTGGCGCTGGTGCAGCGCGAGATCGACGGCGTCACCGCGCACGTCCTCGCCGCGGCGGCCGGGCGCTCGGACCGGGAGTGGCTGATGCGGGCGCGCGGGTGGGACGACGCCGCGTGGGAGGACGCCGTCGCCCGCCTGGGCGAGCGGCGCTGGATGGACCAGGGCGAGCTGACCGCCGAGGGGCTGGCGATGGTGGCCGCCGTCGAGGCCGACACCGACCGGCTCGCCCTGGCGCCGTGGCAGGCCCTCAGCGACGTCGGCTGCGACCGCCTCGCGGGGCTGCTCACCCCGGTCCGCCAGGCCGTGGTGGCGGCGGGGGACTGGCCCACGGGCAACCCGATCGGAGCGCCCGAGCCGGCGTGATCCGCCCGGTCTAGCGTCGGCGCCGTGACGCAGCTGCACGACCTCGCCGCCCTCGAGCAGGCCGCTGCCGTCCGGTCGGGGGAGGTGAGCCCCACCGAGCTGGTCGAGCACTCCCTCGCCCGCATCGCCGCGCTCGACGCGGGGCTCGGCGCCTTCATCACGGTCACCCCGGAGCGGGCCCGGACCGCGGCCGCCCGGGCCGAGGACCTGCTGCGCGCCGGTGGCGACCTGCCCGCGCTGCTCGGCGTCCCGACGGCGATCAAGGACCTGAACAACACCGCCGGGGTGCGGACGACGTTCGGCTCGGTCACCATGGCCGACGTCGTCCCCGAGGTGGACGATGCCGTCGTCACCAAGCTGGCCGCCGCCGGGACGATCAGCCTGGGCAAGACCAACACCCCGGAGTTCGGCTTCCCCTGCTACACCGACAACGAGCTGGTCGGCCCGGCGCGCTGCCCGTGGGACCCCTCCCGGCACGCCGGTGGCTCCAGCGGCGGGGCCGCGGTGGCCGTGGCCGCGGGGATGGTGCCCTTCGCGCAGGGCAGCGACGGCGGCGGCTCGATCCGCATCCCGGCGAGCGTCACCGGGATCTACGGCATCAAGCCGACCCGGGGGCGGGTGAGCAACGCGCCGTACGGCAGCGAGATCACCGGGCTGGGGACGAACGGACCGCTGGCCCGCACCGTGCGCGACGCGGCCGCGATGCTCGACGCCATGGCCGGCCCGGTCCCCGGCGATCCGGCGTGGGCGCCGCCGCTGCCCCCGGGCGAGACCTTCCTCGGCTGCGCCGACCGCCCGCCGGGGCGGCTGCGGATCGGGCGCTGGCTGCAGTCGCCGATCCCCGACGTCGTCCTCGACCCGGAGGTGCGGACGGCGTTCGACGACGCAACCGCGCTGCTGGCCGAGCTCGGGCACGAGGTCGAGGACGTGCCACCCGGCCTGCTCGGAGCCGACGTCCTGCCGTCCTTCGAGCGGGTGTGGGCCCTGTCGGGCACGCTGCTGCCCGTTCCGGCCGAGCGCATCGCCGACCTCCGGCCGCTGACCCGCTGGCTCCGGGACGAGGGCCTGGCGCTCTCGGCCCAGGAGGCGATGGAGGCCATGACGGCGCTGCGGCTCTTCTCCCGCCGCTTCCTGCTGGCGACGGCGCACTACGACGTGCTCCTGGCGCCCGTGCTGACCATGACGCCGCGCCCGCTGGGCTGGTTCGGCGCCGACGGGGACGGGGCGGCGGACTTCGAACGGCAGAAGCGCTACGCCGCGTTCACCGCCCTGTTCAACGTCACCGGGCAGCCGGCCGTGAGCGTTCCGCTGCACTGGACCGGCGACGGCCTGCCGGTCGGCAGCATGCTCGTCGGGCGCCCGGCCGACGAGGCGACGCTGATCGCGCTGTCCGCCCAGCTGGAGGCGGCGCGCCCCTGGGCGGACCGCCACCCCGCGGCGTGGCAGCAGACCGGCTGACAGCGGACGGTGCCGGTAAGTTGTCGCCCGTGAACACCGTCGAGGTCCTTCTCGTACTCGTCGGCATCCCGCTGGCCGTCATCGTGGTGCTGGCGCTGCTGACCCTCCCCGGCGGGCGCAAGCGCACCCGCTACAAGCCCGGTCAGCCGTGGGACCACGCGCCGGTCTGGTACGAGCCGCACCCCGAGGGCGGCAGCTCGGGCGGGCACGGAGCCGGCCCCGGAAGCGGTGCGGCCGCGATGGGCGGCGGGACGACAGCGGCCCTGGGCTCGTCGATGTACCCGGAGCAGCCCGAGGAGCGGAACACCGACACGTCCTCCGGCGGCGGCA
Organism: uncultured Blastococcus sp.; assembly: GCA_902805535.1. Taxonomy (GTDB): domain Bacteria; phylum Actinomycetota; class Actinomycetes; order Mycobacteriales; family Geodermatophilaceae; genus Blastococcus_B. The sequence continues at coordinate 15,382 of CADCTN010000203.1, read as the reverse complement.
ACGGGACGGCGCACGGCGCTGGCTCCTCGGCGCACGGCGCTGGCTCCTCGGCGCACGGCGCTGGCTCCTCGGCGCACGGCGCCACGTCCGCGGCCATGCGGCCGGTGGACGCCGGACCGCTCGGCGGAGCGCGGGGCACCTGGTGAGCACGGCGACCCACGAGACGACCACCCGCGAGACGACCGGAGGACGGCGATGACCCGCGCACTCGAGGTCGAGTCGCACGACACGGCCACGGACCAGACCGGCCCGTCGCGCACCGACGAGGGCGCGCCGGACGCGATCTTCACGTTCCAGGAGCTCGCGCGGCTGGACGAGGCGCTGACCATGTCCTCCCGCGAGACCGGCCTGCGGTTCACCCTGTACATCGGCGACCTGGGGCCGCGGACCCGCGTCCAGGCCGAGGAGCTGCATGCGCGGTCGGGCCACCACCCGATCGACGCGGTGCTGATCGCCGTCTCGCCGGGGCAGAAGGTCGTCGAGGTCGTCACCGGCGCCGGCGCGGCCCGCCGGCTGCCCGACCGCGCCTGTGCGCTGGCCGTGCTGTCGATGACGACGTCCTTCGCCTCCGGCGACCTCGTCGGCGGCATCGTCAACGGACTGCGCCAGCTGTCGGACCAGGCCGGCCACCCCGCCACGCTCCGGCACTAGAACACTGCGGTCCTCCGGACCGCACCGCGGCCAGGTGCCGTCCCCGGCTGGCACTGAGCCGCTGCCCATGTCCCGATCGGGAGGCCTCCGGCCCCCGCGATCGGTCCACGAGTCTCGGCTCACCTCATGACGGAGGCGCCCTCCCCGGTCGGGGAGGGCGCCTTCGTCATGCGTCAGAGGTTCGCGTCGGCGTCCCGCTCCCGGGCCCGCAGCGCCCGGGCGATGCCGTCGCGGCCCTCGGAGACCAGCCGGCGCAGCGGGGCGGGCTGCTCCGTGTCGGCCAGCCAGGCGTCGGCCGCGGCGATGCTCCGGGGCTCGACGATGGGCGGGAAGAGGTACTGCACCGCGTTCTTGGCGATCTCCCCGGGACGGCGCGTCCACATCGGGCCGATCTCGGCGAAGTACCGGTCCACGTAGCCGCTGGTCAGCTCGCGCTGGGCGGGGTGCCAGAAGCCCTGCAGGATCGCCTCGTGCACGGCGTTGGGCACGTCCTCGTCGTGGAAGGCCCGCTGCCAGGTCTCCTCCTTGGACTCCGCCGTCGGCCGCAGGGCCCGGGCGGTGGCGGCCCGGCGCGCGCCGGCGGCCGCGGCGTCGCGGGCGGCCTCGGCGTCGATCTCGGGGTCGCCGGCGGCGCCGATCGCGACCAGCGCGGACAGGAACGCCCAGCGCGCGTCGGCGTCGACCTCCAGGCCCTCGACCGTCCGGGACCCGTCGAGCAGCCCACGCAGGACCGCCGCGTGCGCGTCGGTGCGGGCGGCGCCGGCCAGCGTCCGGGACCACTGCAGCTGCATGTCGCTGCCCGCGGGCGCCGTCTCCAGCGCGCTCATCGCATGGTCGGCCAGCGCGGTCCACCCGGTCGGCGCCCACGTGGGGTCGACGTAGGAGGAGAGCGCGGTCTGCACCCGGGCGAGCAGCGCCTGGACGACGCTGATCTCGGTCTCCGCGTCCACCCCGGCCAGCACGAGCTGGACCCACTCGCGGGCAGGAAGCTCGGCGTCCCGCGTCATGTCCCAGGCGGCCGACCAGCACAGCGCGCGGGCCAGCGGGTCGGGCATGGCGCCGATCCGCGAGCGCAGCGTGCCCAGCGACCGCTCGTCCAGCCGCAGCTTGGCGTAGGTCAGGTCGTCGTCGTTGACCAGCACGAGGTCGGCGGCGGGGTGGCCCACCAGCTCCGGCACCTCGGTGCGCGCGCCGGTGACGTCCAGCTCGACCCGCTCGCTGCGGGTGAGGCCCTGCGGGCCCTCGCTGTAGAGCCCCACCGCCAACCGGTGGTTGCGCAGCACCGGGTGCTCGGCGACCGCGGTCTGCTCGATGACGAAGCTCTTGTAGCGGCCGTCGGTGGTCAGTTCGAGGACGGGGCGCAGCGTGTTGACCTGGCTCGTCCTCAGCCACTGCTCGACCCACTCGGAGAGGTCGCGGCCCGAGCTCTCCTCCAGCGGCGCCAGCAGGTCGGCCAGGGTCGTGTTGCCGAACTCGTGCTTGCGGAAGTAGCGGCGCACCCCGGCGAGGAACTCGTCGCGGCCGACGTAGGCCACCAGCTGCTTGAGCACCGAGGCGCCCTTGGCGTAGGTGATGCCGTCGAAGTTGACCTCGACCGCCGCGACGTCGGGGATGTCGGCGGCGATGGGGTGGGTCGAGGGCAGCTGGTCCTGCGCGTACGCCCAGGCCTTCTCGGTGTTGGCGAACGTCGTCCACGCGGTCGTGTACTCCGTGGCCTCCGACTGGCAGAGGGTGCTGATGTAGGTCGCGAAGGACTCGTTGAGCCACAGGTCGTCCCACCAGCGCATGGTCACCAGGTCGCCGAACCACATGTGCCCGAGCTCGTGCAGGATCGTCTCCGCGCGCCGCTCGTACCGGGCCCGGCTGACCTTCGACCGGAAGACGTAGTCCTCCAGGAAGGTCACGGCGCCGGCGTTCTCCATGGCTCCGGCGTTGAACTCCGGCACGAAGAGCTGGTCGTACTTGTCGAACGGGTACGGGTAGTCGAACACCCGGTGGTAGAAGTCGAAGCCCTGCTTGGTGACGCGGAAGAGCTCGTCGGCGTCCAGGTGCTTGGCCAGCGAGGCGCGGCAGTACAGGCCCAGCGGGATGCCCTCGTGGGAGTCGGTGACCTTGGCGTACGGACCGGCGATCAGCGCGACCAGGTAGGTGGAGATGCGCTTGGTCGGCTCGAAGTGGACCAGCTGCGACCCGGCGCGGCCGGCCTCGATGGTGCGGCCGCCGGTGTTGGAGACGACCTGCCAGTCGAAGGGCGCGACGACGTGCAGCGTGAACGTCGCCTTGAGGTCGGGCTGGTCGAAGCAGGCGAACATCCGCTTGGCGTCGGCGGGCTCGAACTGCGTGTAGAGGTAGACCTGCCCGTCCTCGGGGTCGGCGAAGCGGTGCAGGCCCTCGCCGGTGTTGGAGTACCGGCAGTCGGCGGTGACGACGAGGGTGTTCTGCTCGGCCAGGCCGGGCAGCGGCAGGCCGCCCTCCTCGGTGTAGGTGCCCGGGTCGAGGTCGACGCCGTTGAGGGTGGCCGAGTGCAGCGTCTCGGCGACCAGGTCGATGAAGGTGTCGGCGCCGGCCTGCCGGGCGGTGAACTCGACGGTCGTGACGGAGCGGAAGGTGCGCTCGCCGGGGTGCCCGTCGCCGTCGCTGACGTCGAGCTGGAGGTCGTAGCTCTGCACGGCGAGGAGCTCGGCGCGGGCAGCGGCATCGGTGCGGGTCAGGTTGGGTGCGGCCACGCGATGCAGCTTCCCATGCCGGTCCGACACGCTCCGCGTCGCGCCGGTGCGGGAACAACCCGGCGCCGACCGGGTTGTCTCCCCGCAGCAGGCCCGGCGGGATCGGCCGGCCGACGACATCCGAGGAGCCCCCATGACCGAGGCAGTGCAGACCGCCCCCACCACCGCACGCGTCGACTTCTGGTTCGACCCGCTCTGCCCCTGGGCCTGGCTGACCAGCCGGTGGGTGCTCGAGGCCGCCAAGGTGCGCGACATCGACCTGCACTGGCACGTCATGTCCCTCGCCGTGCTCAACCGCGGCCGCGACCTCTCCGAGGGCCACGAGGAGCGGACGGCGAAGGAGCTGGGCCCGGTCCGCGTCGCGATCGCCGCCGCGCAGCAGCACGGCGACGAGGTCCTCGCCGACCTCTACACCGCCATGGGGACGCTTCGCCACCACGAGAAGCTGGAGCTCGACGAGATCATCGCGCCCGCTCTGGAGCGGGCCGGGCTGCCGGCCGAGCTGGCGGAGGCCGCCACCTCCACCGAGTACGACGAGGCGCTGGAGAAGAGCCACCACGCCGGCATGGACCCGGTCGGCGACGACGTCGGCACCCCGGTCATGCACATCGACGGCGTGGCGTTCTTCGGTCCCGTCATCAGCAGGGTGCCCACCGGTGACGACGCCGGCAAGGCCTTCGACGGCGCCGTCCTGCTGGCCAACCTCCCCGACTTCTGGGAGCTCAAGCGCACTCGCGTCGCCGGTCCCGACATGGACTCCGTCCCGGCCGGGACGCTGGAGCTGACCGGCCGCCGCTGACCCCGGCCGCGCGGGTCGCCGGCCTCACTCCCGGGCGCCGGCGACCCCGCCCCTGGTGGGGGAGTCGGCGCCGGTGGTCGGTGGCTCGGTCTGGGGCGGCACTGCCGGAACGGGCGCGGCCCCCGGCGTGACGTCGGTGGCCAGGTCCCGGTGCCTGATGGACAGGCCCACGAGGATCACGACGGTGACGGCGGCCATCATCCAGATGGCGACCATGAACGCCTGCGACGTGCCGTAGGCCTGCGCCTCCAGGGCGGACTCCGGGCCGGGCGGACCGGCGGCGGCGAGCTGGGCGAGGCGCTCGCTGATGCCGTTGGCGAAGACGGTGCCGAGGACGGCGATGCCGACCGCGCCACCCACCTGCTGCACCGTGTTGAGGACGGCCGAGCCCACGCCCGCGTCGCTGGGGTCCACCCGGCTGACCGCCGTGAGGGTGAGCGGGACGAACAGCAGCCCCATCCCGACCGACTGCAGGACGATCCACGGCAGCAGGTCCGCCGCGTACGAGGCGTCCACCTCCAGTCGGCTGTAGCCCCACATGGCCAGCACCGACAGGACACCGCCCGCGCCGGCGATCCAGCGGGGGTCGACCCGGGACGCCAGCGCGGAGGCGACCTGGGCCGCGACGATGATGCCCGCCGTGAACGGCAGGAACGCCACGCCGGACTCCAGCGGGCTGTAGCCGAGCACCTGCTGGACGAACAGCGACAGGAACAGGAACATCGCGAAGAGCGCGGCTCCGATCACCAGCATCACCGCGAAGCTCACCGCCCTGGTCCGGTCGGCGATCACGCGCAACGGCAGGAGCGCGTGCGGGCTGCGTGCCTCGATGACGAAGAAGGCGACGACCAGCAGGACGCCGACGACCAGCGGGCCCACGACCAGGGTGTCCGACCACTCCTGGGGCAGTCCGGTGTCCCCGTCGGCCTGCGCCTTGCGGTTGAAGCCGTAGACGATCGAGGTGAGCCCGATCGTCCCGGTCAGGGCCCCGGGCAGGTCCCAGCGCCCGGGCTGCGGAGCGGACTCCGCGAGGAAGCGCGGCGCCAGGAACGCCACGGCGAGCCCGATGGGCACGTTGATGAGCATCGTCCAGCGCCACGACGCCTCGGTGAGCGCGCCGCCGAGGATGAGGCCGACAGCGGCTCCGGCGCCGGACATCGCCGCGTAGACGGCGAACGCCCGGTTGCGCGGCGGGCCGGCCGGGAACGTGGTGGTGATCAGCGCCAGCGCGGTGGGCGAGGCCGCCGCCGCGCCGGCACCCTGCAGGACCCGCGCACCGAGCAGCTGCCACTGCTCCTGGGCGATCCCGGCCAGCAGGGAACCGACGGAGAACAGCAGCACGCCGGCGAGGAACACCTTGCGGCGGCCGATGATGTCGCCGAGCCGGCCGCCGAGCAGCAGCAGCCCGCCGAAGGCGATCGCGTAGGCGGTCACCGTCCAGGTGAGGTCGGCGTCGGCGATGCTCAGGTCGGTCTGGATCCGGGGCAGCGCGATGTTCACCACCGTGGCGTCGAGCACCACCATGAGCTGCGCCGTGCTGATGAGCACGAGCGCGACCCACAGCGGCCGTCCGCCCGGGCCGGCGCGCCGTTCCCCGCCGGGCGGGGCGACGTCCGACGGCGGCCCGTCCCCGGGCTGCCGGGGGCCGGGTACGGCTGGGTGATCGGTGGTCATGGCCTGTCCCTCCAGCAGATGGCCCCGTGCCTCGCTGTCGCGCCGGCCCGAGCGGCGCCCCGGCCCTGAGATCGCGCGGGACGCTAGTCATCGAGACACCGCGGCGGTCGTGTCTGTGACATGGCGGTCCGGCTGCCTCCGGCGCGTGCTGCTGCCCCGCCACCGCCCGCTCACGAAGGGTCCGCACGCGCACGGCCCACGGGCCCGGGCATGCTGGTGCGGTGCCGAACAGCCTCCGCCAGCGCATCCTGATCACCGGCGCGAGCTCGGGCCTGGGGGCGGGCATGGCCCGCCGGTTCGCCGCCCAGGGCCGCGACCTCGCGCTCGTGGCGCGCCGCACCGATCTCCTCGAGGCGCTGAAGCAGGAGCTGCTCGCCGCGCACCCGGGGATCCGGGTGGAGGTGGCGGCCATGGACGTCGACGACCCGGAGTCGGTCGCGGCCGTCGTCCCCGACCTCGTCGGACGCCTGGGCGGGCTCGACCGGTTCGTGGTCAACGCCGGCATCGGCAAGGGCGGGTCCGTCGGCGGCGGTGCGGCGGCGGTCAACCGCGCCGTCCTGCACACGAACGTCCTGGGGGCGCACGCCCAGTGCGAGGCGGCGATGGAGGTGTTCCGCGCCCAGGGCAGCGGCCACCTGGTGCTGATCTCCTCCGTGGCGTCCGTCCGCGGCATGCCGGGCACCCGGACGGCCTACGGCGCCAGCAAGGCCGCGGTCAACGCGCTCGCCGAGGGCATCCGCTCCGACGTCTGGGGCAGCGGCATCGTCGTGACGACGATCCTGCCCGGCTACATCGCCACGGACATCAACGTGGGGCGCCGAGGACCGATGACCGTCGACCTCGACACCGGGGTGGACGCGCTGACCGCAGCGATCGAGCGCGAGCCGGTGAAGGCCTACGTGCCGGGATGGCCGTGGCGCCCGGTGGCCCTGCTCCTGCGGGTGCTGCCGTTGTCGGTCGTGCGCCGGCTCACCGGAAGCTAGAAGCAGATCCGCATCGGCCGGCCCCGGCTGTCCGTCGCGCCGTCCCCGACGCACTCGCCCTCGCCGCGGGCCAGCCGGGCGGCCGACCACGCGGCGGCGCAGGCGTCCAGCGCGTCGATCATCGGCAGACCCTGCGGCGCGTCGGCGAGCGCCTCCTCGACGTCCATGACCGTCCGCAGCGCCCGCAGGCGCTGGACGGTGCCCCGGGCGCTGCCCTTCCGGTCCCGGACGGCGGGGGAGAGCGCCCGGAAGGCCAGCTCCGGGTGCACCTCGACCACGCGGTCGGTGGGCGGGTCGCCGAGCGCCTCGTCGAGCGCGCGGATGGCTGCGACCAGCTGGAACGCCTGCGCCGAGATCGACCGGCCGGAGCCGGCCAGTGCGATCCGGCGGGCCTGCGCGTAGTCGTCCGCGGCCAGGACCGCGCGCACCGGCGCGGGGAAGACCGAGCTGCGGGCCCCGGTCAGCCGGCGTCGGGCGGCGACGTCGCAGGCGCGGACGCCGTCGTCGGAGAGGCCGATCGGCATGTCGATCGCGACCAGCTCGACGTCGGGGACGGCGAGGACCGCCGTGACGTCGGCCAGGTCGAGCAGGGTGACGGTGCGGCCGTCGAGCAGTGCTCCCGCCCAGCGTCCCCGCCAGCCGTCGACCCCGAGCACCGCCACCTCGCGAGCCTGGCAGACTCCCGCCCGTGCGCGTCTTCATCGGTACCGATCACGCCGGCCTGGAGTTCAAGGAGCGCCTGAAGCAGGCGCTCACCGAGGCCGGCCACGAGCCGGTCGACTGCGGCGCGTTCGAGTACGACGCCCAGGACGACTACCCGCCCTTCTGCTTCGCGGTGGGGGAGCGGACGGTGACCGAGCCCGGCTCGCTCGGCGTCGTCATCGGGGGCTCGGGCAACGGCGAGCAGATCGCGGCGAACAAGGTGCCCGGCGTGCGGGCCGCGCTCGTCTGGAACACCGCCACCGCGCAGCTGGCCCGCCAGCACAACGATGCGAACGTCGTCTCCATCGGGGCGCGCCAGCACAGCCCCGAGGAGGCCACCGAGCTCGTGCTCGAGTTCCTCCGCACCGACTTCAGCGGCGACGAGCGGCACGTCCGCCGGATCGGCCTGGTCAGCGACTACGAGCGCGACCGCCACCGCCCGGCCGGTGGCCTGCCGACGGGCACCGAGCACCGCTGACCCGGGCAGCGACGCCGCTCAGAAGTCGTCCGGACACCACGGGGTGACCGGCCAGCCGAAGGCCGTCGACGCGTTCGTCACCGCGCCGGGGCTGATCTCGGTGACCCGCCCGGCGGCCTGCAGCGTGGCCAGCGAGGTGCCGCCGAGGTAGACCGCCGACAGCTCCTCGATGCCCAGCGCGATGTCGGGGTCGCGGTCGGTGCGGTCGCAGAAGGCGCCGGAGGGGTGGCCCCAGACGTGCCAGCGACCGTCGTTCCACTCGCAGAACGGGTCGCGGACGTCGAGGACGAGGTCGATGCGGGCCGGGTAGCGCCGGGCGGAGAGCGCCCGGCCGACGTCGACCAGCCGGACCCACAGGGCGTCGAGGACCGGGCCGGTGAGCGCCCGGGTGTCGGTGACCAGGTGGCGGATCGGGTCGTCGGGCGAGGCCCGCTTCAGCCGGACCGAGCTGACCAGGTCGATCGAGAGCAGCACGTTCCACAGCGCGGCGTGGGCCGGGGTGGTGGTGGCGCGCACCTCCTCCACGACGAGCGTGCCGTCGGGCTGGTCGGTGTCGGTCCACCGCGAGGTCAGCCGGTAGGCGGCGTAGCCGGTCACCGTGCCGTCGGTCTCGGTGTGCAGGAGGTACCGGCGCGCCGTCGCGCCGTTGCGCTCCGATGGGTCGTCGCGCAGCAGCCGGTCCCACCAGCGCTCGTCGCGGTCGAGGTTGCCGGGCACGAACCGCCGGACCGCCTCGTGCACGGCCGCCGCGGCCGGGCGGTAGGCCGCCTCGTCCACGATGTCGACCCGGCCGGTGCCGAGGTCGACGTCGGGCCGCAGCCGCAGGCGGTGCGTGGGCCCGGTCAGCTCGGCGCGGGTGGTCGCCGGCGCGTAGCCGAACCGGCCGTAGATCGGGGCCTCGGAGGCCCACAGCGCGGCCACCGGCTCCCGCTCCTGCTCGTGCAGCTCGGTGAGCTGACGGCGCATCATCGCGCTCAGCACCCCGCGGCGGCGGTGCGTCGGCGCGACGGTCACCCAGGTGACGCCCGCGACCGGGACGACCGCACCGGGAACGCTGAGCTTTCGGCTGTAGATCCCGGAGGTGGCCACCAGGCGGCCGTCGTCCCAGAGCCCGAGGGACCGGTCCAGCTCGGCGGTCGGGGGAGCGGTGTCGAGGTAGGGGCCGGTCGGCGTCTCGCCGAACGCCCCCACCATGGTCTCGAGCCAGCCGGGCCACTCCTCGGCGGTCGCGGGTCGGAGCTGGTCGTAGAGGTCGTCGGCCACGGGACGTGTCTACCGGGCCGGTCCGACGCTCCGCCAACGAGTTCCCCCGGCCGGCCCTCGGGTCAGCCGCGCAGGTAGGCCAGCGTGGCCATGACCCGCCGGTGCTGGTCGTCGTCCTGGGCCAGGCCGAGCTTGGCGAAGATGTGCTGGGTGTGCTTCTCCACCGCCCCGGGCGTGACCACGAGCAGGCGGGCGATGGCGGCGTTGGAGTGGCCCTCGGCGATGAGGCCGAGCACCTCCCGCTCGCGCGGGGTCAGCCGCCGCACCGGGTCGTCGGCCCTGCGTCGGGCGAACAACTGGGCCACCACCTGGGGGTCGAGGACGGTGCCGCCGCCGACGACGTCCTCGAGCGCCGCCAGGAACGTGTCCACGTCGGCGACGCGGTCCTTGAGCAGGTACCCCACGCCACCGGCGCCGTCGGCGAGCAGCTCGTCGGCGTAGGCCACCTCCACGTACTGGGAGAGCACCAGGACCGCCGTCCCCGGCACCTCCCGCCGGGCCTCGACCGCCGCGCGCAGGCCCTCGTCGGTGTGCGACGGGGGCATCCGGACGTCGACCACGGCGACGTCCGGGCGGTGCTCGCGCACCGCCCGGACCAGGGAGGGGCCGTCCCCGACGGCGGCGACCACCTCGGTGCCGGCCTCCGCCAGCAGGCGGACCAGGCCCTCCCGCAGCAGCACCGAGTCCTCCGCGAGGATCACCCGCACGGGAGCTCCGCGGTCAGCCGGGTCGGGCCCCCGCGCGGGCTGTCCACGCGGAGCACGCCGTCCACGGCCTGGAGCCGGTCGGCCAGTCCGGCCAGACCGTGCCCGGGAGCCGGCACCGCACCGCCCACGCCGTCGTCCTCGACGACGACCCGCAGCCGGTCTCCGGTGCAGGTGACCTCGACCCGGCAGGTCAGGGCGGCGCTGTGCTTGGCGACGTTGGCCAGCGCCTCGCTGACCACGAAGTAGGCGGTGTTCTCCGTGACCGGCGCGAGTCGTCGCTCGGGCAGGTCGACCGCCAGGTCGACCGCGACGGGGGAGCGGGCCGCGATGGCGGCCAGCGCCGCGGCCAGCCCGCGGTCGGCGAGGACCGGGGGAGCGATGCCGCGGGAGAGCGCGCGCAGGTCCTCGAGCGTCTCGCGGGCGAGGCCGGCCGCCTCGCCGAGCGCCTCGCGGGCGGCGCCCGGGTCGCGCTCCAGCGTCCGCTGGGCCCGGGCGAGGTCCATGTTCAGCCGCACGAGCTGCTGCTGCGGCCCGTCGTGGATGTCCCGTTCCAGCCGGCGCAGGGCCACGGCCTCGGCGGCCACCGCCGCGTCGCGGCCCTGGGACAGCCGGCCGATCTCGGCCTGCGCGGCGGCGCGGGAGGTCAGCATCACCCGGCCGAGCTGGGCCTGGAGGAGGGCCACCGCGCGGACGGCGAAGGGGAGCAGGACGGCGAAGAGCACGCCGACGGCGGTGTAGAAGGTGATCCGGCGCCCGGCCGAGCTCTCCAGGCCGAGCAGCTCCAGCAGGTCGTGGTTGCCGGGGTCCCGCGACGGGTCGGGCAGCGCCCAGTCCCAGACGCCGTAGGTGAGCCCGCCGAGCGCGACCGCCCAGAACGTCACGGTGACGACGAAGGAGAGGATCGCGACCGGGAACCGCACGAGCGCGTGCAGGGCGTCCAGCCACGTCTGCGGGTCGCGCAGGGGAGTGAGGAGCTTGCGCGTCGCACTGCCCTCGGGCGCCCGGTAGGCCGGGGTGGGCACCGGCCGGTCCAGGACGGCGGGCAGCCAGGCGCGCTCCACCACGGCGAAGCCGCGGGCGGCGACCAGGGTGGCGGCGAGGACGGCGACGCCGATCCAGACGACGAGGAGCCCGGCACCGACGGAGAGCCCGGTGACGACCACGACGAAGGCCGCGATCCCCACCGGGAACCCGGTCAGCGTGTAGCCGGTGTCCACCCCGAGCTGGGGCAGCAACCCGCGCCGGCGGCGGGGAGCGGGGTCGGCGGGAAAGGTCATCTGCGGGAGGACGTCGGTATCGGCGGTCATGCCGTCGAGCCTGGTGCCCCGCTGCCCGGGACCCCATCCCGCTGCCCGGCCGATCGGGGGTCGGGCCGGCCCGACTGCGTCTGGCTGCTCATGTCGGCTCGAATGCTCGGGTGCCGCGCGGAGGAAGTCCAGTGCGCCCGGCCCGGTGCACGGGTCCATTACTGTCGATCCGGAGCTGGAATGCCGCCGTCGTCGTCCGGTGGCCACGGCGTTCCGACCGGACGGAGGGGACCCGTGCGCCTGCGCGCCACCATGACCGCACTCGGGACGGCCGTCCTGGTCGCCGGCTGCACGGCAGGTGCACCGGAGGGCGACCGGCCCGACGAGGGGGACGCCGCGTCGGTGCGGACCTCGGTGCCGGACACGGCGCTCACCCTGGTCGCCGACGTCGACCCCGTCGCCTCGGCCGCCGCGACGAGCCGGGCCCTGTTCGACAGCGCCGACGTGGCGGTCGTCGCGCAGGACGGCGACGCGTCCGGCACGCTGCTCGCCGCGTCCGCGGCCGTCGCGCTGGGCGTGCCCCTGCTGCTGGCACCGGCGAGCGGAACCCCGGATGAGCTGTCGGCCGAGCTCGACCGCCTCGGGACCGCCACCGTCCTGGCCGTCGGCGCCGCGGACGGCATCGGTCGCCCGGACGACGACGCGGGCGCGTGGTCGGTGGTGACCGTTCCGGCGGAGCCGCGCGCCGTCGGCGCCGCCGCGGACGTCGAGTGGTCGGAGACCACGGCAACGGCGCCGGAGGAGGCGGCCGCCGCGGTGGCCGCCCTGGATCCGGAGGCGCCCGTCGCTCTCCGGCCCGATGACGGCCCGGACCCCGGCGGGTCGGCGGAGGGGGAGTCCGGCAGCCTGCCGGCGATCGCCCGCGCGGAGCCGCTGGCGGACACGCTCGTCCTGGCGCAGGAGGGCCCGGACTCACTGGCCGGGATCGCCACCGCCCGTGCCGCGGGGGCCCCGGTCGTGCTGACCGGCGGGAGCACCGACCCGCGGGCCTCGGCCGACGTCGTCGACGCGCTGTCGGCGGACGACACCGGGTCCGTCGTCGTCCTGGGCGCGGCGCTGGCCGCCGAGGACGGGCTGGAGTGGAAGCTCGCGACGGCCGCCACGGGCGAGCACCTCCCCGGGGGAGGGCAGCTGCTCTTCCCGGGCCGGATGCTGATCGCCCTGTACGGCCATCCCGGCACGGCGGGGCTAGGCGTGCTGGGGGAGCAGACCGTCGACGCGGCGATCGAGCGGGCGCGCGCCCAAGCCGCTCCCTACGAGCCGCTCGTGGAGGCGACCGTGGTGCCGACGTTCGAGATCATCGCCACCGTCGCATCGTCGTCCGCCGGGGACGACGGCAACTACTCCGCCGAGGCCGATCCGGAGTTCCTCCGGCCGTGGGTGGAGGCGGCCGGTGCCGCCGGGATGTACGTCGTGCTGGACCTGCAACCGGGCCGCACCGACTTCGTCGGCCAGGCCGAGCAGTACCGCTCCCTCCTCGAACTGCCGCACGTCGGCCTCGCGCTGGACCCGGAGTGGCGGCTGGGCCCGGACGAGGTGCACCTGACCCAGATCGGCTCCGTGCCGATCGACGAGGTCAACCGGGTGATCACCTGGCTGGCCGACCTGACCCGCGAGCGTGCGCTGCCGCAGAAGCTGCTCGTCCTGCACCAGTTCCGGCTCGACATGCTCCCCGGCCGGGAGCGGGTCGACACCTCGCGGGACGAGCTCGCCGTGATGGTCCACGCGGACGGGCAAGGCGGTCAGGGCGACAAGCAGGCCACCTGGCGGGCGCTGCACGAGACGGCGCCCGCGGGGCTGTCCTGGGGCTGGAAGAACTTCTACGACGAGGACCTGCCGATGCTCACGCCCGAGCAGACGATCGCCGAGGTCGCTCCGCTGCCGGAGCTGGTCAGCTACCAGTAGGCGGCCGACCCCTCCCGGATTGTCGGGGTCCTGTGATGTGCTGGCGGACCCATCGACACCGAGGAGTGGTCTCAGGTGACCAGCGTCGCGATCGGCCCGGCGGACCAGCTCGATCCGCGGTTGCTCGAGCACCGCCGCGAGCTGACCGGCTACTGCTACCGGATGCTCGGCTCGTCCTTCGACGCCGAGGACGCGGTGCAGGAGACGATGGTCCGGGCCTGGCGGGGGCTCGGTGACTTCGAGGGCCGCTCGGCCCTGCGCTCCTGGATGTACCGGATCGCCACCAACGTCTGCCTCGACCAGCTGTCCGGCCGGCAGCGCCGGGCACTGCCCATGGACCTGGCCGGCTCGCCGTTCCCGCCGGTGCAGGCGTCGCTGTCCGGCCGGCGGCCCGCGACCGCCTGGGTCGAGCCGGTGCTGGACCGCCAGGTGCTCCCGGAGGACGGCGACCCCGCCGAGCGGGCCGTCGCGAAGGAGTCGATCCGGCTGGCCTTCGTCGCCGCGCTGCAGCACCTGCCGCCCCGCCAGCGGGCGGTCCTCATCCTCCGCGAGGTGCTGCGCTGGAAGGCCGACGAGGTGGCCCAGCTGCTCGACACCACCGTGGCCTCGGTCAACAGCGCCCTGCAGCGCGCCCGGGCGACGCTGGCCGCGGCCGGCGGCGGGGTCCCCGCACCTCGCTCCCTGGACGCCGACGATCGCGAGCTGCTCGCCCGCTACGTCGACGCCTTCGAGCGGTACGACATCGAGGCCTTCGTCAAGCTGCTCCACGAGGACGCCACCCAGCACATGCCGCCGTTCGAGATGTGGCTGCGCGGTCGGGAGGACATCGGCACCTGGATGCTCGGCCCGGGTGCGAAGTGCCGTGGGTCGAAGGTCGTCCCGCTCAGCGCCAACGGCTCCCCGGCCTTCGCCCAGTACCGCCCGCGCGAAGGTGGTGGTCGCGAGCCGTGGGCTCTGCACGTGCTCGAGGTGGAGAACGGCCGGATCGCCCACATCTCGAGCTTCCTCGACCTCGACACCCCGCTGTTCCGGACGCTGGGGCTGCCCACGTTGATCGAGTGACCGGCGCTCGGTGCGGCAGCGCCGATGAGTCCGCGGCGCGCGGGGGGTCATAGGGGCAGGACCTTCGAGAGGGGACCAGTCATGCTCGGCGACAGCAAGGCCTACAGCGGCTTCTCGGTCGACGACCCCACGGCCGCGCGCCGGTTCTACGAGGACATCCTCGGCCTGCGCGTCTCCGACGAGGAGATGGACGGCATCATGCGGCTGCACCTCGGGGGCGGCACCGAGGTGCTGGTCTACGCCAAGCCCGATCACCGACCGGCCACGTTCACCGTGCTCAACTTCCCGGTGCCCGACGTGGAGCAGGCCGTGGACGAGCTCACCGCGCGCGGTGTGCGCTTCGAGCGCTACGCGAACCCGCCGACCGACGAGAAGGGCGTCATGCGCGCCGGCGGGCCGCTGATCGCCTGGTTCACCGACCCGGCGGGCAACGTCTTCTCGGTGATCGCGGAGGACTGAGGTGGAGCGGGGAGGACGCCTCTCAACTCCCACCTGAACGTATAGCGCACCCGGGGGCTTGCGGCAAGACCCCGGTCGGGCCTCAGACTCGCTCACCGTGACCCGTCTGACCAGCGTCTTCGCCCTTCCCGACCAGCTCGCCGCCAAGGCTGAGCCGGCACTGATCGCCGACGACGAGCGGCACTTCTCGGCCATGGCCGCGAGCCTCGAGCAGTCGATCGCCGACCTGACCCAGCGGCTCGACGCCGAGCGCCGGGCACCCGGTGGCATCGGCCAGTCGGCGCTGGACCGCGACCTCGAGGTGCACCGGCTCACCACCCGCCTGCGAACCCTGCGCCGCTTCGGCCTGGACCTGTGCCTGGGGCGCATGGACTCCTCGGACGGCGCCGACGTCGTGTACGTCGGACGGCTGGGCCTCACCGACAGCACGGGCCGCCGGCTGCTGCTCGACTGGCGCTCGCCCGCCGCCGAGCCGTTCTTCGGTGCCACCCACGCCAACCCGATGGGGCTGGCCAGCCGCCGCCGGTACCGCTGGACGCGCGGCCGGATCACCGACTACTGGGACGAGGTGTTCACCGAAGACGGGTTCGACGGGCACGCCGCCGCGCTCGACGACCAGTCCGCGTTCGTCGCCGGCCTGGGCGGCCACCGCTCGGCGCGGATGCG
>CADCTN010000202.1 GCA_902805535.1 uncultured Blastococcus sp. | reverse complement strand
CCGAGATCGCGCACGACCGGCTGCTGCGCCAGTACGACACGATCATCCTCGACGAGGCCCACGAGCGGAGCCTCAACATCGACTTCCTGCTGGGCTACCTCGCGCAGATCCTGCCGCGGCGCCCGGACCTCAAGCTCGTCATCACGTCGGCGACCATCGACGTCGAGCGCGTCGCGGCGCACTTCCGGGGCGCCCCGATCGTGGAGGTCAGCGGGCGCACCTATCCGGTCGAGGTCCGCTACCGACCGGTCGTGGATCCCGATGCGACGCCGGACGACCCGGGCTACGACCCGGACAGGGACCAGGTCGGCGCGATCCTGGACGCCGTCGACGAGCTGGTCGCGGAGGGCCCGGGGGACATCCTGGTGTTCCTCGCCGGCGAGCGGGAGATCCGCGACACCCAGGACGCGCTGGCCGAGCGCGCGCTCCCGGGCACCGAGATCGTCCCGCTGTACTCGCGGCTGTCGGCCGCCGAGCAGCACAAGGTGTTCACCGCGCACACCGGACGGCGGATCGTGCTGGCCACGAACGTCGCGGAGACGTCGCTGACGGTGCCCGGCATCGGATACGTGATCGACCCCGGGACGGCCCGCATCTCCCGGTACAGCCATCGCACCAAGGTGCAGCGGCTGCCGATCGAGCCGGTCAGCCAGGCGTCGGCCCGGCAGCGCTCGGGCCGGTGCGGCCGGCTCGGCCCGGGCATCGCGATCCGGCTGTACACCGAGGGCGACTTCGACGCCCGGCCCGAGTTCACCGACCCGGAGATCCTGCGCACCAACCTGGCCTCGGTGCTGCTGCAGATGGCCGCCCTCGACCTCGGGGCCGTGGAGGACTTCCCCTTCGTCGATCCGCCCGACCGCCGGGCCGTCGCCGACGGACTGGCGCTGCTCGCGGAGCTGCACGCCCTCGACGAGGACGGGAAGCTGACGGTCACCGGTCGGTCCCTGGCCGCGCTGCCGCTGGACCCGCGCATGGCCCGGATGGTGGTGGAGGCCGACCGGCGCGGGGTGCTCGACGAGGTGCTGGTGATCGCCGCCGGCCTGACCATCCAGGACCCGCGGGAGCGGCCCGCGGAGCACCAGCAGGCCGCCGACCAGCTGCACGCACGGTTCGCCGACGAGAACTCCGACTTCCTCGCGCTGCTCAACCTCTGGCGGTACCTGACCGAGCAGCAGGACGCGCTGTCGGGCAACCAGTTCCGGCGCACCGTGAAGCGGGAGTTCCTGCACTACCTCCGCATCCGCGAGTGGCAGGACCTGCACGGGCAGCTGCGCGGCACCGCGCGCCGGCTCGGCATGACCGTGGGTGAAACGGCCGCCGAACCCGACGAGAAGGGCATCCACGCGGCGCTCCTCGCCGGCCTGCTGTCGCAGGTGGGCATGCAGGCCGAGCAGGCCAAGGGCGACAAGCGACCGAGCCGCGAGTACCTCGGCACCCGCAACACCCGCTTCGTCATCGCTCCCGGCACCCCGCTCGCGAAGAAGCCGCCGCGCTGGATGGTGGCCGCCGAGCTGGTGGAGACCAGCCGGCTGTTCGCCCGCACCGTCGCGCGCATCGACCCCGAGACGGTCGAGAAGCTGGCCGAGCACCTGGTCAAGCGGCAGTACTCCGAGCCGCGCTGGGACGCCAAGCGCGGCTCCGTCGTCGCGACCGAGCGGGTGACGCTCTACGGGTTGCCGCTGGTGGTCGGGCGCCGGGTGCAGTACGGCTCGATCGACGCCGCCGTGTCCCGGGAGCTGTTCATCCGGCACGCGCTGGTCGAGGGCCAGTGGACGACGCACCACCGGTTCTGGGCGGACAACCAGCGCGCCATCGAGCAGGTCGCGGCACTGGAGGAGCGCGCCCGCCGCCGGGACATCCAGGTCGACGACGAGACGCTGTTCGAGCTCTACGACGCCCGCATCCCGGCCGACGTCGTCTCCACCCGGCACTTCGACCGCTGGTGGAAGAACGCCCGGCGGCAGACGCCCGACCTGCTCACCTTCACCGCCGAGATGCTCACCAACGCGGCCGCCGCCGGGCAGGTCCGCGCGGAGGACTATCCCGACGAGGTGCGCCTCTCGCAGGGCCTCACCCTGCCGCTGTCCTACGCCTTCGCCCCCGGGGCGGCCGAGGACGGCGTCACCGTGGACGTCCCGCTCGCGGTCCTGGACGGGGTGGCCGCGCGCACCTCCGGGGAGGCGCTGGCCTTCACCGTGCCCGGGCTGCGCGAGGAGCTGGTGACGGCGTTGCTGCGCACCCTGCCCAAGCAGCTGCGCCGCGGGCTGGTGCCGATCCCGGACCGGGTGCGCGAGGTGCTCCCGCACATCGACCCCGCCGAGCCGCTGCTGCCGGCGCTGGAACGTGAGCTCCGCCGCGCGACGGCGGTGACCATCCCGCCGGACGCGTGGGTGCCCGACCAGGTGCCGGGCCACCTGCGCGCCACCTTCCGCGTCCTCGACGACCAGCGACGCCTCCTCGCCACGGGCAAGGACCTGGCCGCGCTGAAGGCCCAGGTGGCGCCGAAGGCACGCGCGAGCCTGGCCCGGGCCGCGGCGGACGTCGAACGCACCGGGCTCACCGCCTGGACGATCGGCGACCTCCCGCGCACCGTCGAGGTGCAGCGGGGCGGCCACCTCGTCACCGCTCACCCGGCGCTGGTCGACGAGGGCGCGACCGTCGGCGTCCGGGTGGTCGCCACCGAGGTCGAGGCCGCCCGGCTCACCTGGCGGGGCACTCGCCGGCTGCTCGTCCTTGTCGCCGGTTCACCGGTGAAACAGGTGGTCAAGTCGCTCGGGCCGCGTTCCCGGCTCGCCCTGCAGTTCAACCCGGACGGCGAGATCCCCGACCTCGTCGCCGACTGCGTGGACGCCGCCGCCGACGAGCTGATCGCCGCGGCCGGCGGACCGCCGCGGGACGAGGCGGCGTTCACCGCGCTCGTGGCGACAGCAAGGGCCGACCTCCACCGGCTGACGGTGGACACCGTGCAGAGGGTGGAGGCGGTGCTGACCCAGGCCCGGGAGGTGGCCGTGGCGATCGGGGCCGCGCCCGGGCGCCGGGTGCCGGAGGCGGCGATCGCGGATCTGCGCCGCCAGATGGGCGGGCTGCTGCACCGCGGTTTCGTCGCGGCCGCCGGGCGGCGGCGGCTGCCCGACGTCGTCCGTTACCTGCGCGGGATGGCGCACCGCCTGGAGAAGCTGCCGGTCAACGCGGTTCGCGACGAGCTGTGGATGGCGCAGGTCGCCGCGGTGACGACCGAGTACGAGCAGCTCCGGGCCCGGGTGCCGGCGACCGGTGGGCCCGACGACCCGGTCGTGCGGGTGCGCTGGATGATCGAGGAGCTCCGCGTCGGGCTCTTCGCGCAGGTCGTGGGCACGCCCCGCCCGGTCTCCGAGCAGCGCGTCTACAAGGCGATCGACCAGATCGTCGCCTGATCGGTCAGCCGGGCTCCTCGGTGGCCTGCCTGCCGGCGTCGCGTTCCCGGAGCAGTGCCGAGATCCGCTGACGGGTGACGCCGAACAACGCGGCGATCCGGTTGATGCTCACGTCCTCGCCCTGCAGCGCGGACGCCTGCTCGAGACGCCACGCGTGCCCGGCGGTGGCCAGGGAGCCGAGCACGGTGGAGATGCTCTCCACGACCAGCGGCCGGGCCTCGCCGGTGACCACCTCCAGCCACGGGCGGCCCGACCGCCGCTTCTCGAGGAGGTTCTCCGAGCGGGTGCGCGCGTGCTGCAGCTCGGCGATGCAGGCGTCCAGCTCGGTGACCAGGTCCTGGAGGGCCCGAGCGGCAGGGTCGGGTGCGCCCTCCGGTGTGCCGGCCACGTGGCTGTCCCGTCGTCCTCGGACGGCCGAGTGCCGTCGCCGCGCGACCATAGACGTCACGGGGGTTGCATGCAACACGCGTGACATGCAATCGGGGTGTCATGCAATAGGTGTTGCATGTTGACCCCGCGGCGTGGTTGGTTGGTGCAGCAGCAGCAGCAGCAGTACGTCGCTCGCATCGGTCCGCAATCGCGTCACAAGGGCGTGGACGGTCGCTTCCCCGGTCCGCCGGAGAACGGAAACGCCACCAATGTCCAGCCTCACCGCCAGCATCGATCTGCCGCCGACAGCTGCCAGCGTGCCGGCCGCGCGACACCTCCTGCTCGAGATCCTCCGCGCCTGGCAGGTGCCCCAGGACCACTACGACGCGGCGCTGCTGGTCACCGAGCTCGTGGCGAACGTGGTCGACCACGCCCAGCAGGAGTCGTGCATGACCCTCGAGCTGGCGGTCTCCGAGGGATGGCTCCGGATCGCCGTGGTCGACGGCTCGTCCATCCGCCCGGTGGTCCGCGAGCTCGAGCGGGAGCGGCCCCGGGGCCGGGGGCTCCTCATGGTCAAGGCGATCGCCGACCGCTGGGGGAGCGAGGAGTACCGCGGCGGGAAGCGCGTCTGGTTCGAGCTCGCCGCCGCCGTGGCGTGACCGGTCGCCTGGTTTGCCGTCGCCGGGATGCGGGGAGGGCGTGAGGGGATGCCGCCGAACGAGGGAGACCGCGCGATGAGCGAGCCGAACGCCACGACCGAGCCTGCCGGTGCGGGGATCTCCGACGAGGAGATGGTCCGGACCGTCGCGGAGCAGACCGACAGCGCGTCGGAGAACGCCGATGTCGCGGGCAAGGACTGGGACGGCGACCCGGGTTCGGCGCCGGCCCCGACCGACCAGGGCTGACTACCCCCGGCGGCCTGCGCCGCCGCGCGGGACCGGACCCGGAGACGCTGTTCGAGCACCTGCCGGGAGCTCGTCGCCGACCACCGTCAGGACGGCGTCGCGCCCGGCTCCCCAGCCGACCCAGATCATCGGCGCCAGCAGCGCGAGCATGAGTGCGACCGGCCACGCCCAGCCGCCGGTGACGTCGTGCAGCGCGCCGAGCACGAGGGGGCCGGTCGCCGCCAGCAGGTAGCCCAGGCACTGGGCCACCCCGCCCAGCCGGGCCGCGGTGAGCGGGGTCGGGCTGCGCAGCACGATCAGCGTGAGCGCGAGGGCGAACCCACTGCCCTGGGCCAGGCCGAACGCGGCCACCCACACCAGCGTGCCGTCGGCGGGGGCCACGAGCAGCCCGCCGAGCCCGACGAGGTAGGCCAGCGCCACGGCGAGGACCAGCGGACGCTGGGTGCGCATCCGCCCGGCCTGGGCCGGGGCCAGCAACGCGCCGGCGGCTCCGACGAGGTTGGCCAGCCCGAGCAGGAACCCGCCCCGGCCCGCCGGGATCCCGACGTCGGCGAGCAGGGTGGGCAGCCAGGCGGCGAGCGAGTAGAACTGCACGCTCTGCAGCCCCAGATAGGCGGTGACCTGCCGGGCCAGCGGCTGGCGCAGCAGCGACCAGGAGCCCTCCGGCAGCGGCGCGGTGGTCCGGCGCGCGTGCCCGGTGCCGGCCACCGGCAGCCAGAGAGCCAACCCGGCGAGCGCGAGCACGAGCCATGCCCCGAGCGCCCAGCGCCAGTCCACGCCCAGCGCCCCGGCCAGCGGGATGGTCAGGGCGGCGCCCGCGGCCGCACCGACGTTCAGCGCCGCGGAGTAGAGCCCCATCACCGCGCCCGGACGCCGGAACTCGCGCTTGACGTAGGCCGGGAGCAGCACGTTCGCCAGGGCGATCGCCGCCCCCACCAGCACGCTGCCGGCATAGAGCAGGGCAACGGGCGACAGCAGCCGGAGCGCGATGCCCACGGCCAGCAGGATCAGGGAGAGGCCGACCGCCGTCTCCAGGCCGATCCGCCGTGCCAGCCGGGGCGCGACCGGGGCGAACGCGCCGAAGCAGAGGACCGGCAGCGTGGTGAGCAGGCCGGCCAGGGCGGAGGACAGCCCGGTGTCGGCGCGCAGCTCCCCGAGCACGGGCGCCACGGCGACCACGCCCGGGCGCTGGTTCAGGGCGACGGCGACGATCGCCGCGAGGAGCAGGAGGGCCGCGGTACGGCTGCGCGGCACCTCAGCCGGCCGCGGTGAGCATCCCGGCGCCGACGGTGGCGTTCGTGGCCTCGTCGATGAGGATGAACCGGCCGGTGACGCGGTTGCGGGCGTAGTCGTCGACGAA
The DNA here is from genome assembly GCA_902805535.1 of uncultured Blastococcus sp. Classification (GTDB taxonomy): domain Bacteria; phylum Actinomycetota; class Actinomycetes; order Mycobacteriales; family Geodermatophilaceae; genus Blastococcus_B. The sequence continues at coordinate 6,051 of CADCTN010000202.1, read as the reverse complement.
CAGCGGCTGCGTCGTGCGCAGCTTCACCCGGCCGATGTCGTTGAGGCCCAGCTCGGGCGCCGACGGGTCGCGGTGCAGCGTGTTCACGTCGAGCCGGTAGGCCAGCTCCTTGACCACGCCGCGCACGGTGCGGGTCGTGTGCTTGACGGCGATGCGCTGCCGCGGGCGCAGCGGCTCGTCGGCCATCCAGCAGACCAGCGCGTCGAGGTCCTGGACCGCGTGCGGCGCGTTGGCCGGGCGGCAGATCAGGTCCCCGCGGGAGACGTCGAGGTCGTCGGCCAGCCGGACGGTGACCGCCATCGGCGCGAACGCCTCGTCGACGGGCCCGCGCGGCCCGTCGATGCCGGCGATCGTCGTCGTCAGTCCGCTGGGCAGCACCTGCACCTCGTCGCCGGAGCGCAGGACGCCGCTGGCGACGGTGCCGGCATAGCCGCGGTAGTCGTGGAGGGCGGCGTTCTCCGGGCCGAGCATCTGCGGACGGATGACGTACTGCACCGGGAACCGGGCGTCGACGAGGTTGCGGTCGCTGGCGACGTGCACGTGCTCGATGTGGTGCAGCAGCGACGGGCCGTCGTACCAGGGGCTGTTCGCCGACCGGGTGACCACGTTGTCGCCGTTGAGGGCCGAGATCGGGACCACGGTCAGGTCGGGCACGTTCAGCTTCGCCGCGAACGCGGTGAACTCGTCCCGGATCCGCTCGTAGACCTCCTCCGACCAGTCGACCAGGTCCATCTTGTTGACGGCGACGACGAGGTGCGGAACCCGCAGCAGCGAGGCGAGGAACGCGTGCCGGCGGCTCTGCTCCAGCATCCCCCTGCGGGCGTCGACCAGCACGATCGCGAGGTCGGCGGTCGATGCGCCGGTCACCATGTTGCGCGTGTACTGCACGTGCCCGGGGGTGTCGGCCAGGACGAACGTCCGCCGCGGGGTGCTGAAGTACCGGTAGGCGACGTCGATGGTGATGCCCTGCTCGCGCTCGGCCCGCAGCCCGTCGGTGAGCAGCGCCAGGTCGACGTAGTCGCCCTTGCTGGCCCGCTCGACCGCCTCGTACTGGTCCTCGAAGATCGCCTTGCTGTCGTAGAGCAGGCGTCCGATGAGCGTGCTCTTGCCGTCGTCCACAGAGCCGGCCGTGGCGATCCGGAGGATGTCCTTGCGGGCGAGGACGAGGTCGTGCGCCTGCTCGGCCGGGGAGTGCACGTCGACGGGCTTCTCGGGGGTCATCGCTGGGTCTCCTGGCAGCCGACGGCGGGGCGGCGCACCCTGGGACGCGGTCCCCGGGAGAGGTGCGCATGTTCGTGCTCGTCGCCGCCGTGCCCGCGCTGCTGGTCGTCGTCCTGGGTTACGTGGCCGGGTACGCAGTCGCGCAGTGGCTGGGCGCCGATCCCGGCCGCGTGCCGGAGGCGGTGGGCTGGACGACGGGGGTGCTGCTGCTCGCTGTCGTCGTACGGCTGCTGGTCGGGCTGTGGCGACGCCGGGCCGCGGAGGACGCCCATCAGAAGTAGCCCTCCTTCTTCCGGTCCTCCATGGCGGCGTCGCTGACCTTGTCGTCGCCGCGCGTGGCGCCGCGCTCGGTCATGCGGGTCACCGCGATCTCGGCGATGACCTGCTCGACCGTGGTCGCCTCCGACAGCACCGCTGCGGTCAGGTTGGCGTCGCCGACGGTGCGGTAGCGCACGGTCTCCCGGCGCACCTGCTCCCCGTCGCGGGGCGCGATGAACTCGTTGACCGCGTAGAGCATGGCCTGGCGCTCCACGACCTCCCGCTCCTGCGCGAGATAGAGGGCCGGGATCGCGATCTGCTCGCGGAGGATGTACTGCCAGATGTCGAGCTCGGTCCAGTTCGACAGCGGGAAGACCCGGATCGACTCGCCCAGGTGGATCCGGCCGTTGTAGAGGTCCCAGATCTCGGGCCGCTGGTTCTTCGGGTCCCACTGGCCGAACTCGTCGCGGAAGGAGAACACCCGTTCCTTCGCGCGCGCCTTGTCCTCGTCCCGCCGGGCGCCGCCGAACAGGGCGGTGAAGCCGTGCTCCTCGACCGCGTCCAGCAGCACCGGGGTCTGGATGCGGTTGCGCGAGCCGTTGGGCTCCTCCTTGACCGTGCCCGCCGCGATCGCGTCGGGCACGGAGGCGACGATCAGCTGGACGCCGAGCTCGGCCACCCGCTTGTCGCGGAACTCCAGCACGTCGGGGAAGTTCAGCCCCGTGTCGACGTGCATGACCGGGAAGGGGATCCGGGCCGGCGCGAACGCCTTGCGGGCCAGCTCCAGCATCACGATGGAGTCCTTGCCGCCGGAGAACAGCAGCACCGGCCGCTCCAGCTCCGCGGCCACCTCGCGGATCACGTGGACGGACTCGGCTTCCAGCGTCTCCAGCTGGCTCAGCCGGTAGTCAGGCGTGGGCACGGGGGAGGCTCCGGAGGGTCGGCATCAGGACGGGCAACCGCATCGGGATGATGCGGATTCCCGCCCAGTGTCCGTCATCGCGCTCGGGTCCCCGTCGCCAGGACCTCGGGCAGCGGCCGGTCCATGGTTCAGTCCTGGTCGTCGATGGGCGTCGCGTCGCCCGGCCGGCGCGGGGGGCTGTGCCGGCCCGAGGCGTCGGTGATCGCGCCGAAGTAGGCCTCGACCTTCTCCGGTCGCGGCATGACGAAGACGCCGCGCGCCTCGATGAGGATGCGGTCGGGGTCCTCGGCCGGCGCGATGGTGCCGGTGACCAGCGACTTGCGGCCGGAGTGCTCGGCGACCCGCGCGCGCATGACCAGGGGCGTCTCCAGGGGGAGGGGCCCGCGGTAGTCCAGCTCCAGGTGGGCGGTCATGCCCCAGCGGCCGGCCGCGGCAGCGGCCGATCCCAGCAGCTGGTCCATGAACAGGGCGCTCATGCCGCCGTGCACGAAGCTGGGCGGGCCCTCGTAGGCCACCCCGAGGGTGACCTCGGCGACGACGCCGTCCGTGTCTCGGCGCACGGTGACCGGCGGTGCCAGCGGGCTGCCGATGCCGGTGACCGGGTTGAACAGCCGGCGGCCGGTGACGACGTCGTCGAGCGCGGGCAGCTGGGACGCCGGGCGGCGCGCGACGGCGAGCCGCTCGGTGGCCTCGCGGACCAGCGCGGCGGCGGCACGCAGCTCGGCGGGGACCACGGTGGTGGTCACCGAGATCTCGATGAGCTCGCGCAGCGCGGCCCCGAGGTCGGCCGCCGCGGCGAGCGGTTCGGCGTCCGGGATGGTGCCGGTCTGGTGGGTGGTCACCTCCGGATCGTGGCAGGGCCGCTAACCCACGCTCCCGGCACCCCCGGTGCGCGCGGGGTCCGCCGGCCCGGAGCGGGGCAGGCGGACGGTGAGCGTGGCGCCCCGGCCCGGAGCGGTGTCCAGGTGCACCGAGCCGCCGTGCGCGGCCACCAGCGAGGTGACGATGGCCAGGCCCAGACCCGTGCCACCGGCCGTGGCGCTGCCGTCCTCGCTCCGGGTGCGCGACACGTCGGCGCGGTAGAAGCGCTCGAAGGCCCGCCCGGCGTCGGCGGCGTCCATGCCGGGTCCCTCGTCGGCGACCCGCAGCACGAGCACGTCGCCGTCGTCGGGTGCCTCGGCGACGGTCACCGTGACCCGGGCGTCGACGGGGGTGTGGGTGAGCGCGTTGGTCACCAGGTTCCCGACCACCTGTCGCAGCCGGCCCTCGTCGCCGATGACCACGGGGACGTCGCTGAGCGACTCGTCCAGGTGCAGGGCGATCGGCCGGTCCGGCTGCACGGCCTTGGCGTCGTGGACGGCGTCACCGGCCACCTCGGCCAGGTCGACGGGCGCGAAGGTGAGCGGCCGCTGCTGGTCCAGCCGGGCGAGCAGCAGCAGGTCCTCGACCAGCAGGCCCATCCGGGCGCCCTCGGCCTCGATCCGCTGCATCAGCCGGGCGACGTCCTCCTCGGTGCGCACGGCGCCCTGCCGGTACAGCTCGGCGAACCCGCGGATGGAGGTCAGCGGGGTGCGCAGCTCGTGGCTGGCGTCGGCGACGAAGCGCCGCATCCGGTGCTCGGAGCCGCGCGCCTCCTCCTCGGAGGACTGCTGCGCGCGGAAGGCGGTCTCGATCCGGGTGAGCATGACGTTGAGCGCGCCCGACAGCCGGCCCACCTCGGTCCGCTGGTCGCCGGCGGGCACGCGCTGGGACAGGTCGCCGGCCGCGATGGCCTGCGCCGTCCGCTCGACCGCGGCGAGGGGCCGCAGGCTGTTGCGGACCAGTCCGTATCCGGCGGCGCCGAGCACGACCAGCACGGCCAGCCCGACGACCAGCTCGATGCGGACGAGTCGGGCGATGGCCTTCTGATCGCCCTCGAGGCCGGCGCCGATGACCAGCGTGTAGCCACCCGGCAGCTCTCCCGACGCCATCCGCCACCGCTCGCCGTCGACCCGCACCGTGATGGGGCGCTCCCCTGCCCGCAGCTTCTCCAGCGCCTCCTGACCGAGCTCGGGCAGGTCATCGCCCCCCGGGCCCCGGGGCTCGGCGATGACCACGGGCTCGTCGCTGCCGGGGACCAGGCACGCGATGTAGTAGGGACTCGGCTGCGGATAACCGCCCTGCAGGCAGGCGCCGACGACCTCCGCGCGCAGGTTGTTCCGCACGGTCGCACGCAGTTCGTCGTCCCGTTCCTCCTGCAGGTAGGTGCGCAGCAGGGACGTGGTGGCGAATCCGGTGGCGAGCAGCGCGAGGCTCAGCAGCACCAGCAGGAGCGCGACCAGGGTGACGCGGAGCGGGACGCGAGGCCCGCTCACCACCGGCGCAGGGGGAGGCGTCATGCGCCCCGCGGCAGCCGCAGGGTGTAGCCGACCCCCCGGATGGTGTGCAGCAGCCGCGGCTCGGTGGTGTCGATCTTGCGGCGCAGGTAGGAGATGTAGGACTCCACGACGTTGGCCTCGCCGTTGAAGTCGTAGTTCCAGACGTGGTCGAGGATCTGCGCCTTGGAGAGCACCCGCCCGGCATTGGCCATCAGGTAGCGCAGGAGCTTGAACTCGGTCGGGGAGAGGCTGATCAGCGTGCCCGCCTTGATGACCTCGTGGCTCTCCTCGTCGAGCTCGATGTCGGCGAAGGTCAGCCGCGGCGCGTCGGCGGTCTGCTGCGCCCCGGCCGTCCGCCGGAGGACCGCGCGGATCCGCGCGATCACCTCGTCGAGGCTGAACGGCTTGGTGACGTAGTCGTCGCCGCCGAGGGTCAGCCCGGAGACCTTGTCCTCGGCGGCGTCGCGCGCGGTGAGGAAGAGGACCGGGGTGTGCCGGCCGGCCTGACGCAGCCGGCGGACGACGCTGAAGCCGTCCAGCCCGGGCATCATCACGTCGAGGACGAGGAGGTCGGGCCGGAAGGACTCCGCCAGCGCGAGCGCCTGCTGGCCGTCGGCGGCGGTCGCGACCTCGAAGCCGGCGTAGCGCAGGCTGGCCGACAGCAGCTCACGGATGTTGGGCTCGTCGTCGACGACCAGGAGCCGCGCCTCGGGTGTGCGGGTCTGCGGACTGCCGGCCACGGTTCCTCCGGTCGCGCGTGCGGGTGCCGTCGTCATCTCCCGATCGTCCGGGCGCCGACTGCGGTCGGTCTGGACGCTACCTGTGAAGTCCCTGGGGCAGCTCGGCCCGCGCGGTCACCCGGCGGGCGACATGGCCCGGCCCCGCCGCCAGTAGCCGATCGCGTGGTGCTGCGCGCGGCCCAGCCTCCACCGACCGCGCAGGTCGGCCCGGATCGCCCGGACCGCGGCGGACTCGGCCCCCACCCAGGCGAACACGTCGTCCCCCTCGGGGCGGTCCAGCGCCGCGACGGCGTCCACCAGCAGCGTGCTCTCTCCCGGCGGCGTGCTCCCGCGGTGCAGCCAGTGCAGCGAGATCCCGGCGGGTGCGGGGAGGAGCTGCTCCTCCTCCGCCCCGGCCACCTCGAGGAAGGCGACGCCCGCCGTCTCCGAGGGGGCCGCGGCGAGCAGCCGGCTGATCGCGGGCAGCGCCGTCTCGTCGCCGGCCAGCAGCAGCCAGGCCGCGGGGCGCTCGGCCAGCGAGGCGGCCCCGGCGACGGCGAGCAGGGCGCCGGGA
>CADCTN010000201.1 GCA_902805535.1 uncultured Blastococcus sp. | reverse complement strand
TCCGGCCAGCGCACCCGCCGGTGCGGCCACGGCGGCGCCGGGCCGGCGGCGAGCACCAGGGCGAAGTCCGCCCGCGACGCGGGATCGCGCAGCCGCCGGCCGCGCACGAGGCTGCCGCCGGGCAGCCGGACGACGTCCGGCTCGTCCGCCCATCCGGCCGCCATCCTCGATCCCGTCCGGCCTAGATCCAGTCCCGTCGCTTGAAGACCAGGTAGAGGACGACGCTCACCGCGCCCATCAGGAGGACGGCCATCGGGTACCCGAAACGCCAGCCCAGTTCGGGCATCACGTCGAAGTTCATGCCGTACACGGTGCCGACGAGGGTGGGCGCGAAGAGGATGGCGGCCCACGCGGAGATCTTCTTGACCTCCTCGCCCTGGGCGATGGAGGCCTCGGTGAGCTCGCGGATCTCCTCGTTCTGCCGCTGCGCGACCAGCGTCGCGTTGACGGTGAGGATGTCGCGCAACTGCAGCCGGAAGCCCTCCACCCGCTCGATCACCGAGGTGACGTGGTCGGCGACGTCGCGCAGGTAGCTGCGCAGCTCCTCGTCGACGCCGTACTTGTCGAAGCCCGCGGTGATCGCCGCCAGGATGCCGGTCAGCGGCGCGGCGGCCCGCTGGAACTCCAGCACCTCCTGGGAGAGCTCGTAGATGCGCCGGGAGACCCGGGGGTCACCGCCGAACACCTGGGTCTCGATCTCGTCGATGTCGTTGGCGAGGCCGGCGACCACGGGTGAGTAGCCGTCGACGACGGCGTCCAGGATGGCGTACAGCACGGCCTCGCTGCCCTTGGCCAGCAGCGCCGGCTCGCTCTCCAGGCGGCGCCGCACGCGGGACAGGTCCGGGGACTCGCTGTGCCGGACGGTGATCGCGAAGTCGGCGCCGAGGAACAGGTGCAGCTCCCCGAACTCGACCTCCTCGGTCGCGTCCAGGTAGCGGGCGGCCTTCAGCACCACGAACAGCGTCTGGCCGTAGCGCTCGAACTTCGGCCGCTGGTGGGCCTGGATCGCGTCCTCGACCGCGAGGTCGGGGAGGTCGTAGAGGTCGGCGAGCTCGCCCAGCTGCCCCGGCTCGGGCCGGTAGAGGCCCAGCCACGCCAGCCGGCCCTCGTCGACGGCGAGCTCCTCCCGGCTCTCCGCGGCCGTGGCCGGCGTCGCGACCCGCCGTCCCTCGGAGTAGACGGCGTTGTCGATCAACCGCGACCGGACGACCGGTTCGGGCTGCGCGGCCGGACCGCTCACGGACGGGTGGACGACCGGCCGCGCCGGACGGCGGGTGAGCGTGCTGAGGGCGGTGAGCGGTGCGAGACGGCGGTCGGTCATGACGGACTCCGGGGAGGGCAGCAGCGAGGGACGTCTGCGAGGTCCGCGCGCGCCGCCGTCCGCAGCCGGCGTCAGGCGGGGAGGACCTCGGGACCGGTACTGGGAGGTTCGCTGGGCACGCGTCACCCACCTCCCGGTCGCGGCCGCCTTCCGCCGAGGAAGCCGTCGTCCATCGTGTCACGAACCGTCGCCCGCGCGTCGCCCCTCCGGGTGACGACGGGACGACGGGTCCCCGCCGGGGTCAGCCGCCGACGGAGCCCAGGACCAGGTCGACCATCACCGGCAGCAGCACCACGATCAGCAGGGCGCCCAGGACGTCGAAGGTGGCCCCCGACCGGATCATCTTGGTGATCGGCACGACGCCCGAGCCGTAGGCGATCGCGTTCTGCGGCGTCGACACCGGCAGCATGAAACCGAAGGACGCGGCGAACGTGGCCGCGAGCGCCGGCACGAACGGGTTGACCCCCGCCGCCATCGCCACCGGGATGATGATCGGCACCACGACGGCGGCCGACGCGGTGTTGCTGGTCGTCTCGCTGATGATGATCGCCAGGATCACCGCGAAGATCGTGATCGCGAACGTGCTGGTCAGGCCCAGGGAGTCCGCCGACGCCTCGCCGATGGTCTCGGCCAGACCGGTGCTGGCCAGCAGCGAGCCGAAGATGATGCCGGTGCCGAACAGCAGGATCGTGCCCCAGTCGATCTTCGCCGCGTCGCTCCAGTTGAGCGTGAACTCGCGGGACTTCCAGTCCGTCGGCAGCAGGAACAGCAGCGAGGCGCCGAGCACGGCGATGACGCCCTCGTCCATCCGGTCGCTGATGGTCGCGTACAGGTCGGAGTCGGTGCCGGCGGTGAGGGCGATGATGCCCGGGAAGATCCAGCAGGCGACGGTGATGGAGAAGGCGATCAGCGTGTTCTTCTCGGCCCGGGAGAACTTCCCCAGCTCGGCCCGCTCCTTCTGCACGTACTCGCTGACGCCCTCGATCCGGCGGATCTCCGGCTTGTTGAGCAGCAGCAGCACGGCGGCCAGCGCGACGAACATCAGCGCGCAGATCGGCATGGCCATGAGCATCCAGTCCAGGAAGCCGATCCGTTCCCCCGTCGCCTCCTCGATGAGGCCGCGGCCGATCAGGTTCGGCGGGGTGCCGACAGGGGTCAGCAGACCGCCGACGCTCGCGCCGTAGGCGAGCATCAGCATCACGGCGACGCCGACCCGCAGGCGCAGCGGGTCGAAGTCGGGCTTCACCAGCTCCTTGTCCTGCAGGAGCTTGGCGATGACGGCGATGATCCCGAGCGCCGTCGGCAGCAGCATGGCGACGGTGGCGGTGTTGGAGACGAACGCCGAGAGCAGCGCCGTGATCGCCCCGAAGGCGATGACCACCCGGTAGGTCGAGGTGCCGACCCACTTCAGCGACAGCACGAACATCGCGAACCGCCGGGCCAGCCCGTGCTTGAGCATCGCCATGGCGAGGATGAAGGCGCCGATGAAGGTGAAGACCGTCGTCGACCCGAACGGCGCCAGGGCGTCGTCGGCCGGCACCACGCCCAGGACGACGATCGCGCCGATGCCGATGAGCCCGCCGACCGGGATGGGCACCGGCTCGGTGATCCACAGGACGATGACGCCGAGCAGGATCGCCGCGAGCAGGTGCTGGTCGCGCGGCAGGTCGATGGGCAGCAGCGCGAAGACGATCGTCACCACCGGGGCGAGGAAAAGCCCGACGGTGCGGCGGCCCTTCTCGAACCGCTCCTCCGCCGGGCTGAGCGTCTGCTCCCCCAGGCTGCGATAGGTCGCGCTGCCCCGGAAGGCGGCGTCGACGTCGGTCCGCCCGACCTGCTGCTGCTGCCCTGGTGCCCGCTCCGTCGCGGTCATGACGCCTCCCTGGGTCGTGCCACGACCTTAGGGAGGTCGGGTCCGCTGAGCGACCGGGAACGCTACGTCAGCGGCCGAAGATGCCCTGACCGAACGCGCCCGCGGCCACCAGCCGCCGGGACAGCCCCTTGCCGAGCTCCACGACCCGTGCGGTCTTCTCCGGACCGAGCGACAACCAGGGGTCCGCGGCCAGCGCGTCGGTCTGCACCTCGATGCGCGCCCGCAGTTCCTCGCCCTCCGCGGTCAGCCCGGCGTCGTCGATCAGCCCGCGCTGCGCGAGCGCCGCGCACGCGCCGTCCCACTCCTCGTCGCGCCAACCCCGCGTGGCCTTCGCGGCCGCATCGGTGAAGCCGCGGCCGGTGGCGCAGTGGGTGATCAGCGCCTCCAGGCCGGTCAGCCCGGCGTGCAGCAGGACGGCGACGTGCCCGTCACCGCGGTGCTCGCGCAGCAGCGTGGCCCCGTGCCACATCGCCGGCAGCGGCTCCTCGGGCCAGGGCAGGTCGGCGTGGGCGGCGAACAGCGGGCGCCCCTCCGGCGTCAGCCCGGCGGACGCCTCGCGCAGGAGCCCGGCCAGCTCCGCGACCTCGGCCGAGCCGGCGGCCTCGCCGAGCAGCCGGGTGAGGGACGCCCGCGCCGCGTCCAGGCGGGCGGCGAGCGCCTGCTCCGGGGAGGCGAGCGTCCACGCGCGCGGGATCATGTGCGCGACCAGGGACGGCGAGAAGTTGTAGAAGGTCGCCGTGACGGCGCCCGCCCCGACCGCGCCCATGGGCGCCGCCCGCCCGGCGAAGTAGGACATCCGCCCCGGCTTCAGGCCGACCGCGCTGAGCTTCTCGTCCTGCTCCGGCGCGAAGTACAGGTGCGAGTGCAGCGGGTCGATCGCGCGGTGGGCGCGGCCGACGAGGGCGGGGTCGAAGTGATCGGCGCTGACCATGCGCCGCACCCTACTGAGCGGCGGCCTCGCCCACCGGGGGCAGTGCCAGCGCCCAGGACACCTGGGTGCGCCGCCTGGTGAAGCCGAGCCCCTCGTAGAGGCGCAACGCCCCGGTGGTGTTCTCGCTGTCCACCTGGAGGCCGGCGCTCCGGCAGCCGTGCTCGGCCGCCCGGCGCAGCACCGCGGCGATGGTGGCCTTGGCCAGCCCACGGCCGCGGGCCGCCGGCAGGACGCCGATCTGGCCCAGGTCGACCTGCTCGTACCCGGTGGCCGCCGTGTCCGCCTCGAACACGTAGGCCAGCGTGTAGGCCACGACGGCGCCGTCGGCGAGGGCGAGCGAGGACAGCTCGGGGCGGAACGCGCGCTGGCCGGTGAACAGGGTCCGCCACGTCGTCTGGTCGCGTTCCGCGGACCCGTGGTGCTCGGTGAAGGCGGCGTTGTGGGCGCGCCGGACCTCGTCGTCCCGGTCCCAGGTGAACGGCGCCAGCTCGACACCCGGCAGGTCCGGCACCCGCGGGAGGTCGGCGAGCGGGCGCTCCATGACGAAGTACCAGCGCTCCTGCGACAGCCCGGCCCGGCGGACCAGGGACTCCAGCGACGTCATCGAGGTGTGGACCGCCACCTCGAGCACCGCCGGGTGCCCCGGGTGCCGCTCGGCGTGGATCTCCTTGCCCCGTGCCAGCTGCCAGGCGAGCAGGGCCCGGCCGATGCCTCGGCCGCGCCAGGCCGGGAGGACGCGCGCCTCGAGGCTGATCCGGAACGCGTCGCGGAAGGTGGGCAGGGCGAGTGCGGTGGCCCAGGCGACGAGGGTCCCGTCGGCCGCGAGCACGGCCAGCCCGTCCCGTTCGAGGTCGAGGAGGTCGTTGACCCACCACTCGGTGAGGTCGTCGGGGCTCCAGTGCTCGCCGGTGTCGTCGAGCTCCTCGGCGGCCTCCAGGAGGGCGGCGGCGCCGGCCACGTCGTCGGCGGCGAGGGGGCGGACGGTCAGGCCGTCGGGCAGGGCGGGGAGATCGGCCACGTCGTCGAAGGCTAGGCAGCCGACCGCGCCATGACCACCGATTTCAGGGCCACCGATCGTCAGCGACGGACGAACAGGCAGAAGGGGTGACCGGCCGGGTCGCGGTAGACCCGCACGATCTCCTCGTCGTCCTCGTGCCCGCCGATTGGCTCCGCTCCCGCCTCCTCGGCGAGGGCGCAGGCCGCCGCGAGGTCGTCGACCAGGAGGTCGAGGTGCTGCTGCATCTGCTGGGCCCCCGGCTCCGGCGGCCACACCGGCGGGACGTGGTCGGCCTCCCGCTGGAAGGAGAGCCCGGTGCTCCCGTCGGCCGGCCGCAGCGTCGCCCACTCGTCGGTGTCGTCGCGGAGCGGCCACCCGAGCAGCCGCTGGTAGAAGCGCGCCAGACCTCGCGGGTCGGGCGTGTCCAGGACGGTCGCGGTCAGGGTGAAGCGGGTCATCCACGGACTCCTTCGCTAAGGTGCGGACGAACAGGCAGAACGGGTGGCCCACTCGTCGGTGTCGTCGCGGATCGGCCGGCCGGATACCCGTGATCACATGCCGATCGTGGAGCGCTGCACCCCCGGGACGCCAGCCGACCGGAGGGGGTCAACGCAGGGCGAGCTCCCAGGACGCCCCGTCGACGGTGTCGGTGAGCCCGGCCGCGATGCGGGCGCAGGCGACACCCTGGTCGAACAGGGACTGCCGCACGCTCGGGAAGCCCCGTTCGGCCGCCAGCTCGCTGTCGTCCCAGCCACTCACGCGCACTCCGTCGCCGAGGACGTCGAGTGCGCCCGCCGCCAGCTGGTCGCTCATCGCGATGACGACGTCCGGATGGACGTCGTCGAGCACGGCGGCGACCGCCTGCCGGCCCTCCTCGCGAGAGTGCCGGCCGACGACGGCGACCGGCACGTCCCCCCACGGCCGGCCGGCCTCCTCGAAGGCCTCGCGGTAGCCCGTCAGCCGCGTGCGGGTCACCGGGAACAGGACGTCCGTATCGGGACCACGGAGGAGCCCTGACCACCGCTCGCGGTCGAGGGGCTGGGAGAGCACCAGCGGGGACCGCGCTCCGGCGAGCATGTGGCGGGCCATCGCCCGCGCTGCCGCCTGGTCGTCCGCGGAGACCAGGTGCAGGCCGGGCGCGGCGGGACCGCCCTGGATGGCGGCCGGACGCCCGGTCGCGGTGACCGCCTGGACCACGGGGTCGTCGTCGGCCGTCGTCCAGAGCACGAAACCGTCGACCGCCGCCTCGCGCACCCGGTCGACGTCGTCGGGCTCGCCCGTGCTCGGGATGAGCACCAGACCGAGCCGGTTCTGCACGCACACGCGCGAGACCCCGGCCAGGAACCGTGCGGCCTGCGGGTCCTCGAACGCGTAGGTGAGGTGCTCGCCGAGCACCACCCCGAGGTTCCCGGTCGAGCCGCTGCGCAGGGACCGGGCCACCGGGTCGGGGCCCCGGTACCCGAGCCGCTCGGCAGCCTGGAGGACCTTGGCGCGGGTGGGGGCGGCCACCCGGTCTGGGCGCGTGTACGTGTAGCTGACCGTCATCACGGCGACGCCGGCTGCCGCCGCCACGTCGCGCATCGTCACGCGGGGCTCCACCTGTACAGCCTAACGGTTTGTGTACCGTTACACAGATGCGATCGATCCTGGCCTCCCACAGCTCTTTCGCGGCTTTCGGGCTCTTCTGGGGGACGTGGGGCGCCGCCCTCCCCGCTCTCCGCGACGCCTCCCAGGTCGGCGGTGCCGGCCTCGGCACCGCGCTGCTGTTCGTCGGTCTGGCAGGCCTGCCCGCCATGCTCCTCACCGGCCGTGCGGTCGACCGTCACGGCGCCCGCATCGCCGGGCCGCTGCTGGTGGCGCTGGCCGTCTCCGGAGTACTCATCGCCGTGCTCGCCCGCGACCTGCCGACCCTCGTCGTGGGCATGGCCCTCGTCGGCGCGGCGTCCGGCGCAGCCGACGTCGCGGCCAACGCGCTCGCCGGCCTCGCCGAGCAGCGCTCCGGCGGCCGGGTCATCACCGTGTCCCACGGAGTGTTCTCGTCGGCCGTGGTGGTCGGCAGTCTGGGCACGGGAGCGCTGCGCGCCACGGGGGCCGGCGTCAGCACCGTCTTCGCCGCAGCGGGGGCGCTGATGACCGTCGCCGGCGTGGTGGCGTTCCTGCTGGGAGACGGTCCCCCGACCGCATCACCCGCGAGACAGGATCGCCGGCGACACGGCCTCCGGCTCGTGCTGCCCTTCGTCGCGGTCGGTCTCGTCGGCGCGCTCGGCTTCGCGGCGGAGAACGCGCACCAGAGCTGGAGCGCCATCATCCTCGCCGACGAGCTCGGCGCAGCGGTGGGCATCACGGCGATCGCACCCGCCATCTTCGCCTTGTTCGCAGCACTCACCCGGTTCGGGGTCGGATTCAGCACCCTCATCCCGACGGGAGTGCTGCTCGTCGGAGGTGCGATCACCGGGGTCCTCGGCACGCTCATCGTCAGCGTCGGCCAGAACGTGCCCGTCGTGCTCGGTGGACTCGCGCTGGCGGCGATCGGCACGTCGGTGCTCTACCCCACGCTGCTCAGCCGGGCCACGCGCGACGTGCCGGCGGACCAGCGCGGTCGGGCGACCTCCGTGGTGGCGAGCACGTCCTACCTGGGATTCGTCCTCGGCCCCGTCTACGTGGGCCTCCTGAGCGGGGCGGTCGGGCTGCGCGGCGCGATGGTCGGAGTGGCGCTCCTCGTCGCGGCGTTCGCCCTGCTGGCCCCCGCCGTCACCCGGGACCGCGAGCACGCGGTCGCGCCGGAGCCCACGGCTGAGGGGGTGCCGGCGACCCGCTGACCGTCAGCGCTCGCGGCCCGGGGTGAGCGAGAACAGCCGGGCGCCGTTCTCCCAGAGGACGGCGCGCAGCCACTCCTCCCCCAGGTCCAGCCGGTGCAGCGCCTGCAGCTGGTGCGCGTACGCGTACGGGATCGAGGGGAAGTCGCTGCCGAGCAGGACCTTCGCACGCAGGGCCGACAGCCGCCCGAGATCGGCCGGGTCGAAGGGCATCAGCCGCTCGGTGAAGTCGGTGGCGAACATCGTGGTGTCCAGGTGCACCCGCTCGTACCGCTCGGCCAGGTCGAGGAACTCGCGGTACTCCGGCATGCCGAGGTGGGCGACGACCAGCCGCAGCCGGGGGAACCGTTCGAGCAGGCCGCTGACCGGGACGGGGCCGGTGTGCTCGCCGGCCAGCGGACCGGATCCGCAGTGGATGACGACCGGGGTGCCGCTGTCCTCCAGCCGCGCCCAGACCGCGTCCAGCAGCGGATGCCGCGGGTCGAACGACCCCACCTGGACGTGCACCTTGAACACCCGCGCTCCGCCGTCGAGTGCCTCGGCCACGTAGGCGGCCGCCTCCGGCTCGGGATAGAAGGTCGCCGACTGCAGCACCTGCGGACGGTCCGCGGCGAAGCCGGCCGACCACTCGTTGAGCCAGGCGGCCATGCCGGGCTTGTGCGGGTAGGGCAGCGTCGGGAACGCGCGGACGCCGAGCCGGTCGAGGACGGCCAGCCGCTCCTCCTCGGGCAGCGGATAGGCGACCGGCCAGTCCGCGCCGTAGTGCGTCCCGGCCGCCTCGAAGTACTGCCAGACCTTGGCCTGCACCCGCTCCGGGAGGAAGTGCACGTGCACGTCCACCAACCCGGGCAGGCCCAGCTCGCGCCAGTACCGGGGGACGTCGGCGTCGTCGACCGGCGGGGTGGTCATCGCAGGGTGATGACGACCCTGCCGCGCACGTTCCCCTCGCCGACGAGCCGGTGCGCCGCGACGAGGTCCTCGAGCGGGAAGGCCTTCGCGATCGGCACGCGCAGCTGCCCCGCGTCGGCCATCCGGGCCAGCTCCTGCAGGTCGTGTTGCTCGGGACGGACGAAGACGTAGTGCCCGCCCAGCTCGCGGACCGACAGGTCGACCGCCGACGCGATCCGGGACACGTCGCGCACCTGCTTGGGGGCGTCGGCGAGGGTGGCCCCGCCGACCAGGTCCAGGACGGCGTCGACGGGCTCGGACAGCTGCTCGCTGATCGGCCCGGCGCCGGGGTCCAGCATCTCCGCGGCACCGGCGTCCCGCACGAAGCCGTGGTGGCGCGGGCTCGCCGTCCCGATGACGTGGGCGCCGAGGGCGACGGCGATCTGGACGGCGGTGAAGCCGACGCCGCCGGAGGCGTCGTGCACCAGCACCCGGTCGCCCTCGCCGATGTCGAGGACCTCGGCCAGAGCCTGGTAGGCGGTCAGCCCTGCGTACGGGAGCGCCCCGGCCTCGGCGAAGGACAGCGACTCCGGCTTGCGCCAGAGGCAGCGCTGTGGAGCGGGCACGAGCTCCGCGGCGGTCCCCCACTGCACGTCGTCGCGGCGCACGCAGCCGAACACCTCGTCGCCGGGCGCGAAGTCGACGACGGCGGGACCGGCCGTCTCTACGACGCCGGCGACGTCCCAGCCCGGGATGATCGGGAAGCGGTGCGGGAACGACCCGGCCAGGCCGCCGGCGCGGATGTCCAGGTCGACCTGGCTGACACCCGCGGCGTGCACCCGGACGAGGACGGTGTCCGGTCCGACGGGCGGGTCTGGCAGGTCGTCGCGGAGCTGCAGGACGCCGTCGTCCCCGAAGCGGTCGTAGGCCATTCCACGCATTCGGTCAGCGCCGTCCCTTCACGTACCGGCCGAAGGCCTTCTGGATCTCCCGGCGGGAGTCCCGCTCGGCGAGGTCCTGGCGCTTGTCGTAGGACTTCTTGCCCTTCGCCAGCGCGAGGGTGGCCTTGACCTTGCCGTCCTTGAAGTACAGGTCCAGCGGGACGAGGGTCAGCCCACCCTCCTTGATCTTGCCGAGCAGCTTGTCGATCTCGGCGCGGTGCATGAGCACCTTGCGCTTGCGGCGGGGAGCGTGGTTCGTCCAGGTGCCCTGCATGTACTCGGGGATGTGGACGTGCTGGAGCCACACCTCGCCGTCGTCGATCGAGGCGAACCCGTCGACGAGCGAGGCACGGCCGGCACGCAGGCTCTTCACCTCGGTACCGGTGAGCGCGAGGCCCACCTCGTAGGTGTCGAGGATCGAGTAGTCGTGCCGCGCCTTCTTGTTCTGGGCGATGAGCTTGCGCCCGGTCTCACGCGGCATGACCCCCAGGCTACTTGCCGGCTGATCACGCCCCGGAACGCGACGAGATCTGCACACTCGCCCCCCAGGAGGACCTGATGGGGGCGAGTGTGCAGATCTCGCCGGAAGGGTGCGGTGAGCTACAGGCGGACGTAGAGCCGCAGGGTCACGTAGGCGGCCACCCCGGCGAGGCCCACGCCCGCGGCCGCGATGACCGGTGCGATGAACGCGATCGCCGACCAGTCGACCGGCGGGATGATCCCGGCCTTGATCGGCCCCGCCAGCGTGCGGTCGACGAAGAGCACCTTGGTGAGCACCAGGCCGCCGATCGCGAGCAGCGCGCCGATGAGCCCGGCGAGTGCGGCCTCCAGGATGAACGGCAGCTGGGTGTACCAGCGCGAGGCGCCGACCAGCCGCATGATGTTGGTCTCGTTGCGGCGGTTGAACGCGGCCAGCTGGATGGTGTTGGAGATCAGCAGCAGCGCCGCCAGCGCCTGGACCACCGCCACGGCGATGGTCGCGTTGCGGGCGCCGTTGAGCAGGCTGAACAGCCGGTCCAGGAAGTCGCCCTCGTCGCGCACCTGGTCCACGCCCTCGGCGCCCGCCGGGAAGTCGGCCTTGATGACCTCGTAGCGCTCCGGGTTGATCAGCTCGACGCGGAAGCTCTCCGGCAGCGCGTCCGCCGGGGTGTTGTCCACGAGCTCCGGCTGCTGGCTGAACTGCTGCCGGAACCGCTCGTACGCCTCGTCCTTGGACTCGTAGATGAAGCTCTTGACCTCGTCGGAGGACTCCAGCCGGGACTGGATGGCGGTGCGCTGCTCCGGGCTGACGTCGTCGGCCAGGAAGATGGAGACCTGCACCTTGTCGTAGTAGATCTCCTTCATGTCGGAGATCATCCCGGCGATCAGCAGGCCGGTGCCCATGAGTCCGAGGGAGATCGCCGTCGTCAGGATCATCGCGACCGTCATGGTCAGGTTGCGACGAAGCCCGGTGGCCACCTCGGAGAGGACGAAGTTGACGCGCATGGATTCCCTGTCGTGGAGTTCTGCAGTGCGGAGGCAGGAGGCCTGACGACCGGCCGCAGCTCTAGCGGCCGACCCCGTACACGCCACGCGACTGGTCGCGGGTGAGGGCTCCCCCGTTGAGCTCGATCACGCGACGGCGCATCGAGTCGACGATGTGGTAGTCGTGCGTTGCCATGATCACCGTGGTGCCGGTGCGGTTGATCCGCTCCAGCAGCAGCATGATGCCCTCGCTGGTCTCCGGGTCGAGGTTTCCGGTCGGCTCGTCGGCCAGCAGCACCAGCGGCCGGTTGACGAACGCGCGGGCGATCGCCACCCGCTGCTGCTCACCACCGGAGAGCTCGCTGGGCAGCCGCTGCGCCTTGCCCTCGAGACCGACCATCTCCAGCACCTCGGGCACCACCCGCTTGATGGTCCGTGACGGCTTGTTGATGACCTCGAGCGCGAACGCGACGTTCTGGGCCACCGTGCGGTCGCGGAGCAGCCGGAAGTCCTGGAAGACGCAGCCCATGGTGCGGCGGAGCTTGGGCACCTGCCACTTGCTCATCGTGTTCAGCACCTTGCCGTTCACGCTGACCGTGCCCGAGGTCGGGGTGTCCTCCTTCAGCAGCAGCCGGAGGAACGTCGACTTCCCGGAACCGGAGGACCCGATGAGGAAGACGAACTCGCCCTTGTCGATCTGGGTGGACACGTCGTCGAGCGCCGGCCGGCCGCTGGCCGGGTACAGCTTGGTGACGTGTTGCAGTTCGATCACGAGGCGCCACGGTACTAGCCCCGGCTGCGACAACGCCCCGGCTGCCCGAGAACTCGCGCGACTGGTTCCCGCCCTGCATCACGCGCCCCGGAGAACGCCCCGGTCCCCGGGGCC
>CADCTN010000200.1 GCA_902805535.1 uncultured Blastococcus sp. | reverse complement strand
CGGCCGCCCCGGTGGCGCTCGCCGCCGGTCCCCGGGACGACGCGCCGACTGCGCCGGCACCCGCCGTCGACGCGACCGACGCGGAGCCGGTGGCCGCGGGCGCGGACGGCCAGGCCCGACGAGGCGTCGCCGACAGCACGATCCGCGTGGACGTCGACCTGCTGGACGAGCTGATGCTGCTGGTCGGTGAGCTGGTGCTCACCCGCAACCAGATCGTGCAGAACGTCGCGCGGCAGACCGACACCGACCTCATCCGCGCCTCCCAGCGGCTCAACCTGATCGCCAGCGAGCTGCAGGAGGGCGTCATGAAGACGCGCATGCAGCCGATCGACCACATCTGGTCCAAGCTGCCCCGCGTCGTCCGCGATCTCGGGCTGCAGCTCCAGAAGTCCATCCGGCTGGAGATGGAGGGCCGGGAGACCGAGCTGGACAAGACGCTGCTCGAGGCGGTCAAGGACCCGCTGACCCACCTGGTGCGCAACTCGGTGGACCACGGCATCGAGTCCCCCGAGGACCGCACGAAGGCCGGCAAGCCGTCGGAGGGTGTGCTCACCCTGCGGGCGCGCCACGAGAGCGGCCAGGTCGTGGTCGAGGTGGCCGACGACGGCGCCGGCATCGACCCCGCCAAGCTGGGTGCCAAGGCCGTGGAGCGCGGCCTGGTGACCGCCGAGGCGCTGAGCCGGATGAGTCCGGCCGACATCCTCCAGCTGATCTTCCTCCCGGGCTTCTCCACGGCGGCCGCGGTCACGAACGTCTCCGGCCGGGGCGTCGGCATGGACGTGGTCAAGACCAACATCGAGTCCATCGGCGGCACCATCGAGGTGGAGTCCGAGGCCGGTCGCGGCACCGTGTGCCGGCTCCGGATCCCGCTCACGCTCGCGATCGTCCCGGCGCTGACCGTCGAGTGCGCCGGCGACCGCTACGCCATCCCGCAGATCAGCCTCCAGGAGCTGGTCAGCCTGGACGCCGAGAAGGCCGCCAACGCGGTCGAGGAGGTCGGTGGCGCGCAGGTCTACCGGCTCCGCGGCGAGCTCCTTCCCCTCGTCCGGCTCACCGACGTGCTGGGGCTGACCTCCGAGCGACACGACGGCCACGTGGTCATCGCCGTGCTGCGCTCGGAGGGGCGGCGCTTCGGCCTCGTCGTCGACCGGGTCATCAACACCGAGGAGATCGTCGTGAAGGCGGTCGGCGGCCAGATGAAGGCGATCGGCCTCTACTCGGGCGCCACGGTCCTCGGCGACGGCACGGTGGCCCTCATCCTCGACGTCCAGGCGCTGGCCCGCCGGGCCCTGCGCACCGAGACCACCGAGCGCAGCCAGCAGGCCGCGCGGGCCGCCGCGACGGCCGCGTCGACCGACAACGACCGGCAGCGGATGCTGCTGGCCGCCATCGGCGGCGGCCGCCGGGTCGCCATCCCGCTCGACACCGTCACCCGCCTGGAGCAGGTGCGCGCGGACGCGGTCGAGAAGGTCGGCAACCGGGAGGTCGTGCAGTACCGCGGCGCGATCCTGCCGATGGTCCGGCTCGACCGGCACCTGGGCGCCTACGGCGAGTCCGACCGCGAGATCCTCGAGGTCATCGTCTACAGCGACCGGTCCCGCAGCGTCGCGATCGTCGTGGAGGAGATCCTCGACATCGTCGACGGCGAGGACGCGGTGCGCAGCGACATCGACGATCTGGGCCTGCTCGGGTCCGCCGTCCTCGGCGACAAGGTGACCGAGCTGCTCGACGTCCGTGCCGCGATCCTCGCCGCCGACCCGGCGTTCTACTCGCCGTCCACCGTCCACCCCACCGCCGCGACGCCCCAGGGCGTCCCCGCCGCTCTGCTGGAGGTCTGACGTGACCGCCCCTTCCGACGCCCTTGCGCCCGCCACGAGCGGACAGCTGGCCACCTTCTGGCTGGACGGTGACCTCTACGGCATCGAGGTCGAGCACGTGCAGGAGGTGCTGCGCAGCCAGCAGCTCACCCGCGTGCCCCTGGCCCCGACCGCCGTGGCCGGGCTGATCAACCTGCGCGGGCAGGTGGTGACCGCGATCGAGCTGCGCGAGCGGCTGGGCCGGCCGCCGCGCCCGGAGGGCACCGACGCGGTGGTGATCGTGGTGCGCCTGCACGGCGAGGCCGTGAGCCTGCTCGTGGACGCCATCGCCGACGTCGTCGACGTGGACGCGGGCGACTTCGAGGCACCGCCGGACACCCTCGAGGGGACCGCTCGCGACCTGATCCGCGGTGCCTACAAGCTGCGCGGCCAGCTCCTGCTGGCCCTGGACGTCCACAAGGCCGTCAGCGCCTGACGCAGCCCCCGCTCGGGCCCCGGTCGATCCGCCGCACGCGGACCGACCGGGGCCCGTGTGCGTTTCGGCACAGTGCGGTGGACGGGCCTGCCTCGAATGGGTGAGCAAACGCTCAACCTTCGCCGCTGCCCTGCCGATCGGAATGGCATGCGATGGCCGGGGCGAGCACGAGCGACGGGAACCCGTCTGTTCGTCGTCTACGCCGTGGCCAGCCTCGTGCCGGTCGTGGCGCTGGGTGCGCTGCTCGCCGACGGCATCCGGCAGGACGCCCGCGACCGGGGGCTCGAGCTGGGACGCGCGCAGGCCGCCGTCGTCGGCGAGATGGTCGTCGCCCCGGCGCTGCAGGGCTCGGACCTGACCTCGGGGCTCAGCACCCAGGAGATGGCCCGGCTCCAGCGGGCCACCGACCTCGCCATCTTCCGGGGCTCGGTCGAGCGGCTGCGGCTGCGCGACTTCGACGGCTCGGTCCTCTTCTCCGACGACGGTGTCGCCACGCCGGAGGTCGTCGCCGGCGGCAGGCCGAGGACGGCGGCGGACCGTGCCGCCGAGGCCGCCGAGATGGCCGGCTCGGCCGCCTTCCGGGTCGCGGCGTCCGGGGACGCCCACGTGACCATCCTCGACGGCGACTCCGCCGGCATCCAGGTCTTCCAGCCCGTCGTCGGCGACGCCTCCGGCCGGTCGGTCGGGGTGCTCGAGGTCGTGCTGCCCTACGCCGCCATCGCCGCCGAGGTCGAGGAGGCGAAGAGCCGGACCTACTGGCGGCTCGGCGCGGGACTGGCCGTCCTGCACCTGGTCCTCGCCGGCATCTCCTGGTCGAGCACCCGCCGGCTGCGCCGTCAGGCCGCCGAGTCCGCGCACGCCGCCCTGCACGATTCCCTGACCGGCCTGCCCAACCGCGAGCTGTTCCGCAAGAAGGCCGAGAGCGCGATCCGCCGGTCGGGGGGGTGCGCGGTCGTGCTGGTCGACCTGGACCGGTTCAAGGAGGTCAACGACACCCTGGGCCACCATGCGGGTGACCGGCTGCTGCGCGAGGTGGCGCGGCGGCTGGCCGCCACGGTGCGGTCCGGGGACACCGTCGCCAGGCTCGGCGGCGACGAGTTCGGCCTCCTCCTCCCCGGCATCGCCGACCCCGCCGACGCGCTGTACCTCGTCCAACGGGTGAGCGAGGAGCTGTCGGCCGGGCTCGTCCTCGAGGGCGTGCCGCTCACCCCCGAGGCCAGCTTCGGGATCGCGCTGCACCCCGCCGACGGCGACACGCTGGAGGAGCTGCTCACCCACGCGGACGCGGCGATGTACGAGGGCAAGCGGGGGACGTCGGCGGTCGTCGTCTACGACCGGGCGCTGACCGGCGCGCCGTCGCACCACCTGAGCATCCAGCACGATCTCCGGCTCGCGATCGAGCGGGACGAGCTGCGCCTGGAGTACCAGCCGCAGGTGGACCTGCGCACCGGCCGGACCGCGACCGTCGAGGCCCTCGTCCGCTGGCAGCACCCCACCCGGGGCCTGCTGCCACCCATCGAATTCCTGCCTGCCGCCGAGCACACCGCGCTCATGGGTCCGCTGACCGAGTGGGTGGTGAGCCGCGCCGCGGCCGACTGCGCCGCCTGGACCGCCGCAGGCCGGGACTGGGTCGTCGCCGTCAACGTCTCGGCCCGGAACCTGCACGAGCCGGACTTCGGGGGCACTGTTGCCCTGCTGGCCGGGCAGGCGGGGCTGCGCCCCGGTCAGATGCAGATCGAGGTGACCGAGACGGCGCTGCCGGTCGACCCGGACGCGGCCGCGGCCGCACTCGCCACCCTCGCCGCCTACGGTTTCGGCACCGCGCTCGACGACTTCGGCGTCGGCTACGCCAGCCTCTCCCACCTGCGCTCCTTGCAGCTGACCGAGGTCAAGATCGACCGCGCCTTCGTGGCGGGGGTGGCCGAGGCCGGTGAGGACCGCGCGGTGGTCGCGGCGCTGATCCAGCTCGCGCACGGCCTGGGGCTCGCCGTCTGCGCCGAGGGCGTCGAGACCGTCGAGGCAGCCGTCTGGCTGCAACAGGTCGGCTGCGACCGGGCCCAGGGCTACTACTTCTCGCGGCCCGTGCCGTGGACCGAGCTCGCCCCCGACGGCCACTGGTCGCCCGACCGGCCCGCCACCGACTCACGCACGAAGGTGATGACATGACCCGTACCAGGCGCACCCGGCTCTCCCTGGCGCTGTCGACGCTGCTGTTCGTGGCGGCCTGCGGCGGCGGGGGCGCCCCGAGCGACGAGCCGGACGGCCCGCCGCCCCTGGCGGTGGACGAGGAGCTCCGGGCACTGCTGCCCGAGGAGGTCCGCGACGCCGGCACCCTCACCATCGCCACCGAGCCGTCCTACCCACCGGCGTCGTCGTTCGCGGCCGACGGGCGGACGATCATCGGGTTCGAGCCCGACCTGGGCGCGGCGCTGGGGGAGCTGCTCGGCGTGCGGATCGAGTTCCGGGCCGAGGGCTTCGACACCGTGCTGGACGGCCTGTCCGAGGGCGACTACGACGCCGTCATGAGCTCCATGACCGATACGCCCGAGCGCCGGGCGAACGCGGACTTCGTCAACTACTTCCGCGCCGGGTCGGCGATCGTGATCGCCCGGGGCAACCCCCTCGGCATCCACGATCTGGGCGGCCTGTGCGGTGAGACCGTCGCCGTCGAGTCCGGCACCCTGCACGTGGACGTCCTGGCCCGGGGTCAGCGGAACTGCGGGAACCAGCCGATCGTCGTGATCGAGTCCTCGAGCAACGACGACGCCCTCCTGGAGCTGCGCACCGGCCGGGCCGGCGCGGTGCTCACCGACTACCCGCCCGCCGTGGTGGCCTCGACCGACGAGCGCACGCAGGCGTTCTTCCAGCTCGCCTCCGACGTGCAGTACGAGCCCGGCCTCTACGGCATCGCGGTCGCGCGCGACCGCGCCGCGCTGCGGGACGCGCTGGCCGGGGCGCTCACCAGCCTGGTCCGGTCCGGGCACTACCAGCACGTGCTCGACGACTGGGACGTCGGCAGCGGTGGCGTGTCGGTCGTGACCGTGAACGGTGGAGCTGTCTGATCGGAGCCGGTGACTGACGGTGACCGGACCGACAGTCAGGCACCCCGGACACGCTGCGTCACTCCCGCGGACTCCCGCGATGGGGTGACGTCGCGCTGTCGTGAATCGCGCTTCCGCCCGATCACCGCCAGCATGGGAGGACCCACTCCTGGAGGCGACCGTGCCCTACTCCCTGGTCAGCGCCGCGACGCTCGGCTTCGATCTGGTTCGGCTGCCCGCGGGCCGCGCCGTCGCCGGCGTGCTCCTGACCACCCTCCAGGCGGATGCCGGCGCCCTCTCCCGGCTGGCCGCGGCCTCCCCCGGCCGTGGACTGACCCGCGAGGAGCGCGGCCTGCTCGGCGTCCGCGGCCGCCGGGCCCGCGAGCTGGCCGTCTCCGTGCCCCACGTCCGCGACGCCGCTGCCGGCGGGGACCGGGCAGCCGTCCTGGTCGCCCAGCTCGAGCAGGGCACCATCGGTGACGCCCCGACCCTGGAGCGACTGCTCCGCGACGACGTCCTGGGACCTGAGCACGCGCCTGCCGCCGAGCTGGACGCCGACGAGCGCGACGAGGCGGTCGCCGTCCTCGCCGATGCCGCCGTCGGCTACTGGGCGGCCGGCGTGCTGCCCCCGCTGGTGCGTCGTGAGCTCACCGGCGCCTACGACCGTGCCGTGGAGCGGGGCCTGGTCGCCGACCCGGTCGTGGGCGGGGAGCTCGGTCCCGCGGGCGAGGGGCTGACCACCTTCCTGGACGGCGTCCGCACCCTGGACGACGCCGGTCGCGCCGCCTGGCGGGCCGCCGTGGACGAGGAGCGCGCCGAGCGCCGCCCGTGGGCAGCGGCCATGCACGAGGCGTCGTGGGGCGCGCACGTGTCCGGGCGGACCCGGGCGCTGGCGACGGCCCAGCTGCACGCCGTCCAGGCATTCCTCGACGGCGGCTTCGACCTGCACGACGGTGCCGCCGGCGTGTGGAACGCCCTCGCCGGGTGCGTCCAGGGCGTCGCCATGGCCGATCTGCTGGACGAGGGCTCCGCGGCGGTCCTCCAGGCGCCCTGGCGCCGCGTCGCGGGGCACTGACCGCCCCGTCCCCGCTGCCCCGCCCCACATCGGTCGTCGTCGCCCTGAGGGGTGCCCGGCGGTGACCGTGCCGGCGGTGTCCCCGCCGTGCCGCTCGACCGCGTCCGGCGTACGCCGGGGGCACGTCGCCGCGACGCGCTGACCTGGACCTTCTCCGATTCCCCGGTCAGCGTTCCGGCAGAGTCGACAAAGTGCCGAAATGCTATTCCGACGCCATTCGGAACGGTCGCCGAGGAATTGCGTAACGAGTTGCACCGGAATCTTCATTTCTCTGTGCGCGCATCCGAAGCTTCTCGAGGCGGCAACCTCGTCGGCGCCCTTACGGGCCGGTTGCCCGGCGATGACCCGGAGCGTGTGCTCAAGGGTCGCGCACCGGTGCCGATAGAGAGATGAACAGCCTGCGGATCTCCCCCGCAGGGAAGCAGGAGGACACGCGTGAATCCGATCAGGGTGATGGTCGTCGACGATTCGGTCGTCGTCCGGAAGATCGTGACCGACGTGCTCTCCGCGGACCCGGACATCGAGGTCGTCGGCACCGCGGTCAACGGCCGGATCGCGGTCGGCAAGCTCGAGCAGCTCAAGCCCGACCTGATCACGATGGACATCGAGATGCCGGAGATGAACGGCATCGAGGCGGTGCGGGCGATCCGTGCCGGTCTGGGTGGGCGGGAGCACAACCGCGTCCCCATCGTCATGTTCAGCACCCTGACCGAGCGCGGCGCGTCGGCCACCCTCGACGCCCTCTCGGCCGGCGCCAACGAGTACGTCACCAAGCCCGCCAACGTCGGCAGCGTCGGCCAGTCCATGGAGAGCGTGCGCGAGCAGCTCATCCCCAAGATCAAGGCGCTCACCGGCCGTCCGGTCACCGTGGGACCGGCGCGGGTTCCGGCCTCCGTCGCCCCTCCCCCGCCGGCGGCGCCCCGGACCGGCCCGGGCAAGAAGCCCGCCGTCCTGGTGATCGGCTGCTCGACCGGCGGCCCCGAGGCCCTGGCCAAGGTGCTCCCCCAGCTGCCCGCCTCCCTTCCCGTGCCGGTGCTCGTCGTGCAGCACATGCCCCCGGTGTTCACCCGCCAGTTCGCCCAGCGGCTGGACCGGCTGTGCCCCCTGCGCGTCGTGGAGGCCTCCGACGGCGCCCCGCTGCTCCCCGGCACCGTGCACCTGGCACCCGGCGACCACCACCTCGTCGTCCGTGCCACCCCGCGCGGCCCGCAGACCGGCTTGACCCAGGGCCCGCCCGAGAACTTCTGCCGTCCGGCGGTCGACCCGCTCTTCCGATCGGCGGTGACGGCGTTCGACGGCGCCGTCCTGGCCGTCGTCCTGACCGGAATGGGCGCAGACGGTCGCAACGGCGCCGGTGAGACCCGTGCCGCCGGCGGCACCGTGCTCGTCCAGGACCAGGCGACCTCGGTCGTGTGGGGCATGCCCGGCGCCGTCAGCCAGGCCGGCTACGCCGACGAGGTCCTGCCGCTCGACCGCGTGCCCGACGCCATCGCCCGCCACCTCTCGGGCCTGGCAGCCACCGCCCGACCCGCCGCTGGAGCGCTCCGATGACCCTCACCACCACCAGCTTCGACTGGGTCCGCGCGCTCGTGCACAAGGAGAGCGCGATCGTCCTCCAGCCGGGCAAGGAGTACCTCGTCGAGGCGCGGCTGCTGCCCATCGCCCGCGAGCGGGGCATCCCCGACGTCTCCCAGTTCGTGGACTCGGTGCGCAGCCGCCCGGACGCGGACTCCAACCGCCGGATCGTCGAGGCGCTGACCACCAACGAGACGTCCTGGTTCCGCGACGGTGACCCGTTCACCGCGCTCACCTCCACCGTCATGCCGGCCCTGCTGGCCGCACGCGGCCCGAACGAGCGCCTGCAGATCTGGTCGGCGGCCTGCTCCAGCGGGCAGGAGCCGTACACGATCGCGATGCTGCTCGAGGACTCCATCCCCAGCGCGACGACGCGGGTGTCGATCACCGCGACCGATCTCTCCCGCGAGATGGTCGCGCGGACCCGGGCCGGCCGGTTCAGCCAGCTCGAGGTCAACCGCGGTCTGCCCGCACCCATGCTGGTGCGCCACTTCACGCGTACCGGCAACGAGTGGGAGGTCGCCGCCGCGCTGCGCCGGATGGTCACCGCCACCGAGTGCAACCTGGCCGCGCCGTTGCCGCGGATGGGCCCGTTCGACGTGGTCTACCTGCGCAACGTCCTCATCTACTTCGACCTGCCCACCAAGCAGGCGATCCTCCGCCGCGTGCGCGCCCTGATGCGTCCCGACGGATGGCTGTTCCTCGGTGCCGCAGAGACGACGCTCGGGGTGGACGACTCCTGGGAGCGGGTCGTCGTCGGCCGAAGCTCCGCCTACCGCCCACTGAAGGGGGCCTGAACGTGCGTGCTCTGGTCATCGACGATTCCCGCGCCATGCGCCGGATCGTCACGGCGATCCTGGAGGGCCTCGGGTACGAGGTCCGCGGCGCGGGCCACGGGAGGGAAGGCCTCGACGTGCTGGACGAGGGCTGGATCCCCGAGCTGGTCTGCGTCGACTGGAACATGCCGGTGATGGACGGCCTCCAGTTCGTCTCCGCCGTCCGGTCCAACCCGGCCTGGCGGTCGATCACGCTCATGATGGTCACCTCCGAGAGCGAGCACACGCAGATCGTGCGCGCTCTTGCCGCCGGCGCCCACGAGTACGTGATCAAGCCGTTCACCGCCGACGCCATCCGCGACAAGCTCGGGCTGCTCGGGCTGCTCCCCCAGGAGGTCGCGCTGTGACCAGCACCGACACCGGCGAGCGCCGCCGGGCCGCGGACACCCGGCCGGTCATCACCGACCTGCTCGTCGCCTCCACCGTCGAGTCCATCGCCGGTGAGGCGTGGGTCGCCCTTGTCGGCGAGGACGAGGTGCTCGTCCCGATCCCCGGCGACCTGCCCGTGGACCCCGTGTCCGCCTGGGTCGACGTCGTCGGACCGTGGACCGGCTCGGTCGTCCTGACCACGGGCCGGGACACCGCCGCCGACCTGACCCGCGCGCTGCTCGGCCCGGCCGTTCCCGAGGAGCTCGAGGACGAGGACGTCGCGGACGCGTTCGGCGAGATCGCCAACGTCGTCGGCGGCAACGTCAAGGCCGCTCTCCCAGGCCCGTCCGCGCTGAGCCTGCCCGACGTCGGCGCCGCTCCCGCGGTGCGCAACCCCGCCGATGTGTGCCGGATCGACGTGCTCTGGCGCGGTCAGCCCGTCGCCATCTCCGTCCAGGGCGCTCTCCCGGCCCTGCCGCTTCCCCACCCCCCGCACGAGAACCCCATGCACGAGAACCCCATGCACGAGAACCCCACGCACGAGAACGGAGCGTCACTGTGAAGATCCTGGTCGCCGACGACAGCCGCGTGATGCGGCAGATCGTCATCCGCACGCTGCGTCAGGCAGGTTACGACGACCACGAGATCGTCGAGGCCGAGGACGGCGCCGACGCCCTGGCGAAGGTCTCGTCGGAGAAGCCCGACCTGGTGCTCTCCGACTGGAACATGCCCAACATGACCGGCATCGAGTGCCTGGAGGCCATGCGCGCCTCCGGCTCGGCCGTGCCGTTCGGCTTCGTCACCTCGGAGGGCTCCCCCGAGATGCGGGAGAAGGCGGCCAACGCCGGCGCCCTGTTCCTCATCGCCAAGCCGTTCACCGCCGACAGCTTCACCGAGCACCTCGACGGGGTGATCGCATGAGCACCATCCTGCTGCCGGCGGCCAAGGACGTCCGGGAGATGCTCGAGGGGCTCGTCGGCCGCACGGTCGTCGTCTCCCCCGGCGCGCCGGTCACCCCCACGCCGGACCGCCCCGTCGCCGTGGCCGTGTACGTCTCCCCCGAGATGGCGGTCAACGCCCTGTGCCTGATGGACCTGGGCGCATCCGCGTACACGGCCGGCGGCCTGGCGCTGCTGCCCCCCGGTGGCTGCCAGGACGCGGTCGAGGAGGACGGCGAGCTCAGCGGCATGCTGGTCGAGGCGCTGCACGAGGTCGTGAACGTGCTCTCCGCGCTGTTCAACACCCCGGGCGCCCCGCACTCGAAGCTGCACAAGCTGTACGCCCCCGGCGAGGAGGTCGCGTCGGACCTGGTGGGCATGCTCGCCGCCTTCAACCGCGTCGACCTGACCATCGACGTCCAGGGCTACGGCAAGGGCGGGATGTCCCTCGTCATCCCCTGACGGAGATGACCCCGCGGCCACGGTCGCGGCCACGAACGCCCCGGGGCGGCGCCGGAACCGCGAGGTTCCCGCCGCCCCGGGCGCCGTCCTGACCAGCGCTCGACAGGCGGCGACCAGCGCTCGACCAGGCGGGAACCAGGCGGGAACCAGGCGGGAACTAGGCCAGGGCGGGCTGACGGTCCGGCGCGACCGAGGGCAGGCAGGCCCAGACGTGCTTGCAGCCGTCGTCGACGTACCAGCCGTGCGCCACCGACAGGCGCGCCACCAGGTGCAGACCCATGCCCCCCTTGGCGGGATCGCGGTCCACCGCCGGGGCGGGCATCGTCCCCGGCGCGCGATCGCTCACGTCCAGCAGCCATCCGCCGCTGCCGGCGACCACGGTCGCCACCACGGGGGACTCCCCGTGCCGCAGTGCGTTCGAGGCCAGCTCGTCGAAGGCCAGCACCAGTCGTTCGCCCGCTGTGTCCTCGTCGGGCGCCGGAACGCCCACCATCCCCAGCCGGCCGCGCAGGCCGGCCCGGGCGGACGCCAGCTGCGCGACCCCCCGCAGGTCCCAGCGCCACACCTCGCCACACCCGTCCGGCAGCGGGCGCCGTGGCCACGCGAGTCGCCCCATCGCCATCTCCCCGTGTCGCCGGTCTCCGTCTCGGCCACGGTGCCCAGCGGCGCGCGCGGTCAACCGCGCCCGGGCGTGGTTCCTCCCGGAGCGGGGCCGGCCCCCGTGCACCGGACGGCGACCAGGGCGACGTCGTCCTGCGGGATGCCGCGCAGCATCCGGCGCAGCAGCCCGTCGCACAGTTCCTCCAGCGGTCTGCCGGCGAGCTCGGCCAGGTGTCCGACGAGGGTCCGGGTCCCCTCGTCCAGGCTGCGTTCCCGGCGCTCCACCAGACCGTCGGTGTGCAGCAGGACCGCGGCTCCGAGGGGGAGGTCGAGCACCGACTCGGTGCGCACGGTCGTCGGGTCGACGCCGAGCATGAGCTCGCCGATCCGCCCGCCGAGCGTCGTCACCGCGCCGTCGGGCGCGACGACGATCGGCGGGGGATGACCGGCGTTGGCCCAGCGGATCCGTAGGCGGCCCGCTCCGTCGCGCTCGAACCGGACGACGGCGGCGGTCGCGAGCGTCTCCTCGTGCATGCCGACGACGGCCTCGTCCAGGCCGCGCAGCACCTCGGCCGGCCCGGCCCCGCTGTAGTGGGCGATGCCGCGCAGCAGCCCGCGCAGCTGCCCCATGGCCGCCGCGGCCGCCGTGTCGTGGCCGACGACGTCCCCGATGACCACCACCAGCGCGCCGTCGCGCTGCAGGAAGGCGTCGTACCAGTCGCCGCCCACCCGGGCGGCCTCGGCGGCCGGCACGTACCGGACGACGACGTCGGTCCCGGCGACCCCGGGCGGCTCGGTGAGCAGGCTGCGCTGCAGCGCCTCGGCCAGCTGTTCCTGCTGGTTGTGCCGGTGGACCCGCGCGACCGCCCGCGCGGCCTCCGCGGCGACCTGCCACGCGGTGTCGGTGTCCTCGTCGCTCAGCATCCGGTCGGCGTCCTGGTACAGGGTGAGGACGCCCACGGTCCGCGCCTCCGCCGTGAGCGGCAGGACGACGACCGTGGCGGGGGAGAGCTCGACGAGCAGGTCCCGGGCCGGGCCGGGCGGCATCACCTCGAGGACGGCGTCGACGGACTGGGTCACCGGTGTCCCGGCGACGAGCGCCTGGGCGACGGGGGAGTTGCCGGGGAGCGTGGCGAGGCGGACCTGCGCGTAGCGGTGCATGACCGGGCGCCGCGCCGGGTCGCCGTGCCAGGAGCCGACGTCCCGCGCGCGTCCCTCCCGGTCGACCAGCGTGACGATGCAGGCGTCGGCGAGGACCGGCACCACCAGCTGCGCCAGCCGGGCGAGCGCCGACAGCGTGTCCAGCTGCCCGGACAGCTCGGCGCTGACCCGGGCGAGCAGGCCCGTGCGGGCGGTCGCCCGCCGGGCGCACTCCTCGGCGTCCCGCCGGTCGGTCGCGTCCAGCACGTAGACGGCCAGCCCGTCCGCCCCCGGCCAGGCGCGCACCTCGAACCATCCCGGGCGCACGCCGGGGGAGGAGGCCTCGAAGGTGAGCGGCCGGCCCGTGGCCACCGCCTTCCGGTAGTTCGCCTCGAAGACGCTGCCCACCAGCTCGGGGAACGCCGTCCACAGCGACCGCCCGAGCAGCTCCGGTCGCGAGCGCCCCATGAGCTGCTCGGCCTCCGTGTTGACGTAGCGGAGGAGCCAGTCACCGTCCAGGAAGAAGAAGGCGGCCGGCATGGTCTCCAGGAAGCGGGCGAGGTCGGCGTCGGAACGGGACCCGATGCCCTCGCGCTGCGGCGATTCCTGCTCATCCACCCCGGGTGCCCCCACGCCTGGCTGTCTCCGCCGGTCGGCCTCGCCGCTGAGCGTCCACACCGACAGGGCGGGGGACGGACCCGATTGTGTCCAAGCGGGCGATCACTGCCAAGCAGGCGCGGAACGGCGCCACCCCCGCCGACGCCGGCGTCAGTCCGGGTGACGCAGGAGGTACCTGCCGAAGTGGGGGACGGTGAAGGCGATCTGCCCGCGCTCGGCGGAGTAGACCAGGCCCTTCTTGATCAGCGAGTCACGGGCCGGCGACAGCGACGCGGGCTTGCGGCCCAGGGAGACGGCGACCTCCGAGGTGGCGACGGCCGCGCCGCCGGGGCCCCCCAGCTCGGCCATGGCGTGCATGTACTCGCGCTCGGCGGGGGTCGCGCGGTCGTAGCGCGAGCCGAAGAACCCCACCGCCAGCTCGGTCTCGGCGACCGGCGCGGCCATGGCGACGTCCGCGGCGGTGATGGGGGAGGAGGCGGCGACGTCCCAGGTCACCTTGCCGTAGGCCTGCACGAAGTAGGGGTAGCCGTCGGCGGCGTCGTAGAGCGCGTCCAGCGCCCCCTGCTCGAAGTCCACGCCGTCCCGCTCGGCCGGCGCGATCAGCGCCCGGTCGGCGGCCTCGCGCTCCAGCCGGTCGATCCGCAGGTACCGGAACAGCCGCTCGGAGTAGCTCTTGGAGGCGGACAGGACGGCGGGCAGGTGGGGGAGGCCCGCGCCGACGACGATGAGCGGGGCGCCCTGCTGGGAGAGCTCGTGGCAGGCCGCGCAGATGGCCGAGACGTCGTCGGGCGCGACGTCCTGCATCTCGTCGATGAACAGGGCGATGCCGCTGCCGATGTCGGCGGCCACCCCGGCCGCGTCGCTGAGCAGCTCGACCAGGTCGATCTCCATGTCGCCGGAGTCCGCGCGCCCGGTCGCGGCGGGGACGTCGATGCCCGGCTGCCAGCGGTCGCGGACCTTCGCGTCAGCCGGCGCGACCCGCTGGGCGAACGCCTTGACGACGCCGAGCACCTCCTCCATCGAGCCCTGGTCGCGGTGGCGGGGGCCCAGCTCCCGCAGCGCCATGTGCAGCGCCGAGGAGACCGGCCGGCGCAGCGACTGCTCCGGCCGTGCCTCGATCTTCCCGGTGCCCCAGCCGCGGGAGATGGCGGCCGAGCGCAGCTGGTTGAGCAGCACGGTCTTCCCGACGCCCCGCAGCCCGGTCAGGACCAGCGAGCGCTCCGGGCGGCCGTGCGCGATCCGCTCCAGGACCACGTCGAAGGCCGAGAGCTCGGTGTCCCGGCCGGCCAGCTCTGGCGGGCGCTGACCGGCGCCGGGGGCGTACGGGTTCCGCACGGGATCCATGTCGAGCACCGTATGGCTTTCTCTAGCTCGATCGGTAGAGATCGGTAGAACGGCCTAGCGCGTGTCGCGGCGGGTCAGCGGAACGCGGGGGACCGGCCGTCCAGCCAGGCGCGGACCTCTGCGGCCTGTCGCTCCAGCGTCGCGCGGGAGGGGCCGAGGAACGGCGCCTCGGTGACGTCGAGGCGATGGCGCGTGCCGTCGTCGAGCGCGAGCCACACCGCCCAGCCCCGGAACGCGGGGCCGCCGGCCCGGTCGATCCCCACGGCGGCGATCTCCTGCCGGAGGAACGTGCGGGTGGTCCAGAGGTTGCGCACGGTCAACCGCCCGTCCGCCGTCCCGATGACGCTGGAGAACAGCATCCGGCCCACGACGGCCACCACG
Organism: uncultured Blastococcus sp.; assembly: GCA_902805535.1. Classification (GTDB taxonomy): domain Bacteria; phylum Actinomycetota; class Actinomycetes; order Mycobacteriales; family Geodermatophilaceae; genus Blastococcus_B. The sequence goes on along the minus strand of CADCTN010000200.1, from coordinate 16,368 downwards.
AGCAGGGCGACGGCGATCGCCAGCACGGGGACCTCCTCCGGCTGGAGCACCGAGACGGACACCCAGGCGAGCAGGAGCGCCGGGCCCAGAACGCGGACCCAGCCGGGCGGGCGCAGTGCCAGCGGCTCGCCCGTCGTCGTCACCGCGCCGATTCTCGTCCGTCGAGTGTCGTCTGCCAATCTCTAGGCCGGACGCTAGACACCCGCAGATGCGCTCAGATCCCGCACCGGACGAGGCGGCGCCGCTAGCGTCGTCGGAGTGATCAGGTTCGCGCTCAAGGTCGTCATCCTCGCCGCGGTCTTCTTCGGCCTGACGAGGTACGACGTCCTGCCCGGGCTGGACGTGGCCGAGAACCCCGACGGGCCCCTCGGGATCTACGGCACCTACCTGTGGATCGGCCTCGTCTTCGGCGTCGTCAACGCGATCGTGGGCCCGATCCTGCGCCTGCTCGCGCTGCCGTTCGTGGTCCTCACCCTCGGGCTGTTCCTCCTGGTCATCAACGCGGCCCTGCTCGGGCTCACCGCCCTGCTGACCGAGCGGCTGCAGATCGACGGCCTCGTGACGGCGCTCATCGGCGGTCTGGTCCTGGCCGTCGTCGGCTGGGTCGCCGACCAGCTGCTCGACCGCTGAGCTGCCCGTTCGTCGTCCCGACGGCTACGGGTCGGTAACGCGCGAGGGCGTCGCGATGAGAAGTGGTCCCGATCGCAGTAGCGTCGCCTGACATGGCCAGCACCACCGTTGCCCCGGAGACCCCGGTGCGCGGACCGGACGGCGGCCCCTCGGCCGGATCCCTCACCGAGCTCGCCGCGTTGGAGGCCGCCCGGGACGAGAAGCGGCGGCTCCTCGACCGCGCCGCCGAGGTCGCCCGGTCGAGCGGACGGGAGCTGCCGGCGGGCTGCACCCCCGACACCCTGCCGGCGCTCCTGCGGCGCTACTACTGGAGCGAGCCCGCGGCGGAGGTGCTCGGGCGCGAGCCCGAGGAGCTCGCCGAGCGCGCGCTGGGACACCTGCGGCTGGCCGAGCTGCGGCCGACGGGCTCGGCCACGGTGGACGCCCAGCGCCTGCCGGACGGGCGGGCGGTCGTCCGGCTGGTCACCGACGACATGCCCTACCTGGTGGACTCGGTGACCGCGGAGGTGGTGCGCCAGGGCTTCGCGCTGGTCCACATCGTGCACCCGGTCGTCGTGGTGCGGCGCGACATCCGCGGGCGGATCAAGGACTTCTGCGACAGCGGGCTGGCCGCCGGCTGCGGGTCCGATGCGCTCACCGAGTCCTGGATGGCCGTCGTCCTCGACGGCCCGCTCGAGGAGGAGGCCAGCGGCGACCTCGTCGAGGGCCTGCGCACGGTGCTGGACGACGTGCGCGCCGTCCACGAGGACGCCGAGCGCATGCGGCTGCGGCTGGTGGAGCTGGCCGGCCGGCTGGACGAGCTCGCCGGCGGCGGTGTCGCGTCCGGGCCGGACACCGACCCCGCCGACGACCCGGCCGAGGCCGCGGCGCTGCTGCGCTGGCTGGCCGACGGCAACTTCGTCCTCCTCGGGTCGCGAGAGGTGGACCAGGGCACGGGGCGCGGCACGCCGGTGGCCGTCGTCCCGGGCAGCGGGCTGGGCGTGTTCCGCAGCGACCTGGACATGAGCGAGCCGGCGGCCCGCATGCCCGAGGCCGTCGGAACCCCCGGCCAGCACCTGCTGACCGTGACCAAGGCCGACACCCGGTCGCCGGTGTACCGGCGGGCCTGGCTGGACCTCGTGGCGGTGAACCTCCCCGCCGACCCGCAGGGGCGGGCCCGCCAGTGCCGCTTCGTCGGGCTGTTCCCCTCCGCGGCGTACACCAGCAGCGTCGTCGACGTGCCGCTGGTGCGCCGGCGGGCGGCGGAGGTCGTCGCCCGGTCCGGCGTCCCCGCCGACAGTCACACCGGCAAGGAGCTGCTGGAGGTCCTCGAGACCTATCCGCGCGACGAGCTGCTGCAGGTGGGCGCCGACGAGCTCCTGCCCGTCGCCAACGCCGTCCTGCACCTGCAGGAACGCCGCCAGACCAGGCTCTTCCTGCGCCAGGACCCCACCGGCCGGTTCTGGTCGGCGCTGGTCTTCCTGCCGCGCGACCGGTACACGACCGAGGTCCGGCTGGCGATGCAGCAGGTGCTGCTGGAGCGGCTGGGCGGGACGAGCATCGAGTACACGGCGCGCTCCACCGAGTCCGTGCTCGCCCGCCTGCACTTCGTGGTCCGGGTGCCCATCGGCCGCGAGGGCAGCCACCAGCCCACGTCGGTCGACGCCGAGGGCCTCCAGTCCGAGCTGGCCGCCGCGGCCCGCAGCTGGGCCGACGAGCTCTCCGACGCGCTGCAGGCCCGCTACGGCGCCGAGGCCGAGAAGGTGTTCGCCCGGGTCGCCGACGCGTTCCCGGCGGGCTACCAGCAGGACTTCTCCGCCGAGCAGGCCGTCGACGACCTGGCCCGGCTGGACGGCCTCGGCGAGGGCCAGCTGTCCATGCGGCTGTGGACGTCGAAGGGGGCCGCGGCGGGCGACCGGCGGCTGAGCGTCTACCGGGTCGGGCAGCGGCTGCTGCTGTCGGAGGTGCTCCCGGTCCTGCAGAACATGGGCGTGGACGTCGTCGACGAGCGGCCCTACGAGATCGACCGCATCGGTGCGCCGCCCACCTGGATCTACGACTTCGGGGTCGCGGTGCCGGCGGCCGAGCTGCCGCTGCTGCGCTCGCTCCCCGAGCGCTTCACCGAGGCGGTCGGCGCCGTCTGGCGGGGCGAGGCCGAGGACGACGGGCTCGGCGCCCTGGTTCTCCTCGCCGGCCTCAACTGGCGGCAGGTCAGCGTCGTGCGCGCCTACGTGCAGTGGCTGCGCCAGGGCGGGCTGCCGTTCGGGCAGAGCTACGTCGAGGAGACCCTGGCCGCGCACCCCGACGTCGTCGCCCGGCTGGTCCTGCTGTTCGAGACGCGCTTCTCGCCGGGCCGCGTGAACGGTCGCGCCAAGCGGCAGGAGGAGCTGGTCGAGGCCCTCCGCGCCTCGATCGGCGAGGTGGCGTCGCTGGACGCCGACCGGGTGCTGACCTCGCTGCTCGCCGCGGTGACCGCCACTCAGCGGACCACCTACTACGCGGGCGGACCCCTGGCCCTCAAGCTGGACCCGCAGGCGGTCCCGGACCTGCCCGAGCCACGTCCGGCCCGGGAGGTGTGGGTCAGCTCGCCGCGGGTCATGGGGATCCACCTGCGGTTCGGCGCCGTCGCCCGGGGTGGGCTGCGGTGGTCCGACCGCCGCGAGGACCTGCGCACCGAGGTGCTCGGCCTGGTCAAGGCCCAGATGGTGAAGAACACCGTCATCGTCCCGACCGGGGCCAAGGGCGGCTTTGTGGTCAAGAACCCGCCGGCGGACGGCTCCCGGGATGCCGTCCTGGCCGAGGGGCAGGCCTGCTACAAGCTCTTCATCGGCGCGCTGCTGTCGCTCACCGACAATCTCGTCGACGGCAAGGTGGTGCCGCCGGCGAAGGTCGTCCGGCACGACGGCCACGACACCTACCTCGTCGTCGCCGCGGACAAGGGGACGGCGACCTTCTCCGACCTGGCGAACTCCGTGGCCATCGAGCGCGGGTTCTGGCTCGGTGACGCGTTCGCCTCCGGCGGCTCGGTCGGCTACGACCACAAGGCCATGGGCATCACCGCCCGCGGCGCCTGGGAGTCGGTGACCCGGCACTTCCGGGAGCTGGGTGTCGACGTCCAGGCGCAGGACTTCACCGTCGTCGGCGTCGGCGACATGTCCGGCGACGTCTTCGGCAACGGGATGCTGCTGTCCGAGCACATCCGGCTGGTCGCGGCCTTCGACCACCGGCACGTGTTCGTCGACCCGACGCCGGACGCCGCGACGTCCTTCGCCGAGCGAAAGCGGCTGTTCGGCCTCCAGCGGTCCTCGTGGGCGGACTACAACCGCTCGCGGATCAGCGCCGGCGGCGGGGTGTGGCCGCGGACGGCGAAGGCGATCCCGGTCTCCGGTCCGATGCGCGCCGCGCTCGGCATCGCCGGCGGGGTGGACGCCCTCACCCCGGTGGAGCTGATCCGGGCGATCCTGCTGGCCCCGGTGGACCTGCTGTTCAACGGCGGCATCGGCACCTACGTGAAGGCCACGACCGAGAGCGCGCTGGACGCCGGCGACAAGGCCAACGACGCGGTCCGGGTCGACGGCGGCCGGCTGCGCGCCCGCGTGGTCGGGGAGGGCGGCAACCTCGGCCTGACGCAGCGCGGGCGGGTCGAGTACGCGCTCACCGGTGGCCGGGTGAACACCGACGCCATCGACAACTCCGCCGGCGTCGACACCTCCGACCACGAGGTCAACATCAAGATCGCCCTCAACCGGGTGGTCGACGACGGCGACATCGACGCCGCCGGGCGGGCCGCGCTGCTGGGCGAGATGGCCGACGAGGTCGCGGCCGCCGTCCTCGCCGACAACCACGACCAGAACGCCGCCCTGGCCGTCGAGGTCACCTCGGCGCGGAGCCTGCTGGACGCCCACGAGCGCTTCATGCGCTCCCTGGAGCGGTCGGGCCGGCTGCGGCGCAACGTCGAGGCGCTCCCGGACGACCGGGCGCTCGCCGAGCGACGGCGGGACGGGCAGGCGCTGACCGGCCCGGAGCTCTCCGTCCTGCTGGCCTACGCCAAGCTCGAGACCGGCGACGTCGTCCTGCGCAGCGGCCTCCCCGACGACCCGGCCCTCGAAGACCTGCTGTCCGCCTACTTCCCGAGCCGGCTGCGCGAGCGCTTCCCGGCGGCCATCGCCGGCCACCCCCTGCGGCGGGAGATCGTGGCGACGGCGCTGACCAACCGCGCGGTCAACATCGCCGGCGTCACGGGGCTGTTCCGGCTCTTCCAGGAGACCGGGGTGCCGCTGGACCGGGTCGTGCGGGCGCACGCCGTGGCCCGGGCGGTGTTCGACGTCGACCGCCAGTGGGACGCGGTCGGCGCCCTGGACAACCAGGTGTCGGCGACGACGCAGGTCGAGCTGCGCACGGAGGCGACCCGGCTCGCCGAGCGGGCGGCGCGGTGGTTGCTGCGCCAGCCCGACCTCGTCGCGGAGCCCGCACCGCCGGTGGCGGCCGTGCGGGATCGCTTCGCCTCGTCGGTCGCCGCGGTGCGGGACGCGCTGCCCTCCTGGCTGCTCGGCGTGGAGGCCGCGGCGTACACCGCCCGCGTGACCCGGTTCCGCGACGCGGGCGTTCCCCCCGACCTCGCCGCCGAGGTCGCGGCCGCGCCGCTGCTGCCGGCCGCGCTCGACCTCGCCGTCGTCGCCGAGCGGACCGGGGCGCCGGTCGCCCTGGCCGGTCAGGTCATGCAGTGCCTGGCCGAGCGGCTGGCGCTGGTCTCGCTGCGCGAGCTGGTCCTCGCGCTCCCGCGCGACCGTCGCTGGCCGTCGATGGCCCGCGCCTCCCTGCGGGACGACCTGGCCGCCGAGACCGCGTCGCTCACCGAGGACGTGCTGGGCGCGCGCGGCTCCGACGGCGACGACCCGCACCGGCTGGTCGCCGCGTGGGTGGACGCGTGGGACGCCACCCAGTCCCGCTCGGCGGCGCAGCTCGCGGACATCGCATCCGGGGACCGCCACGAGCTCGCCGAGCTGCTGGTCGCCGTCCGGACCCTGCGTGGGCTGCGCAAGCGCCGTCAGGCCCGTCGCATCCCCCGCCCCGACGAGAAGTAGCCCGCCGCGGCGGCGACATCTGCGATCTCGTGGCTATGGAGCGCTGATGGCCACGACATCGCAGATGTCGCGGCGAGTCCGGCTCCCTCGCCGACCTATCGCCCCGTCTGAGGCTCTCTAGGCCGCTGGCTAGAGAGCCGTAGCAGCGGTCAGAGGGAGGGACGGCGCTCGCCGAAGCGGGTGGCCTGCTCGAAGGCGTGGCCCACCTCGAGGACCCGTCGGTCGGCTCGCGGTGCCCCGATGATCTGCAGGCCCACCGGCAGCCCGTCGGCGGTGAAGCCGCCGGGCACCGACAGTGCAGGGCAGCCCGTCGCGGAGATGACGGTGCAGGACCGCATCCACGCCAGGTAGTCGTCCTGGTGGACGCCGGCGATCTCGGTCGGGTACTCGACCTCGACGGGGAACGGCAGAACCTGCGTCGTCGGCGCCAGCAGGACGTCGTACCGCTGGAAGAACGCCACCATCCGCTCGTACAGCCTCGTGTGCTGCTGCTCGGCGCGGGCGAGGTCGGAGCCGGTGAGCTTCGCGCCCAGCTCGGCGTTCCAGCGGATGGACTCCTTGACCAGGTCCGGGTGGCGCCGCGCCAGGTCGCTGAACGAGGCGTCGAACAGCCACGCCCGCAGCGTCCCGAACACGTCGTCCGCGCCGGACAGGTCCGGGCACGCCTCCTCCACGGAAGCGCCCAGCGACTCGAACACCCCGACGGACGGCGCCAGCGCCGCCGTGATCGCCGGGTCGACGGTCACCCGACCGCCCAGGTTCGGCGCCCACGCCACCCGCAGATCGGCCAGCGACGTCGGCAGCTCGGCGGCGAAGCCCGCGGGGTCGTCGGCGAGCGCGATCGGCACCCGCGGGTCGGGCCCGGCGAGCACCGAGAGCTGCAGCGCGACGTCGGCCACGGTCCGGCCCATCGGGCCCTGCACGGACAGCTGGGACCACGCCATCGGCGCGGGCCACGTGGGCACCCGTCCCGGAGTGGGCCGCAGCCCCACCACGTTGCAGAAGGCCGCCGGGTTGCGCAGCGAGCCGCCCATGTCGCTGCCCTCGGCCAGCGGCACGAAGCCGGCGGCCAGCGCGGCGGCGGCCCCGCCCGACGAGCCGCCCGCGGACAGGCCGTGCCGGTAGGGGTTGTGCGTCGCGCCGAAGAGCGGGTTGAAGGTGTGCGACCCGGCGGCGAACTCCGGCACGTTGGTCTTGCCGACGCGGATCGCTCCGGCCGCCGCCAGCCGCGCGACCACGAGCTCGTCGCGGAGCGGGACGGTGTCGGCGTGCAGCGGGGAGCCCCACGTCGTCCGCATGCCGCCGGTGGCGTGGGTGTCCTTGTGCGCGACCGGCAGGCCGTGCAGCGGCCCCACCGGCTCGCCGGCGGCCAGCGCCGCGTCGGCGGCGTCGGCGGCCGCCCGTGCGCCGTCGGCGTCCAGAGTGACGACGGCGTTCACCGAGGGGTTGAGGCGGTCGATGCGGTCGAGGTGGGCATCGAGGAGCTCGCGGGCGGAGATCTCGCGGTCGCGCAGCAGCGCGGCCAGCTCCGTCGCGGGCCGCAGGCACAGGTCGTCGCGCACCGCCCGAGCCTGCCATGTTCTCCGTGCCCACCCACCCGCTGGCATGCGGCACGGGCCACGAGGGAACGATGGACCCGATGGACGGCGACCGAGACACCAGCGCGATGACCGACAACCCGCCCAGCGCCACGTTCGAGGACCTGGGGCTGCGGCCCGAGCTGCTCGCCGCCCTCTCGGCCCTCGGCTACGAGGAGCCCACCCCGATCCAGCAGGAGGCGATCCCGCCGCTGGTCGAGGGCCGGGACCTGCTGGGCCAGGCGGCCACCGGCACGGGCAAGACCGCGGCCTTCGCGCTGCCGGTCCTGCAGCGGTTGACCGCGCACCGCACGCAGCGCCCGCCGGTCGCCCTGGTCCTGGTGCCCACCCGCGAGCTGGCCGTCCAGGTGTCGGAGGCCCTGCACCGCTACGGCAAGGACCTCGGCGCCCGCGTGCTGCCGGTCTACGGCGGCGCCCCGATCGTGCGGCAGCTGCGCAGCCTGGAGTCCGGCGTCGACGTCGTCGTCGCCACGCCGGGCCGCGCCCTGGACCTGCTCAACCGCGGGAGCCTGCAGCTGGGCGAGGTCGCCACCGTCGTCCTGGACGAGGCCGACGAGATGCTGGACATGGGCTTCGCCGAGGATCTCGAGGCGATCCTCGACGAGACGCCGGAGACCCGGCAGACCGTCCTCTTCTCCGCCACGATGCCCCGCCGGCTCGATTCCCTGGCGCGACGGCACCTGCGCGACCCGGTCCGGATCGCCATCGCCCGCGAGAGGACCCAGGCCGGGGAGGCGCCCCGGGTCCGGCAGACCGCCTACGTCGTCCCGCGCGCGGCCAAGCCGGCTGCCCTGGGCCGGATCCTCGACATCGAGGCGCCGACGGCGGCGATCGTGTTCTGCCGCACCCGCGAGGAGGTGGACTCCCTCACCGAGACGCTCAACGGCCGGGGTTATCGCGCCGAGGCGCTGCACGGCGGCATGAGCCAGGAGCAGCGCGACCGGGTCATGGCGCGGCTGCGCGGCGGGACGGCGGACCTGCTGGTCGCCACCGACGTCGCCGCCCGCGGGCTGGACATCGAGCAGCTCACCCACGTCGTCAACTACGACGTCCCGGCCGCGCCGGAGTCCTACGTGCACCGCATCGGGCGGGTCGGCCGCGCCGGGCGCGAGGGAGTGGCCATCACCCTGGCCGAGCCGCGCGAGCACCGGATGCTCAAGACCATCGAGCGGGTGGCCGGCAGCCCCATCTCGGTGCAGACCGTCCCGACCGTCGCCGACCTGCGGACCCGCCGGCTCGACCTGACCCGCGGCGCGCTGCGGGAGAGCCTGATCGGTGACGACCTCGAGCGGTTCCGGGTCGTGGTGGAGACCCTCGCCGACGAGTTCGACCTCATGGAGGTGGCGCTCGCCGCGGTCAAGCTGGCCCACGAGGCCGGGGGAGCGGCCGACGACGACGAGGAGATCCCGCAGGTCACCTTCCGCCCGGACTCCGGCAAGCGGCCGGACACGCGGGGGAGCGGACGGGACACCGGGGCACGACCGCGGCGCTCGGCCGGCGGCCCGGCGGCCCGGTTGTTCGTGGGCGTGGGCCGCGAGGCGGGGATCCGCCCGGGCGACCTGGTCGGCGCCATCACGGGGGAGACGGGGTTGACCGGCCGCGACATCGGCGCCATCGAGATCCACCAGCGGTTCGCGCTCGTGGAGGTGCCGGAGCCCGCGGCGGACGAGGTCATCGGTGCCCTGAAGGCCACCATGATCAAGGGACGCAAGGCGACCGTCCGCCGCGACAACCAGCGGACCAGCTGACCCCCGGTCAGAGGGTCAGGGGGTCCGGGACGTCGGGAGGCACCCGGTTCGGGCCTGCCTCCGCCGGGCGCGGACGGTCCTGCCGGTGCAGCCGGACGGCGACCAGCGCGACGTCGTCCTCGGGGCGGCCGTGGACGAGTCGCTCGAGCAGCTCGTCGAGCATCTCCTCCAGCGGTAGGTCGGCGAGCTCGATCAGCGCGTCGCGCAGCCGGACGAGGCCCGCGTCCAGGTCGTCGTCCCGGCGTTCGATGAGCCCGTCGGTGTAGAGCAGGACCGTCGCGCCGGCGTCGAGCGTGACCACCGATTCGCGACGACGGGCGTCGGCGTCGACGCCCAGGAGCAGGTCACCCCGCCAGGTTGCCAGCTCTGCCACCGTGCCGTCGGGGTTGACCACCAGCGGGGGCAGGTGCCCGGCGTTGGCCCAGCGCATCCGCGTGACCCCCCGCGACAGCTCCTCGGGGGTCTGCTCGAACCGGGCCACCGCCGCGGTCGCGAGCGTCCTGGTCTGCAGGGTGGACATCGAGGCGTCCAGCCCGCGCAGGACCTCCACCGGCCCCGCGCCGCTGTAGGTGGCGATCCCGCGGAGCAGCCCCCGCAGCTGGCCCATGGCCGCCGCGGCCGCCGTGTCGTGCCCGACGACGTCGCCGATGACGAGCATCGTGGTGCCCCCGGGCTGCAGGAACGCGTCGTACCAGTCGCCGCCGACGCGGGCGGCCTCCGCGGCAGGCAGGTAGCGGACGGCGATCTGGGCGTGGTCGGGCTCGGGCGGCTGGGTGAGCAGGCTGCGCTGCAGGCCCTCGGCCAGCTGCTGCTGGGCGCTGTACAGGCGGGCGTTGTCGAGGGCGAGCCCCGCGCGGTCGGCGACGTCCTGGGCGGTGGCGAGGTCCTCGTCCTGGGCCGCCGTGCCCGCTCGGTAGTACACGGTCACCAGCCCCAGGGTGCGCCCGCGCCCCCGCATGGGCAGGACGACGGCCCGCTGCGGAGCCAGGACCTCCAGCAGGTCGCGCGACTCTCCGGGCGCCAGCATCGCCAGCACCGCGGCGCCGGACTCGCCGACCGCTTCGCCGCTGAGGAGGGCCCGCGCCGCCGGCGAGGCAGCGGGCATGGACTCCAGCCGCACGGCGGCGTACCGGTCCAGCACGGGGCGGGCCTCGGGATCGGAGTGCCAGGACGCCACGTCGCGGGGCCGGCCGTCGGGGTCGACGAGGGTGACGATGCAGAAGTCCGCCAGGGCCGGGACGAGGATGCGGGGGAGGTGGGCCGCCGCCGTCGGCGCATCGAGCGTGCCGGCCAGCTCGGCGCTCACCTGCGCCAGGATGGCCAGCCGGCTCGCCGAGCGCGTCGCCCGGTCCTGCATGTGCCGCCGCTCGGTGATCTCCAGGAAGTAGACCGACAGGCCGTCCGGGGTCGGCCACGCGCGCAGCTCGTACCAGCCGTCCAGCGGGGCGGGGTAGTAGGCGTCGAAGGACACCGGCTGCCCCGTGCGCACGGCGCTCCGGTAGCTGTCCTCGAAGGCGCTGTTGAGCGCGGCGGGGAAGGCGTCCCAGATCACCCGGCCGAGGAGCTCGTCCCGGGTCCGGGCGAGCAGCTTCTCGCCCTGGGCGTTCACGTGGGTGAACCGCCAGTCGCGGTCGAGGCTGTAGAAGCCGGCCGGCATCGCCTCGAGCACCCGCGTCACCAGCGCGGCAGCCTCGCGCTGGCCGGTGGTGTCGTAGGCGGCGCCCACGACCCGGACGGTCGACCCGGCCGAACCCACCAGCGCTCGTCCCCGGGCGTGCACCCAGCTGGTCTCCCCGTCGGGACGGATGACCCGGTACTCGGCGTCGTACTCGCCGCCCGTGTCGATGCACACCTGGAGCGCCTCGGTCACCCGCCCGATGTCCTCCGGGTGCAGGCGCGCGTTGAACGCGTCGATCGTCTCGGCGAAGTCGTCGGCGTCGTAACCGAACATCTCGATCAGCCGGTCGTCCCAGGCCAGCCGGCCGGTGATCAGGTCCCAGTCGAAGGTCCCGATGCCGGCCGCGTCGATCGCCAGCCCCCAGCGCACCCGGTCGCTCTCGTACTCCTGGACCAGGGCGGAGAGTTCCAGCTCGGTCACCGTCGACTCGGCCAGCTGGCCGAGGGTGGCGATGTCGTCGTCGGACCACGCGCGGGGCGTCACGTCGAACACGCAGAGAGCGCCGATGACCTGGCCGGTGGAGGTGGTGAGCGGCGTGCCCAGGTAGGCCCCGACCTGTCCCGAGGTCACCGGGGGGAGGGTGCAGACCCGGTCGTCGGACCGGGCGTCGGTGACGACGAGGGGCTCGGTGCCGGCAGCCGTGACCCTGCACAGCGAGTCCTCGACCATGGTGCGGTTTCCGGCGGCGCCGAACCCCACACCCGCCGGGACGTGGTGGACGCCGGGGAGCAGCGAGACATGGCTCCCGGCCGTGCCGAGCAACCGGGCCGCCAGCTCGGCCAGCCGGTCGAGCCCGTTGTTGCCGTCGACCGGCAGGCGCAGGCGCGCGACCTCGTGCAGCCGGCCGGAATCACGTCGGAGCCGTGCTATCGAGGCGTCGGTGGAAGCCGCGGGCACATCGGGAGCCCGCCCTACGATTTGGTCCACGTCGCCCTTCCGCCCGGCGGCGCCGGGGAACACGGGGGTCGGGACCCAGTGCTGGAGCCCGCCCGGTGCACAGTTATTGCACGTCTGATCCGTTGGGCGCAACCAACTCGGCAAAGGTCACGCGCCACCGCCCGGCGCGGACGGCTCAGCAAGCGGGGACGACGAGGGTGAGAGCCGCTCCGCCGTCATGTTCCACGTGCAACCCCGCCCGCCTCAGCAGGCTCCGCAGCCGCACGACGTCCGTCGGTTCCGCGGTGGTCAGCGCCAGGACCCGGGCCACCCGGCCCTTGTGCGCCTTGTTGACGTGGCTCACCACCGAGCGGGTGCCGTCGGGGCGCTCGCTGAGCACGCCGAGCGTCACCGCACCCGGCACGGGGGCCAGTGCCGCGTAGGAGCCGCTGCGCAGGTCGACGACCAGGTCGTCGACCGCGGCGAGCACGGGGGAGAGGAGTGGCCTCCACAGCGCGCGGGGGGTCGGCAGGCCGGGCAGGACGGATCCCGCGGACAGCCGGTAGGCCGGGATCGGGTCCTCGCCCCGGACCAGCCCGAACAGCGCCGAGCCGACCGCCAGCCGGCCGCCCGCCCGCGCCCGTTGCGCGCGGGTCATCGACCCGACGTCCAGGGCGTCGTACAGGACCCCGGTGTAGCGCTCCAGCGCCGGGCGCGTGGGGCTGGTCCACAGCTCGGCGTTGCGGGCGATCTCCGCGTCCTGCTTCGCCGAGAGGCCCAGGGCGGCGCGGGCGGCCGGGACGGCGGCGGCCAGCTCGACGAGGGCGTCGGCGAGGTGGCGGCGGACGCCGGTCAGCTCGGGCGCGGTCAGGGCGGACAGGTCGAGCGGGGCGCCGTCCCCACCCGCGGCCTTGGTCTCCGACGGCGGCAGCAGGACGAGCACGGGATCCGACGGTACGTGCGCCTCGGGGTCGGTACGGGACGCGGGCAATGAGCAGCCGGGCATCACCGCCGGTGACGATCACCTCCTGCCCGGTCAGGTCGAGTACGTCGAGGACGCCGGTCATCGGGTCGCTGGGCTCGGGACGCGTGGTCGGGCGTCTGCTGGGCCCGTCGCCATGTCGGGCGTGCCCGGCGCTCGGCCGTGGCCGCCGATCGAAGCCCTGCCGTACGCCGCGGCGCAGGTCCCGGCGATGGCCCAGGCGGCCAGGACGAGGACAGGGCCGGTTGCGCCGGTGCCGTCGAAGCCGGAGGTGCTGCGGAGCAGTGACGCGGTCGCGCCGGCGGGGAGCAGCTGGCCGAGCTGCCCGAAGCCTGTGGGCAGCAGTTCCGGTGAGGTGGCGGCGCCGGACAGCGAGTTGCCGAGGATGACCATGATGAGTGCGGCCAGGCCGATGCCGCGCTGGCCCAGCAACGCGATGAAGCCCAGCACGGGGAGCGCGACTGCTCCGACGGCCAGCGCGATGGCCGCGGCGTTCACCAGGTAGGACCCGCCGAGGGCGTCCAGCCAGGTCTGCAACACCGTGACGAAAAGCAGCCCGGACACGGCCGCGCCGATGACCGCCGCCGAGACGCGTATCCGGGCGCGTGCCCGTTGCAGCGCGGTGACCGCGCCGAGCGCGATGCCGGCGATGGTCAGCGGGAGCAGGCCGCCGCCGGAGAGGACGACACCGCGCGGGTCGCCGGCCGGCAGGGGCACCACGTCGTCGACCACGGGCGGCGCCGACGCCGGCAGGGCCCGGGCCGCCCCCTGCACGAGCTGGGCCACGTAGGGGCTGCCGGCGCTGGCCGTCAGCGCGGTGACCGGCTCGCCCGGCACGAGGGCGCCGACGACGTCGCGGTCGAGCACCGCCTGTCGGGCCGCGTCGGTGTCGGGGTAGGCGGTCACGTCGAACGCGCCGGTTAGAGCGCGATCCAGTGACGCTGCAACGTCTTCGACCGCGGAGGGCGAGCCGACGACGGCGAGGTCCAGACCTTCGGGTGCGGCGCGCAGTGCCGGCCAGACGAACAAGGTGAGGATGAGAGCCACGACGATCGGGATCGCCGCGGCCAGCGCCAGTGGTCGCAGCTCGGCGCGGCCACCGGCTTCGGCAGATGCGGGTGCGGGTGCGGGTACATGTGCAGGTGCGGACATGAGAGGTCCTCCAGACAGGCGATGTACTGCGAGGCCGGCTACCGGGTGTGGTGCCGGTGAGGACGCGCGGCGGGCTGGGCGTGTCCGGGCGCGCGGGACGAGCGGCTGGTCGCTGTTCGGCATGACCATCGGCGATCGGATGGGTTGGGGCTCGGTGTGCACACCGAGCCCCCCCGAGGCCACCGACCTCATGGCCGGGGGCGGCTAGAGGATGCCGTCGCGGGCGGCGGTGTGGATGGTGGGCACGCTCGGGGTGAAGCCGAGCTCGCGGAGGAGGGTGCCGTCGAGGTGCCCGAACCACGGGTTGGTCAGCGGCTCGGCGGACCCTTCGATCGGGTGGCCGGCGAGGCGGGCCATCTCGTAGATGGTGACCGGGGAGCCGTCGGTGACGTTGGCGATCCGGCCGTCCATCACCCCGGTCAGTGCGAGGCGCACGGCGGCGGCGATGTCGCGGTGGTGCGCCACGGCGTAGGACTGCGCGGGGTGCAGGCCGAACTGCGGGGCGAGCGTCTGGATCGAGGCGAGATGCCCGTCGCCCTCCCCGTACACGAACGGCAGCCGCAGGACCGCCCAGGTCAGGCCGCTGTCGCGGAGCAGCTGCTCGGCCGCCACCTTGCTCGCCCCGTAGGCGGCGGTCGGCGAGCACTCGTCGGTCTCGAGCGCCGGGCGGGTGGCGTCGGCGTTGTAGACGTTCCCGGTGCTGCTCATGACGAACCGGGCGCCCGGCGCGTGCTCCTTGACAGCCGCGATCAGGTTGCGGGTGCCGTCGCGGTTGGCACGCCAGATGGCGTCCTCGTCCTGGGTGCGGAACACCGCCGCCAGGTGGACCACCGCGTCGACGCCGTCCACCGCCGCACGCAGCGTGTCCGGGTCGGCCAGGTCACCGCGGACGCCGGTGGCCCCCGGCGGCAGCGCGACGTCACCGCGGACGAGCGCACGGCAGGCGTAGCCGTCCTCCACCAGGCGCGGCAGCAGCCGCGAACCCACGAGTCCGGTCGCGCCGGTGAGCAACAGTGTCGTCATGATCTTCTCCTCAACTGATTGTCAGTGTTCCTGACGATCAGCCTAACGTACTCTTCAGGAATGACAACCGACCACGACCTGGGGCCGCGGCTGAGCGAGCGGCTCACCTACCTGCTCAAGCGCGCCCTCGCCGACCTCGAGGCCCTGCACGCCGAGCACCTGGCTCCGGTCGGGATCAGCGGACGCGAGCTGGGCGTCCTGCTCCTCCTGGACGGCAGAGGCCCCCAGTCGCAGCAGGAGGCCGCCGGACGCCTCGGGGTGGATCGGACCACCATGGTCGGGTTGCTCGACGGGCTGGAGACCAAAGGGCTCGTGGCGCGCCGTGCGGATGCCGACGACCGGCGCCGGAACGTTCTCGAGCTGACCGGGGACGGGCGCACAGCGCTCGTCCGAGCCCTCCGCGCCAGCGACGAGGCCGAACGGCAGCTCCTCGCCGAGCTCGACGGCGCCGAGTCCGCACAGCTGCGCGCGCTGCTGACGCGCCTGGCCGAGGATCGCTCGGAGCGCTGAGGGCTCTGCTCGTCACCGGAGAGCCGACGTGCAGCTCCGACCGCTCACGACGATCCCGGTCACGCGAGTCCGTGCCGCAGGCCCCTGTGGAAGCCGACCATGTGCGACTGACAGAACAGGCGCAGCTCCCCGTGCTCGGCGACGGCCCAGTGCGACCAGTTCGGGCACCGTCCAGGGACCACGGGACCGACCCACTGGCACTGCACGCCGAGGCGGTCGTCAGACCGCAGCGTGTCGGGCCGGGCCGCGTACCGGGCCAGGTCCTCCTCGGTGGTTCGAACCTGTCGGGCCATGGCTCCTCCTCGAAGGTGATCGACCCAGCATCGTCGCCGCAGCGGTCGAGAACGCGCCTCAGGACGGTGAACCCACCGTCGATGCCAAGAGGTTCACCGTGCGCTCCGGTGGGGAGAGCACTGACCGGCTCGTCGGACGGCGCGGCGCCGGTCCGCAGCGGCAGTCCGAGGGCCGGAGCGGCTACAGGTGCTCCGACAGCCGCACGAAGCGGAACCCGTCCGCCGTCAGCCGGGGGAGCGCGGCCGCCACACCCGCAGCGGTGCCGCCCGTGGGCTGGTTCATGTGCCCGATGACGATCGACCCGGCCGAGGCCGAGCACAGGGCGGCGGTCACCTCCCGCGCGCCGGACGTCGCGCCGGCGTCCCCGTTGACGTCGAAGTTCACCACCGTCTCGCCGACGTCCCCGGCGATCCGGACGGCGACGTCGTCGTAGTGCGCCGTCCCGGACCGGAAGAACCGGGGGGCGAGGCCGGTGAGCTCGGTCAGCGTCCGCCGGTTGCCGGCGATCTCGTCGAAGACCGCACCCGGGTCGCTCGTCCCGGCGATCCCGTAGGCCGCGGCCCCGCGCACCGACAGCGGCAGGTGCGCCGTTCCGTGGTTGGCCAGCTCGAACAGCGGGTCGGCGGCCAGCTCCGCGGCGAGGTCGGGGTGGGCGAGGATCCAGCGCTGGTTGAGGAACAGCGTGGCCGGCGTCCCCGATGACCGCAGGGCGTCGATCAGCGATGCGTCGTAGCCGCTGCCGCGCGGGCCACCGCACGCGTCGAAGGTCAGCGCGATGACGCGCTCCTGCGTAGGCAGCCGGTTCACGACACCT
>CADCTN010000199.1 GCA_902805535.1 uncultured Blastococcus sp. | reverse complement strand
CGCTGACGGCGACCCCCGCCCGCGCGGTCGGCGTCGGCGACCGGTTCGGGCGGCTCGCCCCCGGCTACGCCGCGGACGCCGTCGTCCTCACCGACGACTGGTCGGTCCGCTCGGTGTGGGCCGACGGCGAGCCGGTCGCGCCCTGACGGTTCAAGGCCGCTGCCACGGCGGCTTGTGCTCGTGCGTGAAGCGGTAGTACTCGGCCAGCCGCAGCCGGGAGGCGGCCGCCTCGTCGACGACCACGCTCGCCCGCCGGTGCAGCTGCAGCGCCGAGGCCGGGCACATGCTGCTCAGCGGGCCCTCGACCGCCGCCGCCACCGCGTCGGCCTTGCCCTCCCCCTGCGCCACCAGCAGCAGTTCCCGGGCCTGGAGGATCGTGCCGAGCCCCTGGGTGAGGCAGTGCGTGGGCACCTCCGCCGGCGAGGCGAAGAACCTGGCGTTGTCCGTGCGCGTCCGGGGCGCGAGGGTCTTGACCCGGGTCCGGGAGGCGAAGGACGACGTCGGCTCGTTGAACCCGATGTGCCCGTTGGTGCCGATGCCGAGGAGCTGGAGGTCCACCCCGCCGGCCGCCGCGATCGCCGCGTCGTAGTCGGCGCCCGCCGCCTCGAGGTCGGCGGCCCGGCCGTCGGGCACCCGGACGCGCGTGGGGTCCAGCCGCAGCGGGCGCACCACCTCCCGGTCGATCACCGCGGCGTAGCTCTGCGGGTGGTCGGCCGGGATGCCGACGTACTCGTCCAGCGCGAAGCCGCTGACGCCGGAGAGGTCCAGCGTGCCGGCCGCCACGCGGCGGGCGAGCTCGGCGTAGATGCCGGTGGGCGAGGACCCCGTGGCCAGGCCGAGCACCGCGCGCGGCGTGCGGGCGACCACCGCGGCGATCCGGTCGGCGCCGAAGCGGCCCACCTCCTCGGGTCCCGGCAGGATGATCACCTCCACGCGGTCACGTCCCGACCGGCTCCACCGACGACCGCCGGCCGACCGCGCCCCGGGCGGTCAGGGCAGCCCCGATGGGCGCGACCGGGACCCCGCCGGGCACCACCTGGACGCGGTCGGCGATGCGCAGGCTGCGCAGGAACGGCGAGCCGTCGGCCTGGGCGCGCACCTGCCGGCAGACCGCGTCCAGCAGCGGCGCGCCCACCTCCGCCACGCCCCCGCCGAGGACGACGTGCTCGACGTCGCAGGTGAGGACCAGCAACCGCACGGCCGCGGCGACCGCGTCGGTGAACCGGTGCCGGATCACGAGAGCCGCGGCGTCGCCCTCGGAGGCGGCGGCGAACACCTCCGCGGCGGCGGGACGCCCGGTACGGCTGGGCCACGCGGCGTCGATCGCCGACCCGGAGGCGTACAGCTCGAGGCAGCCGCGCTGGCCGCAGGGGCACAGCGGGCCGGTCGAGGTGTACGGCAGGTGCCCGATCTCGCCCGCCCCGCCGCGGTAGCCGCGGCGCAGCTCCCCACCGAGCAGCAACCCGGCGGCGACGCCGGTGCCCAGTGCGAGGAAGGCCAGGTCGCCAGGCAGGCCCAGCACGCGCGCGGCCCCGACCGCGGCGACGTTCAGGTCGTTCTCCACGGTCACCGGGACGCCCTGGAGCCGGGCGGCCAGCATCGGCGCCAGTCGCACGCCGCGCTCGTGGATGTCCAGGTTCAGCGCGTGGGAGACCTCGCCGCTCACCGGGTCGACCAGCCCCGGGACGCCCGCCCCGACACCGGCCAGCTCGGCCGGTGCGATGCCCTGCGCCCGGCACAGCCGCTGCACGACCTCGGCCGCGGCCGCGACCACGCCGTCGGTGCCCAGCCGGGTCGGCACCCGCACGCTGCCCCGGACCATGGCGTCGCCCCGGACGGTGGCCTCGTCGTCCAGGAGGACCCCGAGCACCTTGGTGCCGCCGATGTCCAGCCCGATCGACCAGCGGGCGGGCGCCTGCGCGTCGGCGCTCACCCCTTCACCGCCCCGGCGACCAGGCCGGCGCTCATCCTGCGCTGCACGAGGAGGAAGAACACGATGACGGGCACCGTCACCAGCGTGGCCCCGGCCATGACGACCCCCCAGTCGGTGGCCCGGTTGGCCTCGACGAGGCCCTGCAGCCACAGCGGGACGGTGCGCTGCCCGGGATCGGTCATGACCACCAGCGCGAGGGTGTACTCGTTCCACGCCTGCAGGAAGCCGTACACGCCGGAGGCGACCAGCCCCGGGGCCAGCAGCGGGAAGGTGATCCGGAAGAAGGCCGCGGTGCGGGACAGGCCGTCGACCATCGCCGCCTCCTCCAGCTCGATCGGGACGCCGCTGACGAATCCACGCAGCATCCAGATCGTGAACGGGAGAATGGCGGCGACATAGACGATCGAGAGACCGAGGACCGCATTCACCAGCCCCCATCCGTCGAGCAGCTGGTATTGAGATATGAAAAGGCCCTCGGCGGGGATCATCTGGACGACGAGAATGGTCACGATGAACCATTTCCGGCCGCGGAACCGGAACCGGCTGATCGCCAGGGCCGCGACGAACGCGAACAGGATCGCCGCGGCGAGGGTCAGCCCCGTGACGGCGAGGGAGACGCGGACGGCGTCCAGGAAATCGGGGTCGGCGACGACGCGGCGGAAGTTGGACAGCGTCCCGCCCACCGGGAAGAAGGTGGGCTCGGCGGTGCGGAGCCGGTTGGTGGGCAGGAAGGCGCTGCTGATCATCCAGTAGACGGGGAAGACCCAGATCAGCGCGACCAGGACGGCGAGGACCCCCAGCAGGCGGCTGCCGGTGGCCGGACGGCGCCGCCTGCGCCGTCCGAGGGCCGCGGGGGCGCTCACACCTGCTCCTCTCGCAGCATCCGGCGGATGTAGAAGGCGGTCAGCCCCAGCGTGATCACCAGCATGATCGTGGCCATGGCGCCGGCCATCGAGAACTCCTTGGCGAGTGAGTAGATGTAGGTGCCCAGCAGGTGCGTCTCGCGCGTCGGGGCACCCGCGCGCTGGAGCACGTAGATCTGGGTGAACACCCGCAGGTCCCAGATGATCTGGAGCAGCGCGACGACGAAGAGCACCGGCTTGATCATGGGGATCGCCAGGGTCCACAGCCGCTGCCAGGCGTTGGCCCCGTCGAGCTGGGCAGCCTCCATGCACTCCTCCGGCACCTGGAGCAGGCCCGCGTACACGGTGAAGACCACGAACGGGACGCTCATCCAGACCACGATGACGGTGGCCACCCCGTAGAAGGACAGCGGCTCGACGAGCCAGGAGTGGTAGCGCATGGACTCCATGCCGAGCGGCTCGGCCAACAGCCAGTTCACGACGCCGTACTGGGAGTCGAACAGCCACTGCCAGACGGTCATGGTCGCCAGGACCGGGGTGCCCCAGGCCAGCAGCATGCCCACCTGCAGCGTGATCCGGGCCGCCCGGCCCACCCTGGTCATGAGCACCGCGAGGGCGATGCCCACCACCATGGTCAGCCCGGCGTTGACCAGGCAGAAGGCGATCGACCGGAGGATCACGCCCCAGACGTAGGAGTCGCCGAGCAGCTCTGCGTAGTTCCGCAGGCCCACCCACTCGGCGGGCCGGCCGAACTGCTGGGCGAGGCCGTACTCCTGGAAGGAGATGACGAACTGCCGGACCAGCGGGTAGCCCAGCCCCACGGCGATCGGCACGAGCGCCGGGACGAGGAGCAGGTAGGGCCCCAGCCGGGAGCGCTGCGGCGGCCGCCTCGGCGAGCGGCCCTCCAGCGGGGCCGGCGTCGGCACCGGCAGCACCGGCGCCGGCGGGGGCGCCGGCGGGGCGGTGGTCACGGGCGTGCGTGGACCGGTCATGGGCGGGCTCCCCCAGAGATCAGACGAGATCTGCACACTCGCCCCGTGCGGGCGGCTGAAGCGGGCGAGTGTGCAGATCTCGTCCTCGGCGGTCAGTTGAGCGTGTCGCTGATGAGCTGATCCGCCTTCGCCGCCGCCTCGGCCGGGTCGGCCCCGCCGGCGATCTCCTGGAAGAAGTCCTCCAGG
>CADCTN010000198.1 GCA_902805535.1 uncultured Blastococcus sp. | reverse complement strand
GTGGTCCTTATATGGTCGCCGACGTGCCTGATCTTCCCCCTCCGACGCTGGAGGTCCCCGTCCGCCTGACCTCGCCGCGGGACGTCGCTCCGCGCTACGCGCTCGCCGGTGACGCCGGCGCGGACCTCTCGCTCGCCGAGGACGTCGAGCTCGCGCCGTTCGAGCGTGCGCTGGTCGGCACCGGGGTCGCCGTGGCCATCCCGGACGGGTACGCCGGCTTCGTGCACCCGCGCTCGGGCCTGGCCCACCGGCTGGGGCTCAGCCTGGTCAACGCCCCGGGCACCATCGACGCCGGCTACCGCGGCGAGATCAAGGTCAACCTCATCAACCTGGACCCCACCACGCCGCTCACGCTGCGCCGTGGCGACCGCATCGCCCAGCTGGTCGTGCAGCCGGTGGTGCAGGCTCGCTTCGTGCCGGTGGACGAGCTCCCGGCGTCCGAGAGGGGCCACGGCGGGCACGGTTCGACCGGTGGACACGGAGACACTCCGGCGGCGGCGGGCACCGCAGCGACTCGGGAAGGGCAGGCCTGACATGCCGTTCGGACGGCGGCGCAACCGGATCGACCGCAGCCTGCGCGAGCGCGGGGTGCCGCCGGAGCCGCAGCACCGCGAGCGCGAGGTCGCCGAGACGTCGGGGCCGTGGGACTCCGCGGACGCGCCCGAGGACGGCGTGCCGCGCATCGACCTCGGCTCCATCCGGCTGCCCGGCCTCGCCGGCACCGATCTGCGGGTGGAGCTCAACCAGCAGCAGAAGGTGATCGGCGCGACCCTGCGGTCGGGGGACTCGCTCCTCCAGGTGTCGGCCTTCGCCGCGCCGCGGGCCGGCGGGATCTGGGACAGCGTCCGTGCGGACCTGGCGACGAGCGCGTCGGGTCAGGGCGGCTCGCTGCGCGAGGTCGAGGGGCCGTTCGGCACCGAGCTCGCCGGCACGATCGTCGCCGCGCCCCCCGCCCAGCCGGGGCAGACCGCCGCGCCGCAGCCGGTGCGCCGGGCCGCCCGGTTCCTCGGGGTGGACGGCCCGCGCTGGTTCCTGCGGGGCCTGATCACCGGGCCGGCCGCCGAGACCCCCGAGGCGGCGACCGTCCTGGAGTCCGCGTTCGAGGGCATCGTGGTCGTCCGCGGCGCCGAGCCGATGCCGGTGCGCGAGCAGCTGCCCCTGACGCTGCCCCCGCAGGCGGCCGCCCAACTGGCCAGGCAGCAGGAGGCGGCACGTCAGCCCGGCGCCCAGCCGCCGCCCGCGACCTGACCCCTCCCGCGGCCACTCCGGTGGGACGGCACAGCACGCGCGGCGGGAAGCGCCGTACGCTGGATCGGTGACCGAGACCCGATCGCCCGGCTGGCTGTCGCGCACCCTGCAGCGGCTGGCCGCCGACGACGAGACCATCGACGCGCAGCAGCTGCGTGCCGAGGCCGTGAACGCCGGCTGCGAGCCCCTCGTGTCGTGTCGCAAGGGCGCCGTCGTCACGGTGACGGGCCGGCTGAAGTCGGTCGTCTACACCCCTCGTGAGACCGTTCCCACCCTGGAGGCGGAGCTCTTCGACGGCTCCGGCTCGGTGACGCTCGTCTGGCTGGGCCGCCGTCGCATCCCGGGCATCGAGCCCGGCCGCACCCTCACCGCCCGCGGCCGGTTCGCCGCCTTCGACGGCAAACGGGTCATCTACAACCCCTGGTACGAGCTGGGCGCCGGCTGACCGGCTGACGTCGTGGACATCGCGCGGGGGAGTCCCCGGCAGAGGGCGGACGAGCACCGGGGGAACCGTCGATGAGCGCAGCGGAGGGCCCGGTCGACCAGCCGGCGCCCCACCCCGACGGCCCGTCGGGCGGTCAGGCCGGCGCGCCGGCCTTCGACCGGCATCTCGTGCTCGAGCAGCTCGGCGGCTGGCGCGGCATGCTGGACGCCACCCTGCCGACGATCGCGTTCATCGTCGGCAACTCCCTGGACGGATTGCGCACCGGCGTCTGGGCGGCGCTGGCCGCGGCGCTGCTGGTGTTCCTCCTCCGGCTGGTGCGCCGCGAGAGCGTGCAGCAGGCCGTCAGCGGGCTGTTCGCGGTGGGCATCGCCGTCGCCATCGCCGCCTTCACCGGCCAGCCCCGCGACTTCTACGTCCCCGGCATCATCCGCAACGCCGGTCTGGCCGTCGTCCTGTTCGGGTCGATCGCGCTGCGCCGGCCGCTGGTCGGCGTGATCGCGGAGTTCCTGGCGCCCAGTCACCTCGGTTCGATGGCCGCCCACCGGCACCCGGTCCCCGGCATGCGCGGCCGCATGGACCGCGCCAAGGCCGTGCTCCGCCCCGGCGAGCGCGATCCCGCGACCGGCCGTGCCGAGCGCGACCCCGATCCCGAGCTGCACTGGCGCGAGGACCCGCGGCTGCTGCGGGCCTACAGCTGGCTGACCGTGCTCTGGGGCTCGGTGTTCCTCGTGCGGGCCGGCGTCCAGTGGTACCTGTACCTCGGCAGCGAGAACAGCGACGCGACCGACCTCGGGGTCGTGACCCTGCTGCTCGGCCTGCCGGTCACCGCGGTCGAGGTCCTGGTGACCCTGTGGGTCGTGTCGCGGCTGCACCGGCACCGCGTGCGCGACCTCGGTTCGCCCGCGGCCTAGAACCCGCGGCCTATAACTCGAGGCCTAGAACCTACGGCCTAGAAGGTGCCCCGGAGGGGGTCCCTCCGGTCCGCGGTGCCGGAGCCGTTCTCGGGTGCGAGCACCGCCTTGAGCTGCTCCTCGACGTCGGCGTGGGTGACGAACAGCAGCTCGTCACCGGCCTCGAGCGGCTCGTCCGGCGAGGGGTTGATCACCCGCTCGCCGCGCAGGATCGCGGTCAGCACCGTCTCGCGCGGGAGCGGCACCTCACGGACCGGCTTGCCGACCCAGGGGGTGTCCTCGGCCAGGGTGATCTCGACCAGGTTGGCGGCGCCCTTGCGGAAGCTCATCAGCCGGACGACGTCGCCGACGGTCACCGCCTCCTCGACCAGCGCGGCCAGCACGCGCGGGGTGGAGACGGCGACGTCGACGCCCCACGCCTCGGTGTAGAGCCATTCGTTGCGCGGGTCCTTCACCCGGGCCACCACCCGGTTGACCGCGAACTCGGTCTTGGCCAGCAGCGAGACGACCAGGTTGGCCTTGTCGTCGCCGGTGGCCGCCACCACGACGTCGCAGGTGGCCAGCTGCGCCTCCTCGAGCGAGGAGACCTCGCACGCGTCGGCCTGCACCCACTCCGCACCGGGCACCGCGCGGGTGCGCACCTTGCGCGGGTCCTTCTCGATCAGCATCACGGTGTGGCCGTTGCCCAGGAGCTCCCCGGCGATGGACCGGCCCACGGCGCCGGCGCCGACGATGGCGACGCGCATCAGCGGTGCCCACCCTCGGCCGGGCGCTCGACGACCTGGTGGACGCGGTCGGTGATGTCGTCGGTGACGGCGACGACGAGCTGGTCGCCGTCCTGCAGGACCGTCGTGGCCGTCGGCAGCTGGGCCTCCCCGAAGCGCACCAGCCAGGCGGCGCGGGCACCCGAGGCCCCCTCGAGGTCGGCGAGCTTCCTGCCGATCCAGCCCTCGGTCACGGTGATCCGCATGAGCAGGACCTTGCCGGTGGGCTCGCGCCACAGCTCGCTGACCTTCACCGACAGCAGCTCGCGCAGCAGGCGGTTCACCGTCCACGGGACGGTCGCCACGCTCGGGATGCCCATGCGCTCGTAGACCTCGGCCCGCTTGGAGTCGTAGATGCGGGCGACGACGTGCTGGACGCCGAAGGTCTCGCGGGCCACCCGGGCGCTGATGATGTTGGAGTTGTCACCGCTGCTCACCGCGGCGAACGCCCCCGCCGAGTCCACGCCCGCGTCCAGCAGGGTCTGGCGGTCGAAGCCCAGACCGGTGACCTGCCGGCCGGCGAAGTCAGGGCCCAGACGACGGAACGCGCCGGGGTCCTGGTCGATCACGGCGACGCTGTGGCCGACCTCCTCGAGGCGGCGGGCGATGGCGGAGCCGACGCGTCCGCAGCCCATCACGACCACGTGCACGAAGTTCTCCCGCGGGCCCGTCGCGCGAGCGCCGTCCGCCGCGCGTACCGCCGCGAAACTACACCTGGTGGGCGGCTGCGACGGGCCCGCGCGGGGTGACCTCCCCCTCCCGGGCGGGGCGCGGCCTTCCGGTGCGGCGCCGGGTGCCGCGGCGTCCGTACCATCGCCGCCGTGCCTCGCCTGTCCGACCTCGGACACCTCCCGAAGAGGATCGTCCTCGGTCGCGCCGTGCGCAGCGACCGGCTGGGCGAGTCCCTGCTCCCCAAGCGCCTCGCCCTGCCCATCTTCGCCAGCGACCCGCTCTCCTCCGTGGCCTACGCCACCCAGGAGATCCTGATCGTGCTGACCCTGGCCGGGACGGCGTTCCTCTTCCTCGCTCCGTGGCTGGCCGTCGCGGTCGTGCTGCTGCTGGGGACGGTGGTCCTCTCCTACCGGCAGGTGGTCCGCGCCTATCCGTCCGGCGGTGGTGACTACGAGGTCGCCATGAAGAACCACGGGCAGTTCGCCGGCCTCACCGTGGCCAGCGCGCTGCTCGTCGACTACGTGCTCACCGTCGCGGTGTCCGTGTCGTCGGGCACCGACAACATCATCTCGGCCTTCCCGTCGCTCGACGAGTACCGCGTGGCGATCGCGGTGGGGCTGGTGGCCCTGCTGGCGGCGGCCAACCTGCGCGGGCTGCGGGAGTCGGGCCGCACCTTTGCCGCCCCCACCTACCTGTTCGTCGCCGGGATCATGGTGATGATCGTCACCGGGCTGGTGCGCGAGCTGGTCACCGACTCGCCCGTGGTCGCGGAGAGCGCGGGCTGGGGCATCACGCCCGAGGCCGGCTACGACAACCTGGGCGGCCTGGCGCTGATCTTCCTCGCGCTGCGGGCCTTCGCCTCCGGCTGCACCGCGCTGACCGGGGTGGAGGCCATCGCCAACGGCGTCCCGGCGTTCAAGCCGCCGAAGAGCAAGAACGCGGCCACCACGCTGGCGATCATGGGCGGGATCGCCGCGACGATGTTCGCCGGGGTCACCGCGCTGGCGCTGCTCGCGGACGTCAAGTACGCCGAGCACCCCTGCGACCTGGAGGGCTTCGCGAACTGCGAGACCGAGCCCCAGCGCACCGTCATCGCGCAGCTGGCCGCCGCCACGTTCGGCGGGGACACCTCCGTCGGGTTCTTCTTCATCCTCGCCGCGACGGCGCTGGTGCTGATCCTGGCCGCGAACACCGCCTTCAACGGCTTCCCGCTGCTGGGCTCCGTGCTGGCGCAGGACCGTTTCATGCCCCGCCAGCTGCACACCCGCGGCGACAAGCTCGTCTACAGCAACGGCATCCTGCTGCTGGCCGGCTTCGCGGCGCTGCTCATCGCCGCCTTCCAGGCCGACACGAACCAGCTCATCCAGCTGTACATCGTGGGCGTCTTCACCAGCTTCAGCATCGGCCAGTGGGGGATGGTCCGGCACTGGAACCGGGAGCTGCTGACTGAGCGCGACCCCGCGGCCCGTCGCGGGATCCGACGGTCCCAGCTGATCAACACCGTCGGCGGCAGCCTCACGACCGTCGTCCTGGTCATCGTCGTCATCACGAAGTTCACCCATGGCGCCTGGCTGGTGCTGCTGGTGATGCCGGTGCTCTTCGTGCTCATGCGGGCCATCAACCGGCACTACTCGAACGTGTCCGACCAGCTGACCCCCGACACCGACTCGCGCATGCTGCCCAGCAAGGTGCACGCGATCGTGCTGGTCTCGAAGGTGCACAAGCCGACCCTGCGCGCGCTGTCCTTCGCCCGGGCCACGCGGCCCGACGTCCTCACCGCGCTCACCGTCAACGTCGACGACGCCGACACCCGGGCGCTGCAGAGCGACTGGGAGCGCTACGACATCCCCATCCCGTTGACCGTGGTGGAGTCGCCCTACCGGGAGATCACCCGGCCGGTGCTCGACCACGTGAAGGCGATCCGGCGCGACAGCCCCCGGGAGCTGGTCGTGGTGTTCGTGCCGCAGTACGTGGTCGGGCACTGGTGGGAGAACGTGCTGCACAACCAGAGCGCCCTGCGGTTGCGGGCGCGGCTGCAGTTCCAGCCCGGCGTCATGATCACCACGGTGCCGTGGCAGCTGGAGAGCTCGGTCGGCCGGGACGACCTGGACGGGCACCGCTCCGGCCCGATGCCGGGGGACCTCCGCCGCGGCCTGACCGAGGACGAGGTCGGGAGCTCGCCGTATGGGTGAGGACTCCGGGCTGAACTGGGCCGGCCGCCGGTTCGAGGTGACCGTCGGCCCGGTGGCCCACGGCGGCCACTGCGTGGCCCGGCACGAGGGACGTGTCGTCTTCGTGCGGCACAGCCTGCCCGGTGAGCGGGTGGTGGTGCGGGTGACCGAGGACCGGCATCGGGGCTTCTGCCGCGCCGACGCGATCGAGGTGCTCGAGGCCGCGCCCGCGCGGGTGGAGCGCCCCTGCCCCTACAGCGGCCCCGGGCGCTGCGGCGGCTGCGACTGGCAGCACGTCGACCCGGCCGAGCAGCGGCGCCTGAAGTCCGCCGTCGTCCGGGAGCAGCTGGCCCGGCTGGCCGGGCTCGACGACGTCGACGTGACCGTCGAGGAGCTTCCGGGCGGGCCGCTGCGCTGGCGGTCGCGCGCCCGGTTCGCCGTCGACCGGTCGGGTGCGGCCGGGCTGCGGCGGCACCGCTCGCACGACGTCGTCCCGCTGGCCGACTGCCCCATCACCGTCGAGCCGGCCGCGGCGGCGGTCCTGCAGCGGCAGTGGCCGGGCGCGGGCGCGGTCGACGTGTCGGTCGACTCCACCGGCGCGGTGACGACCACCCGGCTGGACCGGCAGGGCCGGCCCACCTCCAGCCGCGTCGTGCGGCCCGGTGGTGAGCTGCCGGAGGAGCCGGCCGGCCGCGCCGAGCGGCGTGCGGGTGGCCGCGACTGGGAGGTCGAGGGAACCGGCTTCTGGCAGGTGCACCCGGCCGCCGCCGACGCGCTCGTCGCGGCCGTCGCGGAGTTCGCCGGCGTCCGCGCGGGGGAGACGGTGCTCGACCTCTACGCCGGCGCCGGTCTCTTCGGCGGCGCCCTGGCCCCTGCCGTCGGCCCGGAGGGTCGCGTCGTCTGCGTCGAGTCCGACGCCGGCGCCTGCGCCGCCGCCGACGCCAACCTGACCGACCTCCCGCAGGCGGAGGTGTGGCAGGGCGACGTCGACGTGGAGGGGCTGGGCGAGCTGCTGGCCGAGCTCGGCGCGCCGGACGTCGTCGTCCTGGACCCGCCCCGGGCCGGCGCGGGACCCGCGGTCAGCCGCCTGCTGGCCGGCACGGGGGCGCGGGCCGTCGTCTACGTCGCCTGCGACCCCGCCGCGCTGGCCCGCGACGTCGCGGCGTTCGTCGGTGCGGGATACCGGCTGGCCGGCATCCGCGGGTTCGACGCCTTTCCGATGACCGCGCACGTGGAGTGCGTCGCCCTGCTGGTGCCGGAGCGGTCGACGTCCGAACGGTGACTGGCGGCCGGCCCGGTCGGATCGCCCGATAGATTCAAGCCGTGGCCACGTGGGAATACGCCTCCGTCATCACCGCCAACGACGCCGAGTCGCAGCGCGCCGGCGTGAGCATCAAGCTCCCCGGCGGACAGTCCGAACGCCAGCAGGGCGACACCAGCTCGGTCCTCAACAAGCTCGGCGCCGAGGGGTGGGAGCTCGTCAGCTACCACTCCAGCGGTGCCGGCACCTGGGGTTTCGAGCAGTTCTGGCTCAAGCGGCAGATGAGCTCCTGAGGGCGGACGGCGGGCAGACCGGGAGAGGACCGCGCCCGGCCGGGTGACCCCGGCCGGGCCGTCACCGCCGTCCGGAGGGGGCGGCGAGCGCGTCGACCTGGCGGACCAGCTGGTCGCGCAACGCCTCCGGCATGGACGGCGCGGGCGGCCGCACGGCCGCCTCGGTGACCAGCTCGCGGTGCCGCAGGCACTCCTTGCGGATCGACAGCCCGATGCCCGGCTGCTGCTCGAAGGCGATGAGCGGCAGGTAGGGCAGGAACGCGTCTCGTGCGGCGGGGAAACCCTCCTCGGCGAACGCCCGGGTGCAGGCGATGAGTCCTTCCGGGAAGGAGAACCCGGTCATCGCCCCGGCCGCCCCCACAGCCAGCTCGTCGAGCAGCCCCAACCCGCCCAGGCCGCCGAACACCGGCACGTCCAGCCGGGAGGTGAGCATCGCGACGGCGGCCGCGGAGGGCGGCGACTCCGCCTTGACCGCGGCCACGAACGGCAAGCCGGTGAGTGCCCGCGCCAGGTCCTCACCGCCGATCCGCACACCGCTGGCCACGGGGTAGTCCTGCACCACCACGGCCGCGCCGGTCGCGTCGTGCACGGCCTGCAGGTGCGCCCGCAGGACGTCGGCGCTGGGGGAGTGGACCTGCACCATCACCGCGGCCAGCCGGTCGCCGGCGACGTCCTGGGCCATCCGCACCTCGTCCAGCAGCGGTGCCGTGGCCAGCGACGTCGCACCGACCACCACGGGCAGCGCCACTGCGTCGACCACCGTGGCGAGCACCTCCCGCCGCTCGCCGGCCGACAGCCGGGCCGCCTCCCCGAACACGCCGAGCACCGTCAGCCCCGTGGCGCCGGTCGTCTCCAGGTGGCCGGCGAGCCGGGTCAGGCTCTCCCGGTCGACCGCCAGCTCCGGGCCGGCGAACGGGGTGGCCAGGACCCCCCACAGGCCCGGGCCGAGCGCGACGTCGGCCACCAGCGTCAGCCCTGCTCGTCGAAGTAGGCCTGCGCGCCCGGGTGCAGCGGTACGTCACCGGTGTCGGTGGCGGTGTCCGCGGAGATGTTCTCCGCCTCCGGGTGCACCGCGGCGAGGTCGTCGAGGTTCTCGAAGATCGCCCGGGTCACCTGCTCGGCCACGTCCTCCGGCATCGCGTCGCTGACCACGAGCAGGTTCGGCACGGCGATCGTGGCGACGTCCTCGGGCAGACCGTAGGTGTCGGCCGGGATGCTGCCCTCGGTGTAGGCGTCGCCGTAGGCCTCCTGCATCTTGGGCAGCTCCTCGTCCAGCGGGAGCATCACCACGTCGTCGCCCATCGAGGTGACCAGGTCGGTGATGCCGCCGGTGGGCAGGCCGCCGGACCAGACGAGTGCGTCGATGGAGCCGTCCTTCATGCCCTGCACGCTCTCGGGGAGACCCAGCCGCTGCTGGTCGACGTCGCCGGTGCTGAGGTCGTTGACCTCGAGCAGCCGGGTCGCGATCACCTCTGTCCCGGAGTTCGGCGAACCGGTCGACACCTTCTTGCCGGCCATGTCCGCCATCGACTCGATGCCGGCGTCGGCGCGGGCGAACACCTGCGTGAAGTTGCTGTAGATGCGGGCCAGTGCCTGCACCGACTGGGGCTCGCCCTCGAAACCGGCCCCGCCGTTCACCGCGTCGGCGGCGGTGTCGGCCAGGCTGAAGCCGATGTCGCTGTCGCCGGCGCAGACCAGCTGGATGTTCTCCGCCGAGGCGTTGGTCGCC
The DNA here is from genome assembly GCA_902805535.1 of uncultured Blastococcus sp. Classification (GTDB taxonomy): domain Bacteria; phylum Actinomycetota; class Actinomycetes; order Mycobacteriales; family Geodermatophilaceae; genus Blastococcus_B. Next base: position 21,587 of record CADCTN010000198.1, on the reverse strand, counting down.
TCCGCCGTGGCCTCGGTGCCCTCGACGTTGTCGGTCAGCACGCTGGCGATCCCCCCGCCCAGGATGTAGTAGACCCCGGTCGTGTTGCCGGTGGCGATCGACAGCCGGCCACCGCCGGCCGGTTCGGCGCAGCCGGGGCCGTCTCCCTCGGCGGCGCTGCCGCCGCCACCGCCACCACCACCACCACCGGCTTCCCCGCAGCCGGCGAGGGCGAGGGCGGTGGCCGAGGCCAGGGCGAGCAGGACGGAAGTGCGGGGCTTTCTCATGGGGTGATCTCCTGGGAGGGGGCGGACGGGGTGGTGCGGTTCGGATCGTTGGGGGGCGGCGTGCCGGATCCGCCCTCGTCGTCGGCCGGCGGTTGCGAGCGCGTTCCGCCGGAGTGCAGACGCAGGTTGAGCAGGTGCACCAGCACGGCGAGGACCAGCGCGGCCAGGCCGATCAGCACGGTCGTCGTCTCCAGGTAGAGGAGCAGGACGGCGGCGATGCCGGCGAGCACGCGCTCGGGGAGCCGCGCCGGGCCGATGAGCCACTTGCCCGTGACGACGGCCAGCGAGCCGACAGCGAGTGCGGACACCGCCGTCGCGAACAGGACGGTGGCCGCGCCGCCCTGGCCCACCAGACCCTGGCCGTTCGTGGTGAGCACGAAGGCCAGCGGCACGAGGAAGGCCGGCAGCGTGTACTTGAACGTCATGATCATCGTCTTGAAGGCGTTCCCGCCGGTGATGGCGGCTGCGGCCACGGCGGCCAGCGCCGTCGGCGGGCTGACCTCGGAGAGCACCGCGTAGTAGAAGATGAACATGTAGGCCTCGGGGGTGGCCACGCCCAGGGAGGTCAGCGCCGGGGCGATGATCACCGCGGCGATGATGAAGGACGCTGTCACCGGCACGGCCAGGCCGAGCACGAGCACCGCGACGGCGGCCAGCACGCAGGTCACCATCAGCTGGGCGGTGGCATTGCTGGACACCAGCCCGGCCAGGTCCACGATGATCGAGGACAGGTCCAGGCCGAGCCCGGTCAGCGTCAGCACCGCCACGATCAGCCCCGCCGCGGCCGTCGTCGCGGCGACCGGGAGCACCCCGGCGGCGCCCTTGGCCAGCGCCTCGAAGACCCGGGGCGGGGTCATCCGGCGGCTGCGGTCCAGGAACGAGAGCAGGAAGGCCAGGCCGGTGGCGTAGACGACCGCCTTGAAGGCCGACTGGTCCAGCGCCAGGAGCGCGACGATGACGAACAACGAGCTGAAGTGGTAGCCGAACCGGCCGAGCAGCCGCCAGAAGCTCGCTCGCTGGAGCGGCACCTCGCGGACGCCGAACCGTCGGGCGTCGAACTCGACCGCCAGGAAGATGCCCAGGTAGTACAGCAGCGTCGGGATGAGCGCGTAGCCCAGGACCGTCAGGTAGGAGACCCGCAGCAGCTCGGCGATGATGAACGCCGCCGCCCCCAGCGTGGGCGGGGACAGGATCGCCCCGATGCCGGCGGCGGCCAGCACGCCACCGGCGGACTCCCGCGGGTAGCCTGCCCGCTTCAGGATGGGCCAGGCGACGCTGCCGAGGCTGACCGCGGTGGCCGTTCCGGACCCGGACACGGTGCCCAGCAGGAAGCCGGCGAGGGTCACCGTCCGGCCGGGCGCGGATCGCGACCGGCGGAAGGCCGCGAAGCTGATGTCGAGGAAGAACTGGCCGGCGCCGGAGAACTCCAGGACCGCGCCGTAGATCGTGAACAGGATGATGTAGGTGGCCGCGACGTCCAGCGGGACCCCGTAGAGGCCCTCGGTGCCCATCACGAACTGGGAGGTCAGCCGCGGGTAGTCGTAGCCGCGGTGGCCGATCAGCCAGCCGTTGGGGATCAGGTCGCCGGCGTAGGCGTAGCCGATGAAGAGCAGGCAGATCACCGGCAGCACCGGCCCGACCGTCCGCCAGGTCGCGATCAGCACCAGGGCGCACAGCGCCAGCCCGCAGACCACGTCGATGACCAGCGGCCGGAAGCTGCGCGAGATGTAGTCGTCGAAGCCGGCGAGCAGCGGCCAGACGGTCACGAACAGCGACGCGGCGGCCAGCGCCCAGTCCAGGACGCCGGGCCGGTCCGGCCCCTCCGCCCGGCCGCGCAGCACCCGCACCGCCGGCCGGTAGAGCAGGAAGGTCAGCGGCAGCACGACGGCCAGGAAGAGGATCCGGTACTGCAGCGCGGGCACCGGGAAGAACACGTTCCACAGCGCGTAGACCGAGAGCAGGGCGGCCACCACGCTCACCCCGAGCCGCAGCCGCCCGCCGAGTGCGCGCGCCGGCCGCTCCGCGTCGGCCTCGGCCGGCACCTCCCCGAGCGCGCCGGGCCGCTCCACCTCCTCGGCGCGTACCGGGGCGGTCGCTGCGGCAGGCGTGCCCGCCCGGTCGGTGGTCGAGCCGGTGGCCCGGTCGCCGGGGCTTCCCGCGTCGGGCTCGTGCGCAGTCACCGTGTGGCCTCCCTCACGTTGTTGCCGAGGACCGTGACAGGATCCGACGCCGAAGCCGAGCGCGGGGCGAGGACTTGACGTTCACCTAACGTCGCGGGGGCCACCGCGACGGGACGGGAGGCGTGACGTGCGGGTGCTGCTGGTCGAGGACGACGATCGGGTGGCTGCGGCCCTGGGTGACGTGCTGCGCCGCCACGGCGTGCTCGTGCACCGGGTGTCCTCCGGGCGGGCGGCCCTGAGCGCGCACCGGGTGGACCTCGTCCTGCTGGACCTGGGGCTGCCGGACATCGACGGCCTGGCGGTGTGCCGGGCACTGCGCCGGGTGGTCGACGTGCCCATCATCGCCGTCACCGCCCGCGCCGAGGAGCACGAGCGGATCGCCGGATTGCGGGCCGGCGCCGACGACTACGTCGTGAAGCCCTACAGCAGCGCCGAGCTGCTGGCCCGGATGGAGGCGGTGCTGAGGCGCAGCCACCGGGCCCGCCCCGAGGCAGGACCGTCCCCGGTCGCCGAACCCCAGCCGGTGGCCTCGGCGCCGGTCGTCCGGTTGGGCGCGCTCGAGGTCGACCCGGATGCCCGCCGGGCCACGCTGTCGGGGGCGGAGCTCAAGCTGTCCCGCAAGGAGTTCGACCTGCTGGCCGTGCTGGCGGTCGCGCACGGCGCGGTCTGCTCGCGGGAGCTGCTGCTGGACCGGGTCTGGGGGGCCACCATCTTCGGCTCCACCCGGACGCTGGACGTGCACGTCGCCACCTTGCGCGCCAAGCTCGGCGACCCCGACCTCGTGGAGACCGTCCGCGGCGTGGGATACCGGATGCGTTCGGCCGTCCCGCTGTCGTGAACGCGAGCGGAGCGCTCCGATGAGGCGCCGCTTGGTCGCGCTGTTCCTCGGCCTGGTGGCTCTGGTCCTGCTGGCCGTCGAGGTGCCGCTGGCCGCCAGCTACGCGCAGTCGCGCACCCAGCAGCTGCTGATCGACCGAACCGGTGACACCGCACGGCTGGCACGGCTGGCCGCGCCCGCCCTCGCCAGGGACGCGGTCCAGACGCTCGAGCCGGAGGTGCAGGCCTACGCCCGCCTGTACGGGGTGCGGGTCCAGGTGCACGGGGCCGACGGCGAGGTGCTGCTGAGCTCCGCAGCGGGGGAGGCGACCGCGGCCGAGGGAACCCAGGCGCTCGCACAGGCGCTCGCCGGCCGGCGGTCCAGCCCGCCGGCGGCGGTGCTGCCCTGGCAGGCGTCACCGGTCGCGGTCGCCGAGCCCGTGCTGCGCGGCAGCGAGGTGGCCGGGGCCGTGGTCACGGTCTCCCCGACCGGGGAGACGGTCCGGGTCGTCGTCGTCTACTGGGCCGTGCTCGCGGTGGCCGGATTGCTCGTGCTCGGGCTGGTGGCGGTGGCCACCTGGCCGCTGTCCCGGTGGATCCTGCGTCCGGTGCATCGGCTGGACGATGCCGTGCACACGCTGACCACCGGCGACCTCGACGCCCGGGCCGAGGTCGGTCACGGGCCGCCGGAGCTGCGCCGGCTGATCGCCGACTTCAATCGGATGGCCGAGGCGATCCGCACGTCGAGCGCACAGCAGCGCGCCCTGGTGGCCGACGTCTCCCATCAGCTCCGCAACCCGCTGACCGCGCTGCAGCTGCGGGTCGACGCACTGGAGTCGGGTCTGATTCCCGCCGCCCGGGGTGACCACCGGCTCGCCATGGACGAGATCCAGCGGCTGACCCAGGTCCTGGACGACACGCTCGCTATGGCCCGTGCGCAGGAGGACCGGAACGACCTGGTCGCGATCGACGTGCGGGAGTGCGTCCGCGATCGGCTGCGGATGTGGAGCGACGCCGCGGAGGCCGGCGGCACCGAGATGCGGCTGGCCGGTGAGGGCTCGTCGTGGGTGCTGGCCCCGCCGGGAGCACTGGACATGGTCCTGGATGCCGTTCTGCACAACGCCCTGCGCTTCACCCCGGGTGGCACCGTCCGGGCCTCGGTCGACGAGGGCACCGACGGAACGATCGAGCTGCTGGTGTCCGACGACGGGCCGGGGCTCACGCCGGAGCAATGCGCGGCGGCCACCCGACGGTTCTGGCGGGGGGCCGATCAGCAGAACGTGCCGGGCTCAGGGCTCGGCCTGGCAATCTCCCTCACGCTGGTCCAGCGGTGCGGGGGCACGCTCACGGTACGCCCGGCCCGGCCGCACGGACTGAGCGTGGTGATCCGGCTGCCCCGGCTCGAGGCGGCGAGGACCGCGCCTCCTCCGACGGCTCCGCCGGGCGCGGGGCAGGTGGGACCCGGTGCCCGGACTCATCCCCCGCCGACGCCTGGTTTGGCCGCCCGGTAGTAGTCGGCCGCTCCCGGGTGCAGCGGCACGGGGGTGGTGGTGATGGCGCTGCGCTCGTCGAGGTGCCGGGCTTCCGGATGCGCCGCGAGCAGGTCCGTCTGGTGCGCGAACAGCGTGCTGGTGACGGCCTCGACCAGGTCGTCGGGCATGTCGGCCCGGACCAGCAGCAGGTTGGGCACGCCGATGCCACTGACGTCGGCCGGCAGCCCGTAGACGCTGGCCCGGATGGTCTGTTCGACGACGTACTCGGCATGGTCCGCGCGCATGCCCGCGAGCAGGTCGTCGGTGGGCAGCAACCGCACCGGCACCGTGTCGACCAGCTCCTGGATGCCTTCGGTGGGCAGCCCTCCGGACCAGAAGAAGGCGTCCAGCTGCCCGCCCGCCAGGGCGTCGGCAGACCTGCCGACGCCGAGTCGCTGGGTCAGCGCCGCGCGCTCGCCGGTCACCCCGGCGACCGCCAGCATCCGCGACGCGGTCAGCTCGGTCCCGGAGCCCGGTGCGCCGACGGAGACCCGCAGACCCGCCAGATCGTCCACCCGCTGGACGGGTGAGTCGGCGGGGACGACGACGTGCACCGCGTTCGTGTAGAGCCGAGCGATCGCCCGGATCGGCACCGGCTCCTCGAAGGGGCCGGTGCCGTCGACCGCTTCGGCCGCGGTGTCGGCGAGGGCGAAGGCGACCTGCGCCCGGCCGTCGGCCAGGCGCTGGATGTTGTCCACCGACCCGCTGGTGACGGTGGCGGTCACCTCGGTCCCCGGCAGTTCGGCACCGAGGGACTCGGCCAGCCCCCGGCCGTAGCGGTAGTAGACGCCGGAGGACTCCCCGGCCGCGACGACGAGGTGGGCGGGCGGATCGCTCACCTCGGGGCCGGGAGAGCAGGACGTCAGCGGTGCGCCCAGCAGGCACACCGTGGCCAGCACCGCGAACGCCCCCGCACCGCGTCGCACTGCCCACCTCCCGGCCCGATGCCGACGGCGCGACCCTAGCTCCACACGGCGCCGTGCGGCCTCGTGGGCGCGTCGCGCTTCGAACGGACGTGCGATCCGCTGTTCGCCACCCGAAGGCGGGGGGCGACACTGGCCCGATGGACGGATCGCTGCCGCCGGGCTGGCCGGAGGAGGTCCGGCCGCCCGGGGCGCCGGACTGGGAGCGCACCGCCGTCGCCTGGCTCTTCGACCTCGTGCCGCCCGACTACCGGGCGCACGAGGTGCTGCGCCGCTATCCGGTGTTGTTGGCCCGGTTCGCGGCCGACCACGTCGAGGCGGGGCTGGAGGCCGCCCGCAAAGGCTGGCGCACGGTGCGGGTGGAGCTGGCCGACCAACTGCCCGTGGAGGCCATCGAGGCGGCCATGACCGCCTACGAGCGGGAGGGTGCCCGGCTGGCGGCGGCGGCGCGCGGGGTCGAGGTCGTCGCCGGGGCGTTGCGCGGCGAGCGCTGGGTACCGCGGCTGTGACCTGCATCCGCGGGCGCTGCTCGATCCGAAGTGCCGGGCAAGCGCAGTTACAGTTGACCGGCGCCTGCTGAGCAGCGCGCTGCCGACCGAGAGGACACCGTCGAGCCGTGCCGCTCCTGCGATCGCTCCGGGGCCCTGAAGACCTCAGGGACCTCCCGTCCGAAGCACTGCCCGCGCTGGCGGCCGAGATCCGCGACGCCCTGGTCGCCAGCGTCGCCAAGACCGGCGGCCATCTGGGGCCCAACCTGGGCTGCGTGGAGCTGACCATCGCGCTGCACCGGGTGTTCGAGTCCCCGCGCGAGCCGATCGTCTTCGACACCGGGCACCAGGCCTACGTGCACAAGATGCTCACCGGCCGGGTCGAGGGCTTCGAGCGGCTGCGTCAGCGCGGCGGGCTCTCCGGGTACCCGAGCCGCTCGGAGAGCGAGCACGACTGGGTGGAGAACAGCCACGCGTCGACGTCGCTGTCCTACGCCGACGGGCTCGCCAAGGCCTTCGCCGTCCGCGGTGACTCCCGCCCCGTCGTCGCCGTCGTCGGCGACGGCGCCCTCACCGGAGGCATGGCCTGGGAGGCGCTGAACAACATCGCCGCGGCCCAGGACCGCCCCGTGATCATCGTGGTCAACGACAACGGCCGGTCCTACTCGCCGACCATCGGTGGCGTCGCCGACGCCCTGGCCACCCTGCGGCTGCGCCCGGGCTACGAGCAGGCCCTGCTGCAGGTGCGCCAGGCGCTGCACCGGGCCCCGGTCGTGGGCTCCGCGCTCTACGACGCGCTGCACGCGATCAAGAAGGGCCTCAAGGACGTCCTCTCGCCGCAGGGCATGTTCGAGGACCTCGGCCTGAAGTACGTCGGACCGGTCGACGGGCACGACATCGAGGTCATGGAGTCCGCCCTGCGCCGGGCCCGGTCCTTCGGTGGCCCGGTCATCGTGCACGCCGTCACCACCAAGGGCTTCGGCTACGCGCCGGCCGAGACCGACCAGATCGACGCCTGGCACGCGACGGGGATCTTCGACCCCGACAGCGGCACCAGCACGGTCGCCGCGCGCGACTGGACGACGGCCTTCTCCGACGAGCTGGTGCGGATCGGGACCGAGCGGTCCGACATCGTCGCGATCACCGCGGCGATGCTGCACCCGACCGGGTTGGCTGCGTTCGCCGAGCGGTTCCCCGACCGGACCTTCGACGTCGGGATCGCCGAGCAGCACGCGCTGACCTCGGCAGCCGGCCTCGCCATGGGCGGGCTGCACCCGGTCGTCGCGGTCTACGCCACCTTCCTCAACCGGGCGTTCGACCAGCTGCTGATGGACGTGGCGCTGCACCAGCAGCCGGTCACCGTCGTCCTCGACCGGGCCGGGGTCACCGGGACGGACGGCGCCTCGCACAACGGCATGTGGGACATGTCGATCCTCTCGGTCGTCCCGGGCGTGCGGCTGGCGGCGCCGCGCGACGAATCGACCCTGCGGGAGGCGCTGCGCGAGGCGGTCGCCGTCACGGACGGGCCGACCGTGGTGCGCTTCCCCAAGGGGCCGCCGCCGGTGGACATCCCGGCCCTCGAGCGCCGGGGCACCGTCGACGTCCTCCGCCGTAGCGAGCGGAAGGACGTCCTGCTGGTCGCCGTCGGCGCGCTGGTCCCGATGTGCCTCGCCGTGGCCCAGCGGGCCGCCGACCACGGCATCGAGGTGACCGTCGTGGACCCGCGCTGGGTGCTGCCGGTCGCCCCGGAGCTGGTCGACCTGGCCGCGGCGCACAAGCTGGTCGTCACCGTCGAGGACGGTGGCCGCGCCGGGGGAGTGGGCTCGACCCTCACCCAGGCGCTCCAGGACCGCGACCTCGACGTGCCGGTGCGGGCCGTGGGCCTGCCGCAGGAGTTCTTCGAGCACGGCAGCCGCGGGCAGGTGCTGGCCGATGCGGGACTGACCGAGCAGGACGTCGCCCGCCGGATCGCCGAATGGAGCGCCAAGCTGGGCGAGCGCACCGACGACCGGGTCGTCGAGCCCGCGGACGGAGCACAGCAGTGATCGCGGAGATGCAGGTCGCGCCCTCCCCGCCGGGGACCGAGGAGGACCCGCACGCGCACGTGGAGGCTGCGATCGCGGTGCTCCAGGCGTCGGGGCTGCGCTACGAGGTCGGTGCGCTCGGCACGACGATCGAGGGCGAGGACGACGCGGTCTGGGCCACGCTGCGGGCCGCACACGAGGCGATGCTGGCCGCGGGGGCGTCCGGCGGCATCTCGCACCTCAAGGTCGCCTCGGTGAACCGCACGATGGACAGCCTGACGGCCAAGTTCCGCTGATCCACCCCTCTGTCACGAGAGCCGCACCCCGCCGGAGTGCGGCTCTCGTCGTCTGCGGCGCTCGATGCGTTGACATGTGACCATATGGTCACCTATTTTCGCCGCATGGACGACGATCGCGTGTTCAAGGCGCTCGCCGATCCGACCCGCCGGTTCCTGCTCGACCTGCTGTTCGCCCGCGAGGGAAGGACGTTGGGCGAGCTCGAGTCGGCGGTGGAGATGACGCGGTACGGCGTGATGAAGCACCTCCGGGTGCTCGAGGACGCCGGTCTCGTCATCACCCGGCGCTCCGGGCGGGAGAAGTTCCACTTCCTCAACCCGGTGCCCATCCGGCAGGTCCACGACAGGTGGATCGACAAGTACACCGAGCGCCACGTCGCGGCGCTCGTCGACCTCAAGAACGAACTGGAGACCGAACGATGACCAGCACCGAGGCGACCGGCACCGACCAGGCGACCGGCACGACCCAGATCCACCGCGTCTACATCAAGGCCACGCCGGAGCGGATCTGGCAGGCGATCACCGACCGGGAGTGGAACGACCGGTACGGGTACTCGGCGCCCGCCGAGTACGAGCTGCAGCCCGGCGGCAGCTACCGGGCCTTTGCCACGGAGGAGATGAGGCGGGCGTCGGCGCAGATGGGCTGGGACCTGCCCGACGTCATCGTCGACGGCGAGGTCCTCGAGGTCGACCCGCCCCGGCGGCTGGTGCAGACCTGGCGGATGGCCATGGACCCCACCGCGAAGGCGGAGGGGTTCAGCCGGCTCACCTGGGAGATCGAGGGGCCCGGGCAGGACGGCGTCTGCCGGCTCACGGTGACCCACGAGTTGGCCGGCATGCCCAGCCTGTACGCCATGACGTCGGGCAACAACGCGTTCGGCGACATGGGCGGCGGCGGCTGGCCGTGGATCCTCAGCGACCTGAAGAGCCTCCTGGAGACCGGCGAGGCCTTCCCCAAGGGCTGAGCCTTCCCGAAGGGCTGAGCGACGACGACGGCCCGGCTCCCTCGACGCTGAGGGGGCCGGGCCGTCGTGGTCGGTGGCGGTCAGGCGGGGAGGGACGCCACGCCGCGGGGGAGGAAGCGCTTCCCGGTGACCTTCTCCGAGACGCCGGCCCGGTCCAGGTGGGCGGAGATGCCGCCGAGCCAGAACGGCCACCCGGCCCCGAGGAGCATGCACAGGTCGATGTCCTGCACCGCCTGGACGACGCCCTCGTCGAGCATCAGCCCGATCTCCTGCGCCAGCGCCTCGACGGCCCGCTCGCGGACCTGCTCCTCCGTCTGCGGGGAGTCGCCGGCATCGATGCCTTCGAGCTCGGGGTCGACGACGCCCGGCTCGCTGTACACCGACGACTTGCCCAGCTCCACCATCTTCCGCAGCCCCTCGCCGACGGAGAAGCGGTCCGGGAAGGCCTCGTGCATGCGCTCGGCCACGTGCAGGGCGACCGGCGGGCCGACGAGCGTGAGCAGCTCGAACGGCGTCATCGGCAGGCCCAGCGGGTCGAGCGCGCGGTCGGCCACGGCCACCGGCGTGCCCTGCTCCACCGACGCGGTGACCTCGCCGAGGAAGCGGGTGAGCAGCCGGTTGACCACGAACGCCGGGGCGTCGGCGACCAGCACGCAGCTCTTCTTCAGGGACTTGCCCACGGCGAACGCGGTGGCCAGCGTCGCGTCGTCGGTCTGCTCGGCGCGCACGACCTCCAGCAGCGGGAGGACCGCCACGGGGTTGAAGAAGTGCAGGCCGACGACCCGCTCCGGGTGCTCGAGCTTGGAGGCCATCTCGGTCACCGACAGCGCCGAGGTGTTGGTCGCCAGCACGCACTCGGGCGACACGATCGCCTCCAGCTCGGCGAACACCTGCTGCTTGACCGACATCTCCTCGAAGACGGCCTCGATGACGAGGTCGGCGTCGGCGAAGACGTCCTTGGACAGCGAGCCGGTGACCAGGCCCTTGAGCTGGTTGAGCCGGTCCTGGTTGAGCCGGCCGCGCTGGGCCAGCTTGTCCAGCTCGCCGTGCACGTAGGCCACGCCCTTGTCGACGCGGGCCTGGTCGATGTCGGTGAGCACCACCGGCACCTTGAGCTGGCGCACGAACAGCATCGCCAGCTGGGAGGCCATGAGCCCGGCACCGACGACGCCGACCTTGGTGACCTTGCGGGCCAGCTTCCGGTCCGGCGCGCCGGCCGGTCGCTTGGCCCGCTTGTTGACCAGGTCGAAGCTGTACAGCGAGGCCCGCAGGGGGTCGCTCATCAGCAGGTCGGTGAGCGCCTCGTCCTCGGCCGCGGTGCCGGCGGTGAACGCGTTCCCGTCCACGCCGCTGCGGGCGAGGTCCAGCAGCTCCACGGACCGGACGGCGCCCGGGGAGGCGTTGCGGGTGCGGCCGGCGACGATCGCCTTCGCGCGGGCGATGGCGGCGTCCCACGACGCGGTGTCGACCTCGGGGCGCGGGACCGGGACATCGCCACCGAGGACGCCGGCGGCCCACTCGAGCGAGCGCTCGAGGAAGTCGGCCGGCTCGAACACGACGTCGGCGATGCCGAGCTTCGCCGCCTTGGGTGCCGGCGTCATCTTGTTCTGCGCCAGCGCGTTCTCGACGACGACCGTGACGGCGGGGTCGATGCCGATCAGGTTCGGCAGCAGCTGCGTGCCACCCCAGCCGGGCACCAGGCCGAGGAAGACCTCGGGGAAGGCGACCATCGCCGTCGAGGCCATCGTCCGGTAGCGGCAGTGCAGGGCCAGCTCCAGCCCACCGCCGAGCGCGACGCCGTTGACGAAGGCGAACGTCGGGACGGGCGAGTCCTTCAGCCGGCCGAACACCCGGTGACCGGTCTCGGCGATCTCCCGCGCCATCGCGGCGCCGGTGATCGCCGGGACGCCCGACAGGTCCGCGCCCACCGCGAAGATGAACGGCTTGCCGGTCACGCCGATCGCCACGGGGGCGGGGGAGCGGGCCGCGATCTCGTCCAGTGCGGCGTCCAGTGACGCCAGCCCGCCGGGACCGAAGGTCGACGGACGCGTGTGGTCGTACCCGTTGTCCAGCGTGATCAGCGCGAACTCGCCGGCGATGCCGGGCAGCGTCAGGAACCGGACCTTGGCCGCGGTGACGACCTCGTTCTCGAACACAGTGGTGGTCACGGGGTGTTGCCCTCCCAGTTCGGGTTCTCCCAGATCACGGCGGCGCCCATGCCGAGGCCCACGCACATGGCCGTCAGGCCGTAGCGGACGTCGGGCCGCTCGGCGAACTGCCGGGACAGCTGGGTCATGAGCCGGACGCCGGAGGAGGCCAGCGGGTGGCCGACGGCGATGGCGCCGCCCCACGGGTTGACGCGCTCGTCGTCGTCGGCGATGCCGAAGTGGTCGAGGAAGGCCAGGACCTGGACGGCGAAGGCCTCGTTGAGCTCGAACAGCCCGATGTCCTCGATCGACAGGCCGGTGCGGGCCAGTGCCCGCTCGGTGGCGGGCACCGGGCCGACGCCCATGACCTCGGGCTCGACACCCACGAAGCCGTAGCCGACCAGCCGCATGCCGATGCGCAGGCCCAGCTCCTGGGCGACGTCCTCGGCCGCGAGCAGGCAGCCGGTGGCGCCGTCGTTGAGGCCCGCTGCGTTGCCCGCGGTGACGTGCCCGTGCGGGCGGAACGGCGTCTTGAGCGTGCCCAGGCCCTCGAGCGTGGTGTTCGGGCGCGGCGGCTCATCGACGGTGGCGACGCCCCAGCCGTGCTCGGCCGAGCGGGTCGCGACGGTGACCAGCTCGGGGCCGATCTGCCCGTTGGCGACCGCCTTGGCGTACTTCTGCTGGCTGGCCAGCGCGAACGCGTCGGCGCGCTCCTTGGTCAGGTGCGGGAAGCGGTCGTGCAGGTTCTCCGCCGTCGACCCCATGACCAGCGCGGACTCGTCCACGAGCTTCTCGCTGAAGAAGCGCGGGTTGGGGTCGGCGCCCTCGCCCATCGGGTGGCGGCCCATGTGCTCGACCCCGCCGGCGATGGCGACGTCGTAGGCGCCGAAGGCGATGCCGCTCGCGGTGGTGGTCACCGCCGTCAGCGCGCCGGCGCACATGCGGTCGATCGAGTAGCCGGGCACCGACTTCGGCAGCCCGGCCAGCAGCGCGGCGGTCCGGCCGAGGGTCAGGCCCTGGTCGCCGATCTGCGTGGTGGCGGCGATGGCGACCTCGTCGACGCGGTCGGCCGGCAGCGCCGGGTTGCGTCGCAGCAGCTCGCGGATGACCCGGACGATCAGGTCGTCGGCACGCGTCTCGGCGTAGATGCCCTTCGGGCCCGCCTTGCCGAAGGGGGTGCGCACGCCGTCGACGAAGACGACCTCGCGCAGCGACCGTGGCCGCCGCTCCTCTGAAGACAACTTCGACCTCCGCAGCAGTTCGGTTCCGGCACCCGGGAACAGGACCGGCACGACCAAGTTACCCGCCGGTAACCGGACTGGCCAGGACCTGCTGGTGCCGCCGTGCGCCGGTGACCCAGATCACGGTCCGGCAACGGTGCCGAACTGTGCTTGCGGTCACAGTCGTTCCCTGGTCAGGATGTGCCGCCGGAATTCCGATGTAACCCCAACAAAAAGGCAGGTCCAGTCTCATGGCGCGACGGAGCACCCTGACGACGGCGGTTGCGGCCGCGCTCGTCTTCGGCTTGGCCGCATGCGGCGGCGACGACGGCGGTGGCGGCGGCGGCGGCGGGGGAGGTGGTGGCGGCGGCGAGGCCGAGGGCAAGGTCGGCGTCATCCTCCCCGACACCGAGTCCTCGGTCCGCTGGGAGAACTTCGACCGCCCCTACCTGGAGGCGGCCTTCGAGGACGCCGGTGTCGAGTTCGACATCCAGAACGCCGAGGGCGACGCCCAGCGGCAGGCCACCATCGCCGAGCAGATGATCACCGAGGGCGCGACCGTCCTGGCGATCGTCAACCTGGACTCCGCCTCGGGCGCGCAGATCCAGGAGCAGGCGACCGCCGAGGGCGTGCAGACCATCGACTACGACCGGCTCACCCTGGGCGGCACGGCGGAGTACTACGTCTCCTTCGACAACACCGCGGTCGGCCGCCTGCAGGGCGAGGGTCTGGCGCAGTGCCTGGAGGAGAACGGCGTCACCCAGGGCAGCATCGCCTTCCTCAACGGCTCGCCGGACGACAACAACGCCACGCTGTTCTCGGCGGGCGCCCACGAGGTGCTCGACGGGATGACCCAGTACACCCAGGTGGCCGAGCAGGCCGTGCCGGGCTGGGACAACCAGGAGGCGGCGACCATCTTCGAGCAGATGTACACCCAGGCGGGCGGCAACATCCAGGGCGTCCTGGCCGCCAACGACGGCCTGGCCAACTCCGTGATCCAGATCCTGGGGCGCAACAACGCTGCCGGCGCCAACAACGTGACCGGCCAGGACGCGACGGTCGAGGGTCTGCAGAACATCCTCGCCGGCGACCAGTGCATGACGGTCTACAAGTCGATCCGTGAGGAGGCCGACGCGCTGGCCCAGCTGGCCGTCGCGCTGATCAACGGCGAGGAGGGCGAGACCACGGGCACCGTCGAGGACTCCGAGGGCGGCCGGGAGGTCCCCTCGATCCTGCTGGAGCCGGTCGCGATCTTCCGTGACAACGTCGGCGACGTCGTCGAGGACGAGTTCGTGACGGCCGAGGACCTGTGCACCGACGAGTTCGCCGACGCCTGCACGGAGCTGGGCATCGAGTAGCGGTTCCCGGGCTGCCGGGGCGCCGAGAGAGGCGCCCCGGCAGCCCACCGTCACTTCCCCCGAGTTCGATCGAGAGGCCCGGCGTTGTCCGCACCGACCGGCCGTCCCGAGGACGGCACCCCCACCCCGGAACTGCAGCCCACCCTGGAATTGCGGGGCGTCGACAAGAGCTTCGGCGCGATCCAGGTCCTGCACGGCGTCACCATGAAGGTCTATCCCGGCCAGGTCACCGCGCTGGTGGGTGACAACGGTGCGGGCAAGAGCACGCTGATCAAGTCGATCGCCGGCATCCACGCCATCGACGCCGGGGAGATCCTCTTCGAGGGCCGGGCCGTCTCCATCTCCGGCCCGCGGGACGCCGCCGCGCTCGGCATCGAGATCGTCTACCAGGACCTCGCGCTGGCCGACAACCTCGACGTCGTCCAGAACATGTTCCTCGGCCGCGAGCGCAAGAACGGCATCCTGCTCGACGAGGTCTCGATGGAGCAGGCCGCCCGGGACACCCTCAGCAAGCTGTCGGTCCGCACCCTCAAGTCCGTCCGCCAGCTCGTCTCCAGCCTCTCCGGTGGTCAGCGCCAGACGGTCGCGATCGCCAAGGCGGTGCTCTGGGAGTCCAAGCTGGTCGTGCTCGACGAGCCGACCGCCGCCCTCGGTGTGGCCCAGACGCGTCAGGTGCTCGATCTCGTCCGCCGGCTCGCCGACACCGGTCACGCGGTCGTCTTCATCTCCCACAACATGGTCGACGTCTTCGAGATCGCCGACCGGGTCGCGGCGCTGTACCTGGGCCGCATGGCCGCGGACATCCCCATCGCCGAGGTCAACCGCAGCCAGGTCATCGAGCTCATCACGGCGGGCCGGTCGGGCGACATCGGCATCGCGCCCGCCGACGTCGCGGCCGTGGAGGTCTGAATCATGTCCAGCGCGCTCTCCGCACCCACCAGCGCTCAGGAGCCGGGCGGCGCGCCGTCGGGCTTCGAGGCCGACCGCCGAGCCGACTCGGTCGGAGGCACCGCCCGGGCCTACGTCGACCGGGTCCGGGGCGGCGACCTCGGCGCGCTGCCCGCGATCCTCGGCATCGTGGCCCTCGGGCTGCTCTTCTTCGCCCTGCGGCCGGAGACCTTCCTCACCCCGCGCAACATGGCCAACCTCGCCGACCAGGCCGCGCCGATCATCATCCTGGCGATGGGGCTGGTCTTCGTCCTGCTGCTCGGGGAGATCGACCTGTCGGCGGGCGTCGTCAGCGGCGTCTGCGCCGCCGTCATGGCGAAGCTGCTCGCCGATGCCGGCGCACCGTGGTACGTCTCCGTGGTGGCGGCGGTCCTGACCGGAGTCGTCATCGGGCTGTTCACCGGCAGCCTCGTGGGACTGATCGGGATCCCCTCGTTCGTCGTCACCCTGGCGCTGTTCCTGGGCTGGCAGGGCTTCACGCTGCGGCTGATCGGCGAGGGCGGCACGGTGCCGGTGCGCGACCCGGTGATCTCCGCGATCAGCGACCGGAACGTGCCGGTGACGCTCGGCTGGATCCTCGCCCTCGTGGTCATCGCGCTCTACGCCGCGCTGCAGCTCAACCGGTGGCGCACCCAGAAGGCGAAGGGGCTGGCGCACTCGCCGCTGGCCGTCGTGCTCATCCGCATCGGCGTGATCGCCGCGGTGGTCCTCCTGGTCACCGCGGTGCTCAGCGTGGACCGGGCCCCGGCCACCGGTGTCGTCCTCGCGGGCATCCCCTACGCCGTCCCGCTGGTCATCCTCCTGCTGCTGTTCCTGACCTTCGTGCTGGGCCGCACCAGTTTCGGACGCCACGTGTACGCCGTCGGTGGCAACGCCGAGGCGGCCCGGCGCGCCGGCATCGACGTCACGAGGATCAAGGTGTCGGTGTTCGTCATCGGGTCGAGCCTGGCGGCGATCAGCGGCATCGTCGCCGCCGCCCGGCTCGGGTCGGTGGCGCCGGGCTCCGGCGGTGGCAACACGCTGCTGTACGCGGTCGGCGCCGCGGTCATCGGCGGCACCAGCCTCTTCGGTGGGCGCGGCCGGGTGCGGGACGCCGTCCTCGGCGGCCTGGTGGTGGCCATCATCGCCAACGGCCTGGGTCTGCTCGGCACGGAGGCGTACCTGAACTTCATCATCACCGGTGGAGTCCTGCTGCTGGCCGCGAGCGTCGACGCGCTCGCCCGGCGACGGGCGGCGGCGACCGGTCACTGAGGAGGGCCCCTGCCGCCCGACGGTCAGTCACCGAAGTCCACGGCGTGGCCGAGCAGGTCCACCCGACCCAGCGTGACCCCGCCCGCGGTCACCGCCTCCACCTGGTCGGTGCCCGGCGGCAGCGGCACGACCACGACGCCGTCGCGGGCCGCGTGCTCGCCGAGGAACACCCGGTCGTCGTCGTAGGCCCGGACGAGCGCCACCTCCGGCGGACCGACGACCACCAGGTGCGGCGACAGGGGAGCGCCGCTGGTGTCGTCGACCACCTCGCAGGCCATGGCCTGCACACGCCGCGAGGCCGGCGGGCCGGCCGGGAGGATCGCCTGGCCGCAGGAGGTGCCCGTGCCCGACCCGTCGGCGTCCGGCGGCCCCAGCCACTGGGCCTGGACGACGATCGCCCCGCTGGGCAGCGAGACCGTGACCAGCGCCGCCTGGCCCGGGCCCTCCGCGGGGACGGGGCCGACCCACGGGGCGGTGACCGCCGCCTGCGCCCCCGACATCCCGAGCTCGGCCAGCACCCGATCGGCGGAGTGCCGGGCCGCCTGCTCGCCCAGCTCCGGCGGCCGCCCCCGGAGAAAGGCGATGGGGGCCGGCTCTCCGGCGTCCTCGGCGACGATCGACCACGGCAGGTCCCGGGCCTGCGTCCGGCCACCGCGCAGGACCCGGTAGGACGTCGATCCGTCGGCCGCCCGCGGGAACGCGGAGACGCGCGTGACGGCGATGCCGTCCTCGGTGTCCACCTCCCGCCATTCGCGCTCCGTGCTGCCGTCGGCGCGGATGAGCGGCCGCGGTGACACCTCGACGACGTCGCCGGGCGCCGCCACGACGACCAGCGCACCGCTGCGCGGATCGGTCAGGGCGACCGGCCAGTCGCCCGCGATGCCGTGCGGGCCGCTGGCCAGCGCCATCTGCTCCGGGGCGGCCCCGGCCGGACCGGTGAACCAGGCCGCCACCAGCTCGTCGTGCGGGACGACGTCGTCGGGCACGTTCGCCGGGACGGCGGTCGTGCGGCCGACCACCAGCGCCCACCGGGCACCGTGGACGTCTCCGGCGTACACCACCTCCCGTGCCTCGGGGGGCGGTTCGGGCTGGTAGTAGAGGACCGTCCCGTCGCCGGCCCGGACGGGCGTCTCCCCGGTCCAGGTCAGGGTCGTGAGGCCGTCGAGGAAGGCCCGGTCCCCGGCGAGGGAGCCGCGGGTGGGCTCGCCGGTGAGATCCGGAGCCGGCGCCCGGGCACCGGTCGGTCCGCCGGTCGCATCCGAGGACGGGGCACGGGAGGCCGGCACCCGCTCCGGCGCACCCAGGTCGTCGAGCCGGGGCACGGCCAGCGCGACCAGCAGGAGGCAGCCGGCGCCGGCGACCGCGTACCTACGGGTCCGCCGTCGCGCCTGGTGCTCGCCGTCCACGCCCGTCCTCCCTCCGTGCAGCCGCACAGGCAGCGTGCCGGGAGTACCCGCTGGCGACCGTCACGATCCCGTAACGACGGCGGTGGGGTCAGGCGCGGGTGACGGCGTCGGCCAGGACGGGAAGGGTGAGCCCGATCTGCCACTCCCGCGCCCCGCCGGCCCGCAGCGCCTCGGCGACGGCGTCGGTGTCCCGGGGGACCGGCGGGCTCCACATGATCCGGCGCACCAGGTCGGGGGAGAGGATGTTCTCCACCGGCACGGACTCCTTCTCCGAGATCTCGGCCAGTCCGGCGCGGGCGACCTGCAGGCGGGTCGCCGCGGCCGGGTCGCGGTCGGCCCAGCGGTTCACCGGCGGCGGGCCGTCGCCGGACCTGCTGTGCGGGGGCAGCTCGGCCTCCGGCACGGCCCGGCCCTGCGCGATGGCGCCGAACCAGGTGGCGACCAGCTTGCGGTTGGCCCGCCCGCGGAAGACCGGCAGCTCCAGCAGCACGCCCTCGTTGGCCGGGTCCGCCTGGACGGCGGCGACCATGGCCGAGTCCGGGAGCACGCGCCCGGGCGCGACGTCGCGCCGGCGGGCCATGTCGTCGCGGGCCTCCCACAGCGACCGCAGCATCCCCAGCTGACGGCGGCTGCGCAGGCCGTGCACCCCCGACGTGCGCCGCCACGGGTCGGTCTTCGGCGGCGGCGGACCGGCGGCGAGGATCGCCTCGAACTCCTGCCGCGCCCACTCGGTCTTGCCCTGCTCCTCGAGGATCGCGGCCAGCGCGTCGCGCAGGTCGACCAGCACCTCGACGTCGAGGGCGGCGTAGACCAGCCACTCCTCGGGCAGTGGCCGGGTGCTCCAGTCGGCCGCGGAGTGACCCTTCTGCAGCGCGTACCCGAGCAGCGACTCGACGACGGCGCCCAGCCCCACCCGCGGCAGGCCGGCCAGGCGCGCGGCCAGCTCGGTGTCGAAGATGCGCCGGGGCACGAGGCCGAGCTCGGCCAGGCACGGAAGGTCCTGGTTGGCCGCGTGCAGCACCCACTCCGCGTCGGCGACGGCGTCCTGGATGACCGAGAGGTCCGGCAGGGGGACGGGGTCGACGAGCCCGGTGCCGGAGCCGTTGCGACGCATCTGCACCAGGTAGGCCCGCTGGCCGTACCGGTAGCCGGAGGCGCGCTCGGCGTCGATGGCCACGGGGCCGGTGCCGGCGCGGAGGGCGTCGGCGTACTGGACCAGCTGCGTGGAGGTCTCGATCACCGGGGGCAGGCCGTCGCGCGGGGCGAGGAGCGGCTCGGCCGGGGGCGCCTCCGGAACGGCGTCCTCCGACGGGGGAGTGGGCTCGGTGCTCAGTTGCCGTCCACCTTCTCGCCGGTCCTCGTCTGTCGGGCCACCGGCCCCGGGCAGCTCCGCGGTGCGCGGGGACATGGGGGAAGGGGCGCCGGCACAGCCTCACCGGCTGGCGGTACCGATGTTAGAGAGTCTCGCCGCCGTCGCGGTCGGAGGGACCCAGCAGGCGCATTCCGGGTGGCGGCAGACCCGCCGCGTTGCCGAGCACGTCGAGCCACGCCCGCAGGTGCCGGTCGAGCTCGCCGTCCTCCGCCGTCCACGACGCGCGCATCTCCACGTCAACGCTGTGCTCGGGCCCGGCGAGGTCACCGAAGCGGGTCGACGCGGTGCGGGTCACCGTTCCCCCGACGGCGTGGTGGTCGGCGCCGGCCTCGCTCAGCGCGTCGGTGAGCCAGCTCCAGGCGACCTCGGAGAACATGGTGTCGTCGACCAGCTCCTCGTCGGTGGCCGCGGAGAGGTAGCCCACGCAGCGGGTGGTGCCCTTCCACGCCTCGTGACCCTCGGGGTCGTAGAGGACGATGAACCGGGCGGTGGCGATCTCGAAGTCCTCGTCGCCGTCCGGGTCGGGCTCGGCGACCCGCGCGGCGACCGCGTGCGCGAAGGGCGCCAGCCGCTGCGGCGCCGGGATCTGCTCCAGGACGATCTCGGCGCGGGCACGGACGGTCGCGAGCGCGTCCAGGGCGGCCCGGAACTCGGCCGGGGGTTCGTCCCCGCCCGTGTCCCTGCCTCGGTTCCCGGCGTTCGCCAGGCTGGTCGGCTCCACGCTGGCAGGGTAGGCCGCCGGGTAGCACACCGCGCCCGACGCGCCGCAGCCGTCCCGGCGGGCCGTCCCGGACGGCGCGCGGCATTCGCGCCGTCATCTGGGAGGATCGGCGGTCGTGAGCGCCCCCACCGACCCCGTCCGGTCGGCCGTCCCGTCCGATTCCGACCTCGTGCGAGCCGCCCGGGGGCTGCCGGTGAGCCGGACCCCGGTGTGGTTCATGCGCCAGGCCGGCCGCTCCCTGCCGGAGTACCGGGCGCTGCGGGCCGGCACCGGGATGCTCGCCGCCTGCCAGGACGCCGACCTGGTCACCGAGATCACCCTGCAGCCGGTCCGCCGGCACGGGGTCGACGCGGCGATCCTCTTCTCCGACATCGTGCTGCCGCTCGTGGTCGCCGGCGTGGACGTCGACATCGCGCCGGGGGTGGGTCCCGTCGTGGCCCAGCCGGTGCGCTCGGTGGCCGACGTGGACGCGCTGCCGCTGCTCGACCCGTCCCACCTCGACTTCCTGACCACGGCCGTGCGGTCGCTGGTGCAGGAGCTGGGGCCGATCCCGCTGATCGGGTTCGCCGGTGCGCCGTTCACGCTGGCCACCTACCTGATCGAGGGAGGGCCGTCGAAGGAGCACGCCCGCACCAAGGCGTTCATGTACGCCGAACCGGCCGCGTGGTCGCGCCTGATGGAGCGGCTGGCGCTGTCGGCGGCCACCTTCCTCAAGGTGCAGATGGACGCCGGCGCCTCCGCGGTGCAGCTGTTCGACTCGTGGGCCGGAGTGCTGTCGGCCGCGGACTACGAGGCGCGGGTGCTGCCGTACTCGCGCGAGGTCTTCGAGGCGATCGGCGCCCGGGACGTCCCGCGCATCCACTTCGGCGTCGGCACCGGTGAGCTGCTGCCGCTGATCGGCGAGGCCGGGGCCGACGTCGTCGGCGTCGACTGGCGCCTCCCGCTCGACGAGGCCGCCGAGCGGGTCGGGCCGGACCGCTCGCTGCAGGGCAACCTCGACCCCGCCGTCCTGCTGGCCGACCGCGCGACCGTCGAGCGCGAGGTACGCCGGGTGGTCGACCAGGGCCGGGCCGCCCGCGGCCACGTCTTCAACCTCGGCCACGGCGTGCTGCCCGACACCGACCCCGGCGTGCTCACCCACGTCGTCGAGCTGGTGCACGAGCTCTCCATGTCTCCGACCCACCCCACCACCCCGACGCAATGACCCGCCCCCGGCGCCTCGTCGTCGTCGGCGCTGGGATCACCGGCCTCTCCGCCGCCTTCGAGTGGCGGCGGCGACGGCCCGACGACGAGATCGTGGTGCTGGAGGCCGGCGACCGGATCGGCGGCAAGCTGCACCGCATCGAGCTGGCCGGGCACTGGTACGACACCGGCCCCGAGGCCGTCCTGGCCCGGGTGCCCGAGGCCGTCCGGCTCGTCGAGGACCTCGGGCTGGCCGACCGGCTGGTCGCGCCGGCGACCACGCAGGCGTCGGTGGTCCTCGCCGACGGCCGGCACCCCCTGCCGGCCGGGACGGTGCTCGGCGTGCCGGCCTCGGCCGACGGGCTCGAGGGCTTCCTCTCGGCCGAGGGCGTGGCCCGGGTCCGCGCCGAGGACGACCTGCCGCCGCTCGCCCTGGACGGCGACGTCGCGGTGGGCACCCTGCTCCGCGAGCGGCTGGGCGACGAGATCGTC
>CADCTN010000197.1 GCA_902805535.1 uncultured Blastococcus sp. | reverse complement strand
AGTTCACCCCGGACCTGGTGCCGGCCGACATCATCGGCACGCGCATCTACAAGTCGGGGCAGGACGCCTTCGACACCGAGCTCGGCCCGGTGTTCGCCAACTTCGTGCTCACCGACGAGATCAACCGTGCGCCGGCCAAGGTGCAGTCGGCGCTGCTCGAGGTCATGGCCGAGCGCCAGGTCTCCATCGGCGGCGTCACGCACCCCCTGCCCGACCCCTTCCTGGTGCTCGCCACCCAGAACCCGATCGAGTCCGAGGGCGTCTACCCGCTGCCCGAGGCCCAGCGCGACCGCTTCCTCATGAAGGTGCTCGTCGACTACCCGACCCCTGAGGAGGAGCGGGAGATCGTCTACCGGATGGGCGCCGAGCCGCCGGTGGCCGAGACCGTGCTCGGCCCCGACGAGCTGCGCCGGCTGCAGAAGACCGCGTCGCAGGTGTTCGTCCACCACGCGCTGGTCGACTACGTCGTGCGGCTGGTCGTCGCCACCCGCACGCCGCGGGACCACGGCATGGAGGACGTCGCGTCGTGGGTGTCCTACGGCGCCAGCCCGCGGGCCTCGCTCGGTCTCATCGCGGCGAGCCGGGCGCTGGCGCTGGTGCGCGGGCGGGACTACGTGCTGCCGCAGGACGTCCTGGACATCACCGTCGACGTGCTGCGGCACCGGCTGGTCCTGTCCTACGACGCCCTCGCCGACGGCGTGCCGGCCGACCACATCGTGAAGCGGATCGTGCAGACGGTGCCGCTGCCCCAGGTGGCGCCCCGGCAGAACGCGACCGGCTTCGGGCCGGGCACGCCCGGCGGGCCGCACGTGCCCGCCGCGCCGCAGTTCGGTCCCCGGCAGCCGGTGCAGCCCGGTCCGCAGGGGCCGGCGCCGCAGCACGGACCGGGCAACGGTGCCCACGCGGCCGGAGCGCACGCAGCCGGTCCGCACGCGGCAGGTCCGCAGCCCCAGGGCGGTCCGGCCACCAACGGCTACGCGCAAGGGCCGCACCCCGCGTGATCCGGCGCCGCCGCTCGCAGGAGGAGCCGCCCCCGCCCCCCGACCACCCGGGGTTGCTGCTGCACCCGGCCACGCCCGGGTCCGGCGTCCCGCAGGGGAACGGCGAGGACGGCGCGCCGCCGCGCTTCACCGACGGGCCCGCCGACGTGCTGCTGCGCCGCCTGGAGCTGACCGTGCGCCGCCGGCTCGACGGCCTGCTCCAGGGCGACCACCTCGGGCTGGTGCCCGGTTCCGGCTCGGAGGCGGCGGACTCGCGGACGTACCACCCCGGTGACGACGTGCGGCGCATGGACTGGCCGGTCACCGCGCGCACCCAGGTGCCGCACGTCCGGATGACCATCGCCGACCGCGAGCTGGAGACCTGGGCGGTCGTGGACCTGTCCGCGAGCCTGGACTTCGGCACGGCCAACTGCCAGAAGCGCGACCTGGCCATCGCGGGGCTGGCCGCCGTCGGCCACCTGACCGTGCACGGGGGCAACCGGCTCGGCGCCGTCGTCACCACCGGGGAGCGGGTCGACCGCTATCCCGCCATGCCGGGCCGGCTGGCCGCCGAGCGGCTGCTGCGCTCGGTCGTGGCGACCCCGCGGGCGTCCAGCGGCCGCCGCGGCGACCTCGCCGCCGCGCTGGAGACGCTGCGCCGGCCGGAGCGTCGCCGGGGCCTGGTCGTGGTGATCTCGGACTTCCTCGGCGACAGCGACTGGGAGCGCCCGCTGCGCGGGCTGTCGGCCCGGCACGAGCTGCTCGCCATCGAGGTCGTGGACCCGCGCGAGCTGGAGCTGCCCGACGTCGGCCTGCTGACCGTCGTCGACCCGGAGAGCGGGCAGACCCTGGAGGTGCCGACCGGCAACGCGGAGTTCCGCGCCCGGTTCGCCGAGGGGGCGGCCGCGCAGCGCGAGCAGGTCGCCGCGGCGCTGCGCCGGACGGGCGCCGGGCACCTGCGGCTGCGCACCGACCGGGACTGGCTGATGGACGTCGTCCGTTTCGTGGCCGAACGCCGGCGTGCCGGCAGTGGAGGGGCGTCCCGATGACCTTCCAGGCACCGCTGTGGTTGCTGGCGCTGCTCCTGGTCGCCGCGCTGGTCGCGGTCTACGTCGTGCTGCAGCTGCGCCGCAAGGCCTACGCGGCCCGGTTCACCAACGTCGCGCTGCTGGGCTCACTCGTGCCCAGGCGGCCCGGCTGGAAGCGGCACCTCGCCTTCGGCATCGTCGCGCTGGGCATGGCCACGCTCGTGGTCTCCCTGGCGGTTCCGAGCACCGAGGTGCGCGTGCCGCGCGAGCGCGCGACGGTGGTCATGGCCGTCGACGTGTCGCTGTCGATGCAGGCCACCGACATCGAGCCCGACCGCTTCCAGGCGATGCAGACCGCTGCCAAGGAGTTCGTCGACGTCCTGCCCGAGCGGATCAACCTGGGGCTGGTCTCCTTCGCCGGCACGGCCACCACCGTGGTCCCGCCGACGACCGACCGCGCCCAGGTGGCCGGCGCCATCGACAACCTGGACCTG
Source organism: uncultured Blastococcus sp. (assembly GCA_902805535.1). Lineage (GTDB taxonomy): Bacteria > Actinomycetota > Actinomycetes > Mycobacteriales > Geodermatophilaceae > Blastococcus_B. The sequence continues at coordinate 1,517 of CADCTN010000197.1, read as the reverse complement.
GCCGAGGCCACGGCGATCGGCGAGGCGGTGTTCACCTCCCTCAGCGCGATCGAGAACTTCCAGTCGTCGCTGGACGCGGGGGAGGAGGAGGCGGCACCGGCCCGCATCGTGCTGCTCTCCGACGGCTACAACACCGTCGGCCGCGAGGACACCCAGGCCATCGACGCCGCGCGCGCGGCCGGGGTGCCGGTCTCCACGATCGCCTTCGGCACCGACTACGGGCTCCTCGACCTGGACGGGGAGACCGTGCCGGTGCCGGTCGACCGGGCGACGCTCGAGGAGATCGCCGACGCGACGGGCGGCAGCTACAGCGAGGCGGCCAGCGCCGCCGAGCTGGAGCAGGTCTACGAGGACCTCGGCAGCCAGATCGGCTACACGACCGAGCCGCAGGACGTGAGCTACTGGTTCGTGCGCGGCGGCGTCCTGCTGCTGCTCGTCGGCGCCGTCCTCAGCCTGCTCTGGACCAATCGTCTGATCTAGGGCCCTACCGGGCCGGGTCGACGACGAGCTTGCCGGTGGAGCGCCGGGCGAGCAGGTCCTCGTGCGCCTTGCGGACGTCGGACATCGGGTAGCGCCCGCCGATGACCGGCTTCAGCGTGCCCTCGGCGACCATGGGCAGCAGGTCGTTCATCGCCGCGTCCATCATCTGCGGGCGGGCCATGCAGTGGGCCAGCCAGAATCCGATGACGGCGCGGCTGGTGCCCATGAGGGACGGCGCCTGGACCGGCTTCGGCGGCACGCGGCCGGCCATGCCGTAGACGGCCAGGCGGCCGAAGGGTGCCAGTGCCGAGAGGGCGCCGTCGAAGACGTTGCCGCCGGTCATCTCCAGGACGATGTCCACGCGTCGGCCGCCGTTGGCCTCGCGCAGGGCCGCGGTGAAGGCCTTGGGATCGTCCTCGGCGAGCGCGGGGTCGACGGTGGCGTCGGCACCGAGCTGCTCGCACAGCACGCGCTTGTCAGGGCTGGACGCCGTGGCGATGACCCGGCCCGCGCCCCACTGCTTGGCCAGCTGGACGGCGAGGCTGCCGACACCACCGGCGCCGGCGATGACGACGACGGACTCGCCCTCGGCCAGGTGCGTGCTCGTGCGCAGCAGGTGCCAGGCGGTCGAGCCCTGGAGGACGACGGACAGCGCCTGCTCGTCGCTGACGCCGTCGGGCACCGCCCAGGTGAGGAAGTCGTGCGCGACGACCTTCTCGGCGTAGCCACCGCCGTCCAGCAGGCCCACGACACGCTGCCCACCCCCGACCGGAGTGCCGACGAACTCGGAGCCCGGGATCAGCGGCAGCTGCTGCTGGGCCAGGTAGGAGTTCTCGATCTGGTGGGTGTCGGCGAAGTTGACGCCTGCGGAGCTCACCTCGTAGAGCTGCTGACCTTCGCCTGGGACGGGGTCAGGCAGGTCGACGATGTCCATGACCTCGGGGCCGCCGAAGCGGGTGATCTGCACGGCGCGCATCGCCCGACGGTAGGACATGGGACCAGCCCGCTTCGCCTGGGCGGGCGATGGCAGCCTCCCG
>CADCTN010000196.1 GCA_902805535.1 uncultured Blastococcus sp. | reverse complement strand
CGTCCATTCCCGCCCAGAGCTCCTTTCCAAGGCCCCGGAGGTCGAGAATCGACAGCGGTTCATCCCGAGCGAGCACCTCCGACAGGATGTGCGTGACTTCCTGCGCGACGGACCGGTGCTGAGACTCCGCTCGCAGCTTCAACGATTCATAGAGCGGGTCTGGCAAGTTCTTGATGTTCAGCGTCGCCATACATCCTCCTTTTTGCCTCCAATCTGGAGGATGGCGGCAGCGCGGTCAAGCAGGACCCGCGCCCCGCTATCCCATGCGGCCGCTGGATCGCGGAAGCGTACCTGCGGGCAGGCCTGGTGCGCTGGTTCATGACCGGGTGGGCCGCCAAGCACCACCTTCGGCCACCGCCGCCCGCGTCCCGTCCCCTGCCTCCCACGTCATTCGTACCCACGGACCCGCGGTTGGGAACTTTTTCGTTGTTCGGATGATACGCCTCCAGGTATTCTGGTCCCGGGGAGTCCTGCCTGCATCGTGATCAACCCCGCGCGGGTCTGCACGGGCGGGACCGGCGACGTTCCGACACCGCGTGAAGGAGACCTCGCGCGCGGAGCCGCACATCGCGGCCCTACGGGTGCAACGTCATGGATCGGTGAGATGAGAACCAGAGCGAGCCGCCTTCTGAAGGAGACCACGGGAAGCCTCCCCGGCCGTCCGCGCATGGCTGCGCCCCTGGCGCTTCTGCTCGCGCTCGCCGCATCGGCGGGGTCCGGGCTCAGCGCGCAGACCGGGCCGCTCTCCGCGCAGCAGGATACGACGCCGCGCAGCGAGGTCAGGCTGGTGAGCGACGTCGCCTCGATCCGCCCCGGGGAGCCGTTCACGGTCGGCCTCCACGTCACCCTCGGCGAGGGGTGGCGAACCCCGTGGAAGAACGCCGGGGACGTCGGCAACGGGTTGATCGCGACGTGGAGCCTGCCGGGCGGGTTCAGCGCCGACTCGTTCGCCTACCCGCTCCCCGAGCGGATCTCGAACCCGCCGGTCGCGAGCTACGGGTACCACGACGAGGTGGTCATCCTCGCCACCATCACCCCGCCGGCCGGCCTCGAGGCCGGCCGGTCCGTGCGGCTCGGGCTCTCGGTCGACTTCGTCGTCTGCGGGCACACCTGCATCCCCGCACGCGCGGAGCGGTCCCTCGAGCTGCCCGTACGCGATGCGCCGTCCACGACCTCCGGCGACGCGGCGCTGATCCGCCGCTACGCGGGCCGCCTCCCCGTGGAGCACCCGCAGTGGACGACGCGGGCCGCCCGGACCGACAGCGGCTTCGTCGTCGGCGTGGCACCCCCGGCTGGCTGGAAGGGCTCCCTGGGGGGCGCCTACTTCTTCCCCGCCGGCCCGGTGCTGCTGGACCATGCCGCCGGCCAGCCCGTGGGGCGCACGGCGGCCGGGGAGTACCGCATCCGGCTCACCGGGTCGGCGTACCTGCCCGGCGTCCCGGAGCGGATCGAGGGCATCCTCGTTCTCCCGGACGGCGGCGCATTCGATGCGGCCGGGCACCGGGGCCTCGTCGTGAGCGCAGCGGTTGCACCCGCGGACGTGGCATGGGCCGCCGAGCCCACCGAGCCGGTCGCGCCGCCCGGGCAGGGCTCCCCGGCGGGCACGCCGGCGGAGCGACCCCCCTCCTCACCTTTTGGCTCGCGCCGCCCGGGGGCGTGATCCTGACTCCGAAAATCGTCCCGGATACCCTCGAAAAGGAGAGAACGACATGAGAAGGACTCCGTTCGCAATGGTGGCCGTGCTGGCGCTCGGCCTGGTGAGCGTGGCCGCCGGCGTGGTCGCGTCGCCGGAGATCGGCAAGCCGGCGCCCGCCTTCACGCTCCCCGACACGCGGGGCGCGCAGCACTCCCTCGCGCAGTACCGTGGAAGGTGGGTCGTCCTGGAGTGGTCGAACTACGGATGCCCCTACGTGAAGAAGCATTACAACAGCGGCAACATCCCGCGGCAGCAGCGGAAATGGCGGGACCGGGGCGTCGTCTGGCTGTCGGTGATGTCTTCGGCTCCCGGGGAGCAGGGCCACTTCGCCCCCGCGGCGATGAACGCGGAGTCGGCGAAGATGGGGAGCAACGCCAGCGCGGTGCTGCTCGACCCCGCGGGTACGGTGGGCCGCGCGTACGACGCGAAGACGACGCCGCACATGTTCGTGATCAACCCCCAGGGCACGCTGGTCTACATGGGCGGGATCGACGACGTTCCGACCCCGCGGCCGGAGGACCTCACGCGCGCGCGGCAGCTCGTGGACGCCGCGCTCGAGCAAGCCACGGCCGGCCGGCCGGTCTCCACGCCCATGTCGCGGCCCTACGGGTGCAACGTGAAGTACAAGTGAGATGAGAGCCAGAGCGAATCACCCGCTGAAGCAGGCGGCGGGCGGCCGGCCGGGCCGCCCGGGCATGGCTGCGCCCCTGGCGCTTCTGGCCGCGCTCGCCGCATCGCCCGGGCTCAGCGCGCAGACCGGGCCGCCCCCGCCCGCGCAGCAGGATTCGACGCCGCACAGCGAGGCCAGGCTGGTGAGCGACGTCTCCTCGGTGCGCGCCGGGGAGCCGTTCACGGTCGGCCTCCACGTCACCCTCGACAAGAAGTGGCATACCTACTGGAAGAACCCCGGCGACGCGGGCAACGGGCTGCTCGCGACGTGGAGCCTGCCGAACGGGTTCAGCGCCGACTCGTTCAAGTACCCGGTGCCCGAGCGGATCCCGTATCCGCCGATGGTGAACTATGGGTACAACGACGAGGTCGTCTTCCTCGCCACCGTCACCCCGCCGGCCGGCCTCGAGTCCGGCCGGTCCGTGCGGCTCACGCTGCTGGCCGAATTCCTCGTCTGCGCGGACGTCTGCATCCCCGCAGCCGCGCAGCGATCGCTGGAGCTGCCCGTACGTGATGCGCCGCCCACACCCTCCGGCGACGCGGCGCTGATCCGCCGCTACGCCGGCCGCCTGCCCGTGGAGCACGCGCAGTGGGCCATGCGTGCTGCCCGCACGGACCGTGGCTTCGTACTGGACGTGGCACCGCCGGCGGGGTGGAAGGGGTCGCTCGCCGGGGCGTACTTCTTCCCCGCCGACCCCGTGCTCCTGGACCATGTCGCCGACCAGCCCGTGGGGCGCACGGCGGCCGGCAGGTACCGCCTCGGGCTCACCCAATCGGCGTACCTGGCCGGCCAGCCGGAGCGGATCGAGGGCGTCCTCGTCCTCCCGGCGGGCGGCGTTGACGCGGCCGGGCGCCGGGGCCTGGTCGTGAGCGCGGCGGTGGCGGACGCGGAGGTGGCCTGGGCCGCCGAAACCACCGAGCCGGTGGCGGCGGCCGGACTGACGGCCGGGCAGGGACCGGCGGCTGGCGGCGGGGGTGGGGTGGGTCTCCTGGCCGCCGTTCTGTTCGCGCTGATGGGCGGCGTGATCCTGAACCTCATGCCGTGCGTCTTTCCGATCCTCTCGCTCAAGGCGCTGGGCTTCGCCGGCCGGGGCGGCGACCGGGCGGGGATGCGGCGGGACGGGCTCGTGTTCGCCGCCGGCGTCATCCTCACGTTCCTGGCGATGGCCGGTCTGCTCATGGCCGTGCGGGCGTCCGGCGCGCAGGTCGGCTGGGGGTACCAGCTCCAGAGCCCCGCGGTGGTGGCCGCCCTGGCCGCCCTCATGTTCGTGATCGGGCTGGTCCTTGCCGGCGTGTTCGAGGTCGGCGTGTCGCTGACGCGGCTGGGCGGGCTCGGGGGATCAGGCGAGGGATCGGCGTTCCTGACCGGCGTGCTGGCGACCGTCGTCGCCACGCCCTGCACCGCCCCGTTCATGGGCGCCGCCGTGGGGGCGGCGCTGATCCGCCCGCCGGCGGAAGGGCTGCTCATCTTCGGCGCCCTGGGCGCCGGCATGGCCGCGCCCTACGTCGCGCTCTCGTTCTGGCCGGCGCTGGCACGGCGGCTTCCGAAGCCCGGCCGATGGATGGAGACGTTCAAGCAGGTGCTTGCGTTCCCCATGTTCGCGGTCGCGATCTGGCTGGTCTGGGTCTTCGGGCTGCAGACGGGCATCGGCGGC
>CADCTN010000195.1 GCA_902805535.1 uncultured Blastococcus sp. | reverse complement strand
CCGCGCCACGACCCGACCCGCCACCGCGGCGCCTTCACGCTGTCGCCGCCCGGTGCCACACTGGCCGCTCGACGGGCGCACCGACGCGCCCGGAGACCACGAGGAGCCCGGCCGTGCCGCAGTCGACGGACCACCCCGCATGAGCACCGCGACCACCACGCCCCCCGGGGGCGCCGCCCCCGCCCCGCGGCCCGACCGCCGTCGGTCGGGGCCGGTGCAGGCCCTGGTCTGGGTGGCCGTCGCGGTGCTCGGCGCCGCGGCGTGGACGATCCTCGCGCTCTCGCGCGGCGAGGAGGTCTCGGCGCTGTGGATGCTCTTCGCCGCGCTGGCCTCCTACGCCATCGCCTACCGCTTCTACGCCCGGTTCATCGCCTACCGGGTGCTGCGCGTCGACGACACCCGGGCCACCCCGGCAGAGCGCCTCGAGAACGGCGTCGACTACGAGGTCACCGACCGGCGGGTGCTCTTCGGCCACCACTTCGCCGCCATCGCCGGCGCCGGCCCGCTGGTCGGCCCGGTGCTCGCGGCGCAGATGGGCTACCTGCCCGGCACGATCTGGATCGTCGTCGGCGTGATCTTCGCCGGTGCCGTGCAGGACATGGTGGTGCTGTTCTTCTCGATGCGCCGCAACGGCAAGAGCCTCGGGCAGATGGTGCGCGAGGAGATCGGCGTGGTCGGCGGGGTCGCGGCGCTCATCGCCGTGTTCGCCATCATGATCATCATCCTGGCGGTGCTGGCGCTGATCGTCGTCAACGCCCTCGCCGAGTCGCCGTGGGGCGTGTTCTCCATCGCGCTGACCATCCCGATCGCGCTGTTCATGGGCGTGTACCTGCGCGTGATCCGCCCGGGCCGGGTGCTGGAGGCCACGGCCATCGGCGTCGTCCTGCTCCTGCTGGCCATCGTCGGCGGCGGGCTGATCGACGCCAGCCCGCTGGCCGAGACGCTCACCCTGAGCCGCGAGACCCTCGTGGTCGCCCTGGTCGTCTACGGCTTCATCGCCTCGGTGCTGCCGGTGTGGGTGCTGCTGACCCCGCGCGACTACCTCTCGACGTTCATGAAGATCGGCGTCATCGTCCTGCTCGCGCTGGCGCTGCTCATCGCCCGCCCGGTGCTGGCCAACCAGGCCGTCACCGACTTCGCCCGCGAGGGGAACGGCCCGGTGTTCGCCGGGTCCCTGTTCCCCTTCGTCTTCATCACCATCGCCTGCGGCGCCCTCTCGGGCTTCCACGCGCTCATCGCCTCCGGCACCACGCCGAAGATGATCGCCAAGGAGAGCCAGGTGCGGCTGATCGGCTACGGCGGGATGCTCATGGAGAGCTTCGTCGCGATCAGCGCCCTCATCGCCGCCTCGGTGATCGACCAGGGGCTGTACTTCGCCATCAACTCCCCGGCCGGGGCCACCGGCGGCACCCCCGAGTCGGCGGCGGCGTTCGTCCAGGGCCTCGGGTTCCAGACCGAGGCGGCGCAGATCGCCAGCGCCGCCCAGGCGATCGAGGAGGAGTCGCTCGTCTCCCGCACCGGCGGCGCGCCGACCCTGGCGCTGGGCATCAGCCAGATCTTCAACAGCGCCTTCGGCGGCGGCCTGCAGGCGTTCTGGTACCACTTCGCGATCATGTTCGAGGCGCTGTTCATCCTCACCGCCGTCGACGCCGGCACCCGCGTCGGCCGGTTCATGCTGCAGGACACGATCGGCAACGTCTGGAAGCGCTTCGGCGACCTGTCGTGGCGGCCGGGCAACATCATCGCCAGCGCCGTCGTCGTCGGGCTGTGGGGCTCGGTGCTCTACATCGGCGTCACCGACCCGCTGGGCGGGGTCAACCAGCTCTTCCCGCTGTTCGGCATCGCCAACCAGCTGCTCGCGGCCATCGCGCTGACGCTGGTCACGGTGCTGCTGGTCAAGCACGGGAAGCTGCGCTACGCCTGGGTGACCGGCATCCCGCTGGCGTGGGACCTCACCGTCACCATGACGGCGAGCTGGCAGAAGGTCTTCTCCGGTGACCCGCGGGTCGGCTACTTCACCCAGGCCGGCCTGTACTCCGACGCGCAGGAGGCCGGGGAGGTCCTGGCGCCCGCCCAGGACCAGGGCCAGATGGACCAGATCATCTTCAACTCCACGCTCAACGGCATCCTCCAGTCCGTCTTCGCGCTGCTGACGCTGGTGGTGGCCGCGCACGCCGCCGTGATCATCGCGAAGGCGATCCGCGCGAACGGGCTGCCGACCACGGAGGAGCCGGCCGTGCCGTCGAAGCTCGTCGAGCCGGCCGGGCTCTTCCCGACGGCGCAGGAGAAGCGGGCGATCGCCGAGCACGAGCGCCTCGTCGGCGCCGGGTCCGGCCGCAGCGAGGCGGAGGAGAAGTGACCGCGGCGGTGGCCCGTGCCTGGCGGGGGGTGCGCTGGTACCTCAAGGAGTTCACCGGCGAGGCCCGCTGGGACGACTACCTGGCCCACTGCGCCGAGCACGGGCACACGCCGATGAGCCGCTACCAGTTCGAGCGGGAGCGCACCGACGCGGCGGAGAAGAACCCGATCTCGCGCTGCTGCTAGCCCGAACGGAATGCGCTCAGGCCCCCTTCTCCAGCCGGGAAGGGGGCCTGAGCGCACTCACACTCAGGCCCAACGGGTCCGCATGCTCAACGCGGCGAGCGTGGCCGCGCCGGCGGTGGAGGTGCGCAGCACCTCCGGACCCAGGCGGACGGCCTCGGCCCCGGAGGCGCGGAACGCCACCACCTCGCCGTCGGTGAGCCCGCCCTCGGGGCCGACGATGACGGCGATCGTGCCCGAGCGCGGGATCTGCAGACCGGACAGCGGACGACGGGCCTGCTCGTGCAGCACGACGGCGAGGTCGACGTCGGCGAGCATCCCGCACACGTCCCGGGTGGTCATCGGATCGGTCACCTCGGGCACCCGCGGGCGCCGGGACTGCTTGGCCGCCGCGTGGGCCGTCGAGCGCCACTTGGCGACGCCCTTGGCCGTGCGGTCCTCGCGCCAGCGGGTCACGCAACGGGCCGCCGTCCACGGCACGATCCGGTCGACGCCCAGCTCGGTGGCGAGCTCGACGGCGAGCGGACCGCGGTCACCCTTCGGCAGCGCCTGGACGAGCACGAACACCGGGGTGGGCTCGGGCACCTCGAAGCGCGCCGTGACGGCGACCCGGAGGCCGTCGGCGCCGGCGGAGAGCACGTCGCCCTCGGCGACCGTCCCCTGACCGTCGCCGATCCGCACCCGCTCCCCCGGCGCCAGCCGCAGGACCTCGACGGCGTGCCGCCCCTCGGCCCCGTCGACCAGCAGCTGGTCGCCCTCGGGCAGCGTGCCCAGCAGGAACAGCGGGGCGCCGTCGAGCTCGGGGACGCCCACGTGGGGCCCGGTCACGTCAGCGCCCGTTGAAGGCGTCGCGCACCCGCGAGAACAGCCCGCCCTGCGCCTCGCGGTGGGAGTCGGCCTGGTCCTCCCCGCGCAGTGCGGCGAGCTCGCGCAGCAGCTTCTCCTGCTCCGCGTCCAACCGGTTCGGGGTCGCCACCTCGACGTGGATCATCAGGTTGCCCCGGCCCGTGCCACGCAGACGGGGCGCGCCGTGCGCCCGCAGCGTGAGGACGCTGCCGGACTGTGTCCCGGGCTTGATGTCGAGGTCCTCGTCGCCGTCGAGGGTCGTGAGGTTCAGCGTCGTCCCGAGGGCGGCCGACGTCATGGGCAGCGTGACCCGGCAGTGCAGGTCCTCGCCGTCGCGGGTGAAGACCTCGTGCGGCCGCTCGCGGATCTCCACGTAGAGGTCACCGGCCGGACCGCCGCCGGGGCCGACCTCGCCCTGGCCGGTGAGCCGGATGCGCATGCCGTCCTCGACTCCCGCGGGCACCTTGACCTGCAGCGTGCGCCGGGAGCGCACCCGCCCGTCGCCACCGCACTCGCGGCACGGCTCGGGGATGACCTCGCCGGTCCCGGCGCAGGTGGGGCAGACCCGGCTGGTGACGACCTGGCCGAGGAAGCCGCGCTGGACGCTCTGCACCTCGCCCCGCCCGGAGCAGGTGATGCAGGTCGTGGGGTGCGTCCCGGGCGCGGTGCCCGCGCCCGTGCAGACGGTGCAGAGGACGGCGGTGTCGACGGTGATGTCCTTGGTGGTGCCGAACACCGTCTCGTGCAGGTCGAGCTCCACCGGGATCAGCGCGTCGCGCCCGGCCCGGACGCGGCTGCGCGGCCCGCGGGTCGCGGCGCCCCCGAAGAAGGCGTCCATGATGTCGCCCAGGCCGCCGAAGCCGGCCCCGCCGAAGCCGCTGGCCCCGCCGCCACCGCTGGGGTCGAACGGGTCGCCGCCGAGATCGACGATGCGGCGCTTCTCCGGGTCGGTCAGCGCCTCGTAGGCGCGGGTGACCTCCTGGAAGCGCTCCTTGGCCCCGGGGTCGGGGTTGACGTCGGGGTGCAGGTCGCGCGCCAGCTTGCGGTAGGCGCGCTTGAGGTCGTTGTCACTGGCGTCGCGGGGCACGCCCAGCACGCCGAAGTAGTCGGTCGCCATCGAGTAGTTCAGCCTCAGCTCTCGGCCAGCAGGTGGCCGACGTAGCGGGCCACGGCGCGAACCGCGGCCATGTTCATCGGATAGTCCATGCGGGTGGGCCCGACCACGCCGAGCCCGCCCAGGGCCCGGTCGTCGGAGCCGTATCCGACGGAGACGAAGGATGCCCCGGTGAGCGCCTCGTGGGCGTTCTCCTCACCGATGCGCACCAGCACCGTGCTCGCGTCCACCTGACTCATCAACCGCAGGACCACCACTTGTTCTTCCAGGGCCTCCAGCAGCGGCCGCAGGGAGCCCGGGAAGTCCAGCGCGCTGCCCCGCGCGAGGTTGGCCGTCCCGCCGATGACCAGCCGGTCCTCGCTGGGCTCGACGAGGGTCTCCATCAGGGTGGCGCTGACCGTGGCCACCAGGCCCCGCAGCTGCGGGGGCGCGGTCTCGAGGAGATCGGGCACCTTGTCGCCGGCGTCCACGAGCCGCACACCGACGAACGCGCAGTTGAGCACGGTGCGCAGCTCGGCGACAGCGGTGGCGTCGACGTCGACGGGGGTGTCGACGACCCGCTGCTCCACCCGCCCGGTGTCGGTGATGAGCACCAGCATCAGGCGCGCGGCGGCCAGCTGGACGACCTCGAGGTGTCGCACCGCGCTGCGGGACAGCGTCGGGTACTGCACCACCGCGACCTGACGGGTGAGCTGGGCCAGCAGCCGCACGCTCCGGCTGAGGACGTCGTGCAGGTCGACGGCGCCGTCGAGGAAGCGCTCGATCGCCCGCCGCTCGGCGACCGACAGCGGCTTGACGGCCGACAGCCGGTCGACGAACAGCCGGTAGCCCTTGTCGGTGGGCACCCGGCCGGCGCTGGTGTGCGGCTGGGCGATGTAGCCCTGCTCCTCGAGCACCGCCATGTCGTTGCGGATGGTCGCCGGGGAGACCCCGAGGTCGTGCCGTTCGGAGAGGGCCTTGCTCCCGACGGGATCGTTCGTGGAGACGTAGTCCTGGACGATGGCCCGGAGCACCTCCAGGCGGCGTTCGTCGTGCGCCACGGTGACACCTCCCCGTACCGGTCGACCTGCCGTGCCGCGCCGGGTGTCCCGTGTCCGGGACTGGCACTCGCACAGCCAGAGTGCCAGGCCAGCATACGCGAAGGAGACCGTCCTCCTCCCCCGCTCGCGGGGTCGCAGCCGGCCGCCGGCGGGTGCCGTGCGGGGCTGCGGTACCGCCCGGTCCCGGCCGCTAGGGTGGGTTCCTCGGCGCCCCGTCCGGGGCGGAGAACGGAGGTCGGTGCCCTGATCTTCAAAGCGGTCCGTGACGGCCGCCCCTATCCCGACCACGGTCTGTCCACCCGGGACTGGGCGATGATCCCGCCCCGTCAGGTGCGGATGGACACGCTGACGACGACGAAGAAGGAACTGGCGCTCGACGCCCTGCTCGCCGACGACTCGACCTTCTACGGGGACCTCTTCCCGCACGCGGTGCAGTGGCACGGCGAGCTGTACCTGGAGGACGGCGTGCACCGCGCCCTGCGCGCGGCGCTGCAGCAGCGCAACGTCATCCACGTGCGGGTGCTCGACCTCGATGCGCTGACCCCGGTCCAGGCGCCGTCCGGCCCCGCGACCGCCGCGATCCCCGTCCAGCCGCCGGTGCCCGACCTCCGTCGCGTCTAGCCCCACCGACGGGTGACGCCGGTCGAGGGTCGCTAGAGCCAGCCCTTGCCGGCGGCCACCCGGGCCGCCTCCACGCGGGTGCGCGCTCCGGTCTTCCCGATGGCCGACGACAGGTAGTTGCGCACCGTCCCCTCGGACAGGAACAGCCGCCCGGCGATGTCGGCGACGGTGGCCCCGTCGGCGGCCGCGCGCAGCACGTCGGCCTCGCGCGCCGACAGAGGCGTGGCCCCGACGGCGAGCGCGGCGGCGGCGAGGTCGCGGTCGATCACCCGCTCCCCCGCCATCACCGCGCGGATCCCGCGGGCCAGCTCGGCCACCGGTGCGTCCTTCACCAGGAAGCCGGCGGCACCGACCTCCATGGCCCGCCGCAGGAAACCCGGCCGCCCGAACGTCGTCAGGATGACCGCTCGGCAGCCGGGTACGGCCGCGGCCAGCTCGCGAGCGGCCTCGATGCCGTCGCCACCGGGCATCTCGATGTCGAGCAGGGCGACGTCGGGGCGGTGTTCCCGGGCGGCGGGGACGACGGCGTCGCCGCGCCCGACCTCGGCGACGACCTCCAGGTCCTCCTCCAGTTCCAGCAGGGCGCGCAGAGCACCACGCACGAGCGACTGGTCCTCGGCGATGAGCACCCGGATCACCGGGCCACCGCCGGGTCGGCCGGCACCTGCGCCGGGACGACGGCGACGAGGCGGAACCCGCCGCCCGGGGCCGGCCCGGTCCCCAGGCGGCCGCCGACCGCCTCGACCCGCTCGGCCAGGCCGGCCAGCCCCGTCCCGCGCGGTGCGTTCCCGCCGCGGCCGTCGTCGGTCACCGTCAGCGTCGCGCCGTCGCCCGTGGCGATGAGGTCCACGGCCATCGACCGGGCCCGGCTGTGCCGCAGCACGTTGGTGGTCGCCTCACGGATCACCCAGCCCAGCACGGCGTCCACCGTCGCCGGCAGCGGCTCCCCCGGCGCCGGCGGCCGCAGGCTGATTCCGGCCGCGGACAGCGCGGAGCGCGCCTCGGCGAGCGCCTGGTCCAGGCTGACCTGCCGGTAACCGCTCACGGCGTCGCGCACCTCGGCCAGGGCCCGGCGGGCCGCCGTCTCGACGTCGGCCATCTCCTGGCGTGCCCGTGCCGGGTCGCGCTCGGCCAGCCGCCCGGCGAGCTCGCTCTTGAGCGCGATGAGCGACAGGCTGTGGCCGAGCAGGTCGTGCAGGTCGCGGGCGAAGCGCAGCCGCTCCTCGGCGACGGCGCTGCGGGCCAGCTCCTCGCGCGCCGCCATCAGCTCCCCGTTGACGGACACGAGGTAGCGCGTCCCCCGCAGGCCGAAGGCGGTGAGGACGCACATCACCGGGAGGATGAAGACGTCGCGGAGCAGGTCGTCGGCCTCGACGACGGCCGCGCACACCACCGTCGCCCCCAGCACCGCCGGCCAGACCCACCGCTCGGGCAGCGTCACCGCGACCGCGGCGGACAGGTAGATCATCAGCCCGGCCCATGCCGTGCCGAGCGTGACGGCCAGCCCGATCCCGAGCACGGCCACCAGGGCCAGGTGGCGGTAGGCCGGGGCGCTGCCCGGCGCGAACGCGCGGCCGAACACCATGAGGTAGGCGCCGGTGAACACCGCCAGCGCCAGGCCGGCCAGGAAGCGGACACCCAGGCTCCGGGGCTCGGTCACCAGGTCGGCGATCGGGAAGAGCTGGAACAGCAGCCAGGGCAGGGCCCAGGCCAGCTGGTGGAAGCGGCTCCGCACGTCCATGCCGGGGACCGTAGCCGCGCTCAGCCGGTCCGTGGTGGGGTCACGCGGCAAGCGTCGCGGAGTGGCCCTCCGGGAGGTAGTGCGGAACGTCGCCGATGGCGCCTGACATCCGTCAGACGCCGTCGGCGACGCCTCAGCGGGCGGCGGTGCAGCTCACGCAGGTGCCGGCGAACGGGCGCAGCTCCAGGCGCTCCTCCGGGATCTCGGCCTGGCATCCCGTGCACCGCCCGTAGGTGCCGGCGTCGAGGCGGGCGAGGGCGCGGTCGATCTCCTCGATGGTGACGAGCAGGTCGGCGCTGCGACGCTGCGCCACCGGGTCGGGCACGGACTGGGCGCACTCGGCCAGGGCGGCCTCCCGCTGGCGGAGGCAGTCGCCGCGGTGCTCGTCGAGCAGGGCGCGGAACCGGTCGGGGGTGGTGGCGGTGTCGAGGCTGGAGGACATGCGGAACTCCTTCGGCAACGCAGGAAGACGCGGTCACCGGGTGGTGGCGCGCCAGGACGGGCGGTTGCGAGTCAGGAGAACTGCGGCGGGGCTCGGTCCTGACTGCGGCGGAGGACGTCGAGTCCTCGCAGGCCCCGCGCTCGCCGGTTCATCGCCAGGGCGAGCAGCATCCCGCCGGAGGGGGCGGGGACGGCGCCGGCACGCAGGGAGCCGGCATCTCCGAACGCGTACGCGTCCACGCCGATCACCCCCTGCACGGCCCGGCGCCGTTGCCGGGACGGGCACCATAGCCCAGAACGGGCGCTGCTACCCCGCCTTTTCGGGTGAGCGCGGTGCCGTTTCTCCGCGGGGGTGCGGAAAGGGGCAGCCGCCGGGGAACGTGCCGAGCGCGGACACGTCGTACCCGTCGGGATAGCTCCGGATCTGGGGCAGCTGCCGGGCGAAGTACGGGGTGCCCCGCGGCGGGAGGAGACCGACCACCATTCCTCGCGCCCGGAGGCCCCCGCGCACCAGCCCGCGGATCGCCGGGTGCGGGTGGGCGAACCCGAAGGCGTCGAGCAGCGGGGCGTCCATCACGGCGAGCGAGATGCGCCGCACCAGCGCAGCGGGCAACCGGTCGTTCGGCGGGAACGTCGCCAGCAGGGCGAGCGTGGAGTCCGCGACGGCGCGGGCACCGGCGTCGAACGCGAAGTGGGCGCGTTCGTAGGCGTCCAGCAGGCGGGCGAATGCCTGCCACGTCGGCGGGATGTCGCGAATGCCCATCCGCCGGCCGAGGTCGCGGTAGTACTCGGCGCTGGCGATGCGCTCGGTCTCGGTGAGGCCTCGCCAGCCGTAGGCGTCGATCCAGCGGATCGGCAGGACGACGAAGGTGGCCAGCACGTACCGGAGGTCGTCGTTGGTGATGTCGTAGGAGCGGTGCATCTGGTTCATCCGCCGGATCGCCGCGCGGCCCTGGTCCGACGCCGGCCCGTGCTCGAGGACGGCGTCCAGGATCAGCACCGTGTCGTCGTAGCGCTGCTGCGTCCGCCGGGTGAACTCACCGGTGCGCGCGAGCAGGCCGCCGATGCTCGGTACGGCGTAGGTGCGGAACAGCGCGAAGCTGAGCGCCTGGTTCAGGTCCCACGGGAACTCATGGGTGCCCATGAGCCGGTAGATCTCGGCGAAGTCGGAGGCGGGGTCGAGCGACTGGATCCGCCGGCGGATCGCGAACCGTCCCATGCCGGCGGAGCATGCCCCCCGGCGGGACCCGGCGGAAGGCCACCGCCCGGCTCTCACGGATCAGCGGGCGCTGATCCGCAGCTCTCGGGCCGGGAGTTGCGCATCAGCGCCCACCGTCGGGCCGGCCCCGGCCGAAGCGCTAGTCGGTCAGGTCGCGGACGATCGCGTCGGCGAGCAGCCGCCCGCGGTCGGTGAGGACGGCGCGGCCCTCGTCGTGGGCCGCCGGGTCGAGCAGTCCGCGCGCGACCGAGTCCGCGGCGCGGGCGCGTCCACCGTCGGACAGCAGCCCCAGCGCCAGGCCTTCGCGCAGGCGCAGACCCAGCATCACCGTCTCCAGCGCGCGGTCGGCGTCGTCCAGCAGCTCGGCGTCCTGGGCGGGGCTCAGCCCGGCGGTCAGCCGGTCGGCGTAGGCGGCCGGGTGCTTGACGTTCCACCACCGCAGCCCGCCGACGTGGCTGTGCGCGCCCGGACCGACGCCCCACCAGTTGGCGTTGGCCCAGTAGAGCTCGTTGTGCCGGCAGCGGGCGGCGTCCGACGTCGCCCAGTTCGACACCTCGTACCAGTCGAAGCCCGCGCCCCGGAGGGTCGCGTCGGCCTGCTCGTACCGGTCGGCCAGGACGTCGTCGTCGGGCATGGGCAGCTCGCCGTTCCTGATCCGGCGGGCCAGGCGGGTGCCCTCCTCGACGATGAGGGCGTAGGCGCTCACGTGGTCGACCGGGCCGGTGAGCACCGCGTCGAGGGAGGCCGCCCAGTCGGCGTCGGTCTCCCCCGGCGTGCCGTAGATCAGGTCGAGGTTGACGTGCTCGAAGCCGGCGGCGCGTGCCTCGTGCGCCGCCTCGAGCGCCCGGCCGGGGGTGTGCCGGCGGTCGAGGACGGCGAGCACGTGCTCGGCCGCGGACTGCATGCCGAGGCTGACGCGGGTGAAGCCGGCCTCCCGGAGCTGGGCGAGGTAGCCGCGGTCGACCGTCTCGGGGTTGGCCTCGGTGGTGACCTCGACGTCGTCGGCGACCGGGAAGAGCCGGTGGACCTCGCCGAGCACGGCGGCGAGGTCGCCCGCCGGGAGGAGGGTGGGGGTGCCGCCGCCGACGAAGACGGTGGACACGGTCGGCAGGTCGGGGCCCAGCGTCCGGGCCGCGCGGCGCAGCTCGGCGATCGCCGTCCCGGCGTACTCGGCGCGGTTGGCGCCGGGGCCGAGCTCCTCGGAGGTGTAGGTGTTGAAGTCGCAGTAGCCGCAGCGGGTCGCGCAGAACGGCACGTGGACGTAGAGGCCGAACGGCGTGGTGGCCAGGTGCTCGCGGGCGCTGCCGGGCAAGGCGTCGGGTCCGGGCGACCCGGCCGGCAGGCCGGGGGCCGGCAGCAGCGGCAGGACGGTGTTCATCTGCTCCCAGTGTGCCGCGCCCGCGCAGCGGACCGGCAGGATGCGGGTGTGACCTCCGATGGATTGGTGCAGGCCGAGGTGGCGAACGGGGTCGCGACGCTGACCCTGGACTCCCCGGCCAACCGCAACGCCCTCTCCCGCGCGATGCGGGCGCAGCTGCGCTCGGCGCTGACCGAAGCGCTGGCCGACGACGCCGTGCGGGTGGTCGTGCTCGACCACACCGGCCGCGTCTTCTGCTCCGGCATGGACCTCTCCGAGGCGGCGGGCGGCAGCTCCGACGACCAGGGCGTCCGGGAGTTCCCCGAGCTCCTGGAGCTCGTCTGGTCCGCGCCCAAGCCGGTGGTCGCCGTGGTGCGCGGCCCGGCCAGGGCCGGCGGGGTGGGCCTGGCCGCCGCGTGCGACGTCGTGCTGGCGGGCGCCGCCGCGACGTTCGCGTTCTCCGAGGTCCGGCTGGGGCTCGTCCCGGCGGTGATCTCCGCCGTCGTCCTGCCGCGGATGGTGCCGCACGTGGCCCACCGGCTGATGCTGTCGGGCCAGGTCTTCGACGCGTCGGTGGCCGCGGCCGGCGGGCTGGTCGACGTCACCGTGCCCGACGCCGACGTGGACGGCGAGCTGCGAGCGCAGCTGGCGCACCTGACCGCGGGGTCGCCCACGGCGCTGGCGGAGACCAAGCGGCTGCTGCGCGCCCGGCAGGGAGCACTGGCCTTCGACGACCTCCTCGACCTGTCGGCCCGGTTCTTCGCCGGCGAGGAGGGACAGGAGGGCATCGCCGCCTTCCGCGAGAAGCGCCCCGCCCGCTGGGTCCCGACCGGGGAGTAGCTCGCCGGTCGATCGCCTGCGTGCCGGAACTCCGCCGGGCTGGGACTACGCCAGGCGGCGGGTGTCGTCCGGCAGCCGGACGGTGACGCCCCGGGCGTCGAGCCATTCGACCAGGGGGACCGCGACCCGACGGCTCGTGCCCCATGCCTGCCGGGCCCGGCTCAGCGTGAACGGCTGCTCGACTCCGGTCAGCCGCGAGCGCGCCTCCTCCGCGATGCCCGGTGCCAGGTAGACCCCCTCGGCGATGCGCACCAGCTGGCCGCTGCGCACCGCGGCGGCCAGCTCCCGCGCGCCCAGTCCGGCCGCGACCAGGTCCGGGGCCTCGGGCGCGGCGAACGGGTCCTCGGCCAGCCGGGCCCGGATCGCATCGACCGCCCGCTGGACCTCTGCCGGCAGGGCGGCCGTTCCGTCGACCACCCGCCCCTCGCGCAGCTCCAGCGGCGGCCGGGCGACGGCGGCCACCAGTCCGGCGTCGGGCAGGTCCAGCGCCCGACGCACGACTTCTGCCGGCGGCCCTGGCTCGAGCGGCCGCAACCTGCGGTAGCGGACGACCACGTCGGGCAGGCGGGCCGCGAGGTCGTCGGCGAGCCC
>CADCTN010000194.1 GCA_902805535.1 uncultured Blastococcus sp. | reverse complement strand
GAGGCGAAGATCATCGAGCTCGACAAGAACCGCAACAACGTCGTCCTCTCCCGTCGCCAGTGGCTGGAGCAGACCCAGTCCGAGGTCCGCAGCGAGTTCCTCAACAAGCTGGCCAAGGGCCAGGTCCGCACCGGTGTCGTCTCCTCGATCGTCAACTTCGGTGCGTTCGTGGACCTGGGCGGCGTCGACGGCCTGGTGCACGTCTCCGAGCTGTCCTGGAAGCACATCGACCACCCGTCCGAGGTCGTCGAGGTCGGCTCCGAGGTCACCGTCGAGGTCCTCGACGTCGACCTGGACCGCGAGCGGGTCTCGCTGTCGCTGAAGGCGACGCAGGAGGACCCGTGGCGTCAGTTCGCCCGGACCCACCAGATCGGGCAGGTCGTCCCCGGCAAGGTCACCAAGCTCGTCCCGTTCGGTGCGTTCGTGCGCGTCGACGAGGGCATCGAGGGCCTGGTGCACATCTCGGAGCTGGCCGAGCGCCACGTCGAGATCCCCGAGCAGGTCGTGCAGGTCGGCGACGAGATCCTGGTCAAGGTCATCGACATCGACCTGGACCGTCGTCGCATCTCGCTGTCCCTCAAGCAGGCCAACGAGGGCGTCGTCGGTGGCGAGGAGCAGTTCGACCCGGCCGCCTACGGCATGGCCGCGTCCTACGACGCCGAGGGCAACTACCTCTACCCCGAGGGCTTCGACTCCGACACCGGCGAGTGGCGCGAGGGCTTCGACACGCAGCGCGAGGAGTGGGAGCGGCAGTACGCCGAGGCCCAGACCCGCTTCGAGGCGCACCGCAAGCAGATCGCGGCGGCCCGCGAGGCCGACGCCGAGGCTGCGGCCGGCGGCAGCTACAGCAGCGACGACGCCGCTGGCCCGGACGCCCCGGCCACCGGCGGCGGCACCCTGGCCAGCGACGAGGCCCTGGCCGCGCTGCGGGCCAAGCTCGCCGGCGGTGAGTGAGCACTAGCGCGTGAACGTCAGAGGCCCAGAACCGGATCGGTTCTGGGCCTCTGGCGTTCAGCCGTGCCGACGTGGCGGCTACAGGCTGAGGATGATCGCGAACGCGGTGCGGGGCCGGCCACCGGAGCCGGCGAGGAAGCTCCAGGTGTGGCGGCCTGCGGGCGGCGCCTGGAACAGCCACTGGAGGAAGGTGCTGCGGCGCGCGGGCGCCGGACGCTGGAACTGCATCCGCTCGCGGACGGCGGGGATGTCGGCGCAGCGGACCCCGGTGGCCGAGCCCGGCCGGTGACGGCCGGCGCCACGGCGGGCAGCGCGCGTCGAGGGGGAAGCGTCAGCGGTGGTACGGGACATGTCGGGGTCCTGCCTCTCTCGGCGGGGGAAGATCGCCGGGGCGGACGTTATGCGTGTGACGCGTGTGACTGGTGCGACGCGCCGGGCGGGACGGACGGTGTTATCCGGCCGTGACCTCGACCCGGCCGGCGGCCCCGACGGCGCCCACTACTGTCCGGACGTGCTGCGCATCGGGCTGACCGGCGGGATCGGATCGGGCAAGAGCACCGTCTCGGCCCTGCTGGCCGCCCGCGGCGCGGTCATCGTGGACGCCGACCGGATCGCCCGCGAGGTCCTCCAGCCCGGCACACCGGGCCTGGTTGCGGTCGTGGACGCCTTCGGTGCCGGCGTCCTCGCCGCGGACGGCTCCCTGGACCGCGCCGCACTCGCCGCCCTCGTCTTCGCCGATCCGGACGCCCGGCGGCAGCTCGACGGCATCGTGCACCCGCTGGTCCGTGCGCGGGCGAGCGAGCTCGACGGCGCCGCCCCGCCCGACGCCGTCGTGGTGCACGACGTGCCGTTGCTGGTGGAGACCGGTCAGGCGTCCTCCTACGACCTCGTCCTCGTCGTGCGGGCCGACGAGTCCACCCGGGTCGCCCGGCTCGTCCAGCGCGGCCTCATCGCCGAGGACGCCCGGGCGCGGATGGCCGCGCAGGCGACCGACGAGCAGCGCCGTGCGGTCGCCGACGTCGTCCTGGACAACAGCGGGACGCAGGAGCGGCTCGCCGAGCAGGTCGACCGGTTCTGGCTCGAGCGCGTCGCCCCGGCCACCGGATGAGCCGCCCGTCGGTGCACGAGGCGCCTGAGGTGCGCCGCGGGCGGTCGGCGACGTGGGTCGCCCTCGTGCTCATCACCGTGGGCGCCGCCTGCGGATTCCTGCTGAACGCCGATGCGGAGCCGGCGGCGCAGGGGCTGCTCGCCGCTCTGGCCGCGCTGCAGGTCATGCTCGCGCTGCACTGGCGTCGCCACCGCGACCGCAAGCGCTGAGGCCCGACCGCAAGCGCTGAGGCCCGACCGCAAGCGCTGAGGCCCGACCGCGAACGGCTGGGGCCCCGGAGACCACGAGAGCCCCAGGTCGACGACCTGGGGCTCTGCTGGTGGGCGATACTGGGATCGAACCAGTGACCTCTTCCGTGTCAGGGAAGCGCGCTACCGCTGCGCCAATCGCCCGTCCCGGCCTGGCGGCCGGACCCTCCTCCACGCTCGTGCTCCGCGGAGGAGACGAGGTGGAGACGGGATTTGAACCCGTGTAAACGGCTTTGCAGGCCGTTGCCTCGCCTCTCGGCCACTCCACCGCACACGGGCGCCGGTCTCTCGACCAGCGCCCGAGGTTCCGAGCGGACGACGGGATTCGAACCCGCGACCCTCACCTTGGCAAGGTGATGCTCTACCACTGAGCCACGTCCGCGTTGCGTGGAGAACTTTAACCGACGCCCCTGAGCCCTCCAAGCAGGGGGGTCCCCGCACCGCTCCGGAGAGCAGCGCGGGGACCGAAACCGCAGCTCAGCGGCCTGAAGGGTCCGCCCCACCGTTGGACAGCAGGACGAGCAGCTCGTCGTCGAGGTCGAGCAGTTCGCTCTCCGCGCCCGAGGGCACGAGGGCCTCGGTCTGCCGCAGGAAGGCGGCCACCGTGGCCCGGGACAACTCGAACAGCGCCTCGCCCGACGGTGCGCGCAGGTGCAGGAAGAGGACGTCGGTCGCGGCGTGCGCCGGCCACAGGCGCACGTCGCCGTCGCCTGCCGGCCGCTCCAGCCCTGCCTGCAGCAGCTCCCGGCTCAGCAGCCAGGCGATACCGCCCTCCTCCAGGTCGACGACGCCGTTGCCGTCACCGACGTCACCGAAGGCGATCCGGACGGCGAAGGGGTCTGCCGCGTCGTAGCACAGCATCGCCGGAACCTCGGTCCACGACTGCGGGCCGACCAGCTGGAGCGTGATGGGGGACGAGTGCCCGGGAGTCCAACCGCTGCGCATGTCAGGTCAACGACCGTCGGTTCTCGAAGTGACGTGGCATTGCACTTCCTTCACATCCGTCACGCCCGTCACACGGGCAGGGCAGCGGACACCCGCTGCCGCTCCCTGCAATGCCCCTCGCGGGCGCGGGTGAACCGTCGGGACACGCAGGAGTGAACCGCTGAGGCGGGAGTGAACGAATGAGGCGTGTGACCATGGGACTCGTGACCCAACCCCCGCGGCGTGCGGACGACGCCGCCAGGGACGCCGACGTCATGCGCCGGATCCGTGCGGGGGACCGGGGCGCCGTCGACGAGCTCTACGAACGGTTCCGGCGGCCGGCGTACGCCCTCGCGCGCCGGATCCTCGCCGACGACGCCCTGGCCGAGGACGTGCTGCAGGAGGTGTTCCTGAGCGTGTGGCGTGATCCGGCGTCGTTCGACCGGGGCCGGGGGAGCCTGTCCTCGTGGTTGCTGACCGTCGTCCATCACAAGGCCGTCGACGCGGTGCGGCGCGAGGAGTCCCAGCGCCGGCGGCAGACGCAGGCCGAGGACGAGCTGGTGCTGGACGCCCCGACGGCCACGCGTGACGTCGAGGACGACGCCTGGACGAGGCTGGTCGGCGAGCAGGTGCGGACCGCGATGGGCGCCCTCTCCCAGCCCCAGCGCGAGGCGCTGACCCTCGCCTACTACGGCGGCTACACGCAGCGGGAGGTCGCCGCGCTCACCGGCACCCCGCTCGGCACCGTCAAGACCCGCATGCTCTCCGGGATGCGCAGGCTCAAGCAGGAGCTCGGCGGCGTCACCGGCAGTGGCTCCCTGGACAGCGTGCCTTCCACCGAGGAGTCCCAGCGATGACCGCCGACCACCAGCACCACGACGAGCTGGCCGTGGGCTGGGCGCTGCACGCACTGGAGCCCGAGGACGAGGCGGAGTTCGCGCGGCACCTGCCCGGGTGCGCCCGGTGCGCCGAGACCGTCGCGCAGACGACCGAGGTCATGGGCGCCCTCGCCACCGACCTGCCGCCGGCCGAGCCCTCCGAGGCCCTGCGGTCCCGGCTGCGCGCCGCGGTGGAGGCCACCGAGCAGGTCCACCGGCCCGCCGTCCCTGCACCCGTCCCCGCCCCTGCGCCGGCAGCGGCCACCGTCAGCGCCGTCCCGGCGCCACGGCCGGTCCGCCGGCGCGTCCTGCCGCTCGCCCTGGTCGCCGCGGCCGTGGCGGCGGTCCTCGGCCTGGGCTTCTGGAACATCGGCCTGCGGTCGGAGCGCGCGGAGCTGGCGGCCGCCGTCGCCGGGCAGCAGGACGTCGTCGACGCCCTGCTCGTGCCCGGCGAGGCCACCGTCGCGCCGCTCGGGGACGACGACCGTCCGGTCGCCACCGTCGTCGCCCGGGACGACGAGCTGCAGGTGATCACGCAGGGCCTGGCGCCCAACGACGTCGCGAACTCGACGTACGTGGTCTGGGGTCTCGGCGAGGGCGCCCCCGTCCCGCTCGGCCTGTTCGACGTGGACCGGTCACAGATGGCTTTGCAGACCGTAGGCTCCGGACTGACCGGCCTCGACGAGTTCCCGCAGTACGGAGTCAGCATCGAGCCCGGTCGGGAGGCTCCGTCGCAACCGACGGAGGTCGTGGCGACCGGGCAGGTGACCAGCTGAGCGAGCACGGGACAGCGGCTCCGCCGGGGCACCCCCAGCGCGAGACGTCCGACGAGCGGCGGGCCCGCTACGACACCGACGAGATGCGCAGCCTGCGGGAGCGGGTGGCGGGCACGAAGTGGCGCCGCCGCCTGGCCGCGCGCCGCACCCTGAACCACTCCTACCGGGTGCTCGTGGGCATCGTGGGTGGGCTGATCGTCGCCGTCGGCCTGGCCGCCATCCCGTTGCCCGGGCCCGGCTGGCTCATCGTGTTCGCCGGGCTGTTCGTGCTGGCCAGCGAGTTCACCTGGGCCGAGCGGCTGCTGGAGTTCACCAAGCGGCACGTCAAGCGCTGGACCGACTGGGTGGCGACGCAGCCGGCGTGGGTGCGGCTGCTCATCGGGGCCGCCACGGTGGCGTTCGTCTACGGCGTCCTCGTCGTCACCCTGCACCTCATGGGCGTCCCCGACTGGGTGCCGGGGTGGGTGCCGCTCTGGCGGTGAGCTTCTGGCACAATCGTCGGCGCAGGACGCGCGGGCGATTGGCTCAGTGGTAGAGCGCTTCGTTCACACCGAAGAGGTCACTGGTTCGAACCCAGTATCGCCCACTTCTGCGAAGGGCCAGGTCAGCCGGACGACGGCTGCCTGGTCCTTCGTCGTCACGGCCGGACTCACCGTCGTCACGGCCGGGGCTCGTACTCCACCAGCCGGAGCATGCCGTCCTCCATGTGATGGTGGTTGTGGCAGTGGAACAGCCACCGCCCAGGGTTGGTGGCGAGGAAGTCGAAGGTCACCTCGCCGCCGCGCGCCGGGACGGCGACGGTGTCCTTCACCGGCCCGCGTCCGGACGCCGTGAGCACCTGGAAGTGGTGCCCGTGCAGGTGCATGGGGTGCCACTTCGCGCTGGTGTTGCGCATCGTGAACCGCACCCACTGGCCCTCGGTCACCACCAGCGGGTCGGCGTCGGGGTAGCTCTGCCCGCCGATCTGGGTGCCCGAGAGGGTGAGGTCGTAGCGGCGGTCGGGCTCCCCGGCGGGCAGGGACAGCGGTTCCTGGGCCACGAGCTCCTCGTAGGAGACCAGCCGGCCGTCCAGCTCGGCCGGCCGCTCGGCGACCGCCGGGGCGCCCGACGCCTGGCTGCCGGCGTAGCGGAGCAGGGCCCGGCCCCAGCCGCCGCGTCCCTCGGACTGCACGCCCACCTGCCACACCCCGCCGGGCTGCCCGGCGTCGACCAGGACGTCGTAGCGCTCGCCCATGCCCAGCCGCAGGGCGTCCACCACGACGGGTTCCACCGGCATCCCGTCGGCGTGGGTGACGGTCAGCCGGTGGCCGGCGACGGCGAACCGGAAGCCGGTGTCCGCGGCGATGTTCATGACCCGCAGCCGCACCCGGTCGCCCGGCCGCGCCTCCAGCACCGGCGGGTCCTCCGGTGGGCGCCCGTTGACCAGCAGCAACGGGTACGAGCGGCCGCCGAACGAGACGGCGTCCACCGGGTCGGGGTCGGCCGCAGCCGTCCCGTGCCCGGCGTCGTCCCGCGCGCCGTGCCCGGCGTGGTCGTCCAGCCCGTCGCGCCAGTCGTCGAGCATCAGGGTGTACTCGCGGTCGTAGGACAGCTCCTCGCGGCGCGGCTCGACGACCAGGGGGCCGTAGAGCCCACGATCGAGCTGCATGCCGACGTGTGCGTGGTACATGAACGAGCCGGCGATCGGCGTCCGGAACTCGTAGGTGAAGCCCGTGCCCGGCGTCACCGGGTCCTGGGTGATCCCCGGGACGCCGTCCATCCCGTTCGGTGGCGCCAGCCCGTGCCAGTGCACGGTGGTGTCCTCCGGCAGCTCGTTGTGCAGCCGCACCCGCAGGGTCTCCCCGGCCCGGAGGCGGATCTCCGGCCCGGGGACCGTGCCGTAGCCCCAGGTGGGCACCGCGCGCCCGGCCAGGTCGACGCGCACCGGCGCGGCCGTCAGCCGCAGGCCCCCCGCGGAGGAGGGACCGGTGGCCGACGGCCGGCGACCGGAGCAGCCGGTGACGAGGGAGAGACCCGCGGCGGCGGTCAGCCCCAGGAACTGGCGTCGTGTCGCCGGCATCGGGAGGACCGGCGTCACTCGGCGGTGAACTCGGCGAACATCCCCAGCGTGAAGTGCGGCGGCCCGGCGCCCTCGGTGTCGTGCGTCGTGCCCTGGGGGACGAAGCAGGCGGCGCCGTACCGGCCCGGCTCCATGCGCAGGAAGGTCGTCTCCGACTCACCCGGGGCGGCGAAGGTCACCCCGGTCAGGGTGACCATCGAGAAGACCTGCTCCACCGGCTGGGCCAGCACCTGCTCGATGGGCATGGTCACGTCGTCGTTCACGCGCGCGACGCCGATCTCGTGCAGTTCCTCGCCCTGGTTGGTGAAGGTCACCGCGACGACGCCGGCGGGGACGGTGTCCGGCAGACCCTCGTACTCGTAGTCGACCCCGGTGGCCTCGACCTGCTCGTAACCGCACTCGGCGAGCATGTACTCGTCGATGTTGTCGTCGGCCTCCTGGAACTCGGGGCCTTCCAGGACCGAGGGGTCGTTGCCGGTCAGGCCCTCGCGGACGATGCCCGTCGCCGTGGTGACGTCCCCGGAGATCTCCTCCGGGGCGGTCTCCTCCACCTCGGCCAGGCGCGGCTCCACCACGGCGGCGAACTCCTCGAGCGCGGCCTGCTGCTCCTCCGGCGGCGCGCCCTCCTCGGGGCCCGGCCCCATGGCGAAGGCGGCCTCCAGGTCGACGGACGCCTCGCAGAACTCGGCGGGGTCCGCGCCGGTCGCCGACGCGCTGCTGCCGGCCGATGCGGTGTCCTGGCCGCCGGAGTCGTCGGACCCGCAGGCCGCCATCGTGGCCGCGAGCGCGAGCGCGGCGCTGCCGACGACCCAGCGGCGCACCCCCCGGGAACGTGTCGTGCTGTGCATGGTCTCCAACCTCTCTGCCGGGGACGGCGGGCGCCGGCCGTGTCGACGGTGCAGGGTTGCGAGGTGGAGGCGTGCGTGGCGCGGGCGGATACACGGGAGGGCACCGCGAGCGCTGCCGGGCTGCGATCCCTCACCGGACGTCGCAGCAGGTGCTCGCTGGGTAGTCCGGCCACGTACCGGGAAGGGCGCCGGTACGTTCCGGGGGTGACGACGCGAGGACCGGTGGGCCGGATCGAGGAGATCTGGATCTACCCGGTGACGTCGCTGCGCGGCACCACCGTGCCCGCGGCAGAGATCGGTCCCGCCGGTCTGGTGGGCGACCGGGCCTGGACGGTCGTGGACGACGACGGGCGCCCGGTCCGGTCCAGGGACGCCGCCGGGCTCGCCTCGCTCGCACCCGAGGACGTGACCCCGGCGGCACTGGCGGAGGCCCTGGGCCGCCCGGCGCACCTGGAGCAGCTCCCGCCCCGGCCCGGCGTCGCGCCTGTCCACCTGGTTTCCCGGCAGGCGGTCGAGCGTGCGGCGCGGGGGGACGTGCCGGAGGGCTGCTCTGCCGGCGACCCGCGCGCCAACCTGCTGATCGCCCTGGACGCCGACGCCGACGCCGACGCCGACGCCGACGAGCGGAGCTGGGTGGGACGGGAGCTGGCCATCGGGCAGGCGGTGCTGCGGATCACGCGGACGCCCAAGCACTGCCTGGGCGTCTACGCCGACGTCGTGAGCCCCGGCGCCGCGCACGCCGGGGACGCCGTCTCGCTGATCGGGAACCCGGCCGCGTCGCACTAGGCTCGGGGGACCGATTCCCCGACCCTCCAGGAGCTCCCGTGCCGACCCCGCCCTCGCCGACCGCCGTCACCCCGATCCGGGTGCCGGCCGGAACGACGGCGCTGCAGGCGTTGAAGGACGCCGGGATCCCGCTCAAGGGCCCCGATGGCGCCGTCGTCGTCCGGGATGTCGCCAGTGGCGACCTCAAGGACCTCGCCTGGACCCCCGGCGCCGACGCGGAGGTCGAACCGGTGGCCGCCGCCAGCGCCGACGGGCGCACGGTCATCCGGCACTCGACCGCCCACGTGCTGGCCCAGGCCGTGCAGGCGCTCTTCCCCGGCACGAAGCTCGGCATCGGACCGCCGGTCGAGAACGGCTTCTACTACGACTTCGACCCCGAGCGGCCCTTCACCCCCGAGGACCTCACCGCCCTCGAGAAGAAGATGACCGAGATCGTCCGGGCAGGGCAGCACTTCTCCCGGCGGGAGATCAGCGACGCCGACGCGCAGGCCGAGCTCGCCCTCGAGCCGTACAAGCTGGAGTTGATCGGCCTGAAGGGCGGCGAGGCCGGCTCCTCCGACGACGGCGCCGACGTCGAGGTCGGCGGCGCGCAGCTGACCATGTACGACAACCTCGACGCCCGCACCGGCGACCGGGTGTGGACCGACCTCTGCCGTGGCCCGCACGTGCCGCGCACCAGCAACATCCCGGCCTTCTCCCTCACCCGCAGCGCCGCCGCCTACTGGCGGGGCAGCGAGAAGAACCCCCAGCTGCAGCGCGTCTACGGCACCGCGTGGGAGAGCAAGGACGCCCACAAGGCCCACCTGGAGCGGCTGGCCGAGGCCGAGCGGCGCGACCATCGCCGCCTCGGCGCCGAGCTCGACCTCTTCAGCTTCCCCGACGAGATCGGCTCCGGCCTGGCCGTCTTCCACCCCAAGGGCGGGGTCGTCAAGCGGGAGATGGAGGACTACGTCCGCCGTCGGCACATCGAGGAGGGGTTCGACTACGTCGGCACCCCGCACATCACCAAGGCGCACGTCTTCGAGCTGTCCGGGCACCTGCCGTACTACGCGGACACCATGTTCCCGCCGATGGAGCTGGAGAACGCGCAGTACTACCTCAAGGCCATGAACTGCCCGATGCACAACCTGATCTTCCGGTCGCGCGGGCGGTCCTACCGCGAGCTGCCGCTGCGGTTCTTCGAGTTCGGGTCGGTCTACCGCTACGAGAAGTCCGGTGTGGTGCACGGCCTGACCCGCGTGCGCGGGCTCACCCAGGACGACTCGCACAGCTACGTCACCCCGGAGCAGGCGCCCGGGGAGATCCGGCACCTGCTGGCCTTCGTGCTCGGGCTGCTGCGCGACTTCGGCCTCGACGACTACTACCTGGAGCTGTCCACCCGCGGCGACGACCCGGCCAAGCAGGGCAAGTTCATCGGCTCCGACGAGGAGTGGGCGGTCGCCACCGCCGTCCTCGAGGAGGCGGCGAAGGAGACCGGCCTGGAGCTGGTCCCCGACCCGGGCGGCGCCGCGTTCTACGGCCCGAAGATCTCGGTGCAGGCCCGGGACGCGATCGGCCGGACCTGGCAGATGTCGACCATCCAGTACGACTTCAACCAGCCGGCGCGGTTCGGCCTGGAGTTCAGCGCCGCCGACGGCACCCGGCAGCAGCCGGTGATGATCCACTCGGCGAAGTTCGGCTCGATCGAGCGGTTCCTCGGCGTGCTCACCGAGCACTACGCGGGCGCGTTCCCGGCCTGGCTGGCACCGGTGCAGGTCGTCGGCATCCCGATCACCGACGAGCAGGTGCCGTACCTCACCGACGTCGCGCTGCGGCTGAAGCAGCGCGGGATCCGGGTCGAGATCGACGACTCCGACGACCGCATGCAGAAGAAGATCCGGACGGCGAGCAAGCAGAAGATCCCGTTCGTCCTGCTGGCCGGCGCCACCGACGCCGAGGCGGGCGCGGTCTCCTTCCGCTACCGCGACGGCTCCCAGCGCAACGGAGTCCCCGTCGCCGACGCCGTGCAGCAGATCGCCGACTGGGTCGCCGGGCGCGCGAACGCCGACCCGTCGGCCGAGACGGCCGCCGGATGACCGGCTCCGACAGCGGCGGGCCGGTCACGCCTGCGAACCAAGCGGCCCCGAGCCAGGCCTTCGAGCACCTGTGGACGCCGTACCGGATGGCCTACATCCGGGGTGAGAGCAAGCCGACCGGCGATCACGACTGCCCGTTCTGCCTGATCCCCGCCATGAGCGACGAGGACGGCCTGATCGTCGCCCGGGGGACGACGGTCTTCGCCGTCCTCAACCTCTACCCGTACAACGCCGGGCACCTGATGCTGGTCCCGTACCGGCACGTGCCCGACTACACCGACCTGACCGCCGAGGAGGTCGTCGAACTGGGTGCCTTCACCCAGACGGCGATGCGCACGGTCCGGGAGGTGACCGGCGCCCACGGCTTCAACATCGGCATGAACCAGGGCTCGGTCGCGGGCGCCGGCATCGCCGACCACCTGCACCAGCACGCGGTGCCGCGGTGGGGCGGGGACACCAACTTCATGCCCGTCATCGGCCTGACGCGGGTGCTGCCGCAGGTGCTGGGCGAGACGCGTGCGCTGCTGGCCGCCGCGTGGGCCGCGGCGCCGGTAGGGGAGGCCTGAGTGCTGGGCGCCAATGTCCGACCGGCCGTCGCCCGCTTCTGGGCGCCGGTGGTCAGCCGCCTCGCCAAGGCGGGGGTCACCCCCGACGCCGTCACCCTCACCGGCACGCTGGGGGCGATCGTCTCCGCGGTGTTCCTCATCGGCAACGGCCGGCTGTTCTGGGGCGCGTTCGCCGTCACGTTCTTCGTCCTGCTGGACATGCTCGACGGCGCGCTGGCCCGGGCCCGCGGCGGCGGCTCCGTGTTCGGCGCCGTCCTCGACTCGGTCGGCGACCGGGCGGCCGACGCAGCGATCTTCGGCGCGCTGGTCTGGTGGTTCTCCGGCGAGGGCGACAATCGGCTGCTGGTGCTGCTGGCCCTGCTGTGCCTCGTGCTCGGCGTCCTCACCTCCTACATCAAGGCACGGGCCGAGGGCGTGGGGCTGTCGGCCGACGTCGGGGTCGTGGAGCGCACCGAGCGGCTGATCCTCGTGCTCGTGGGCACCGGCTTCACCGGGCTGGGCATCCCCTACGCGGTGCACGTCGCGCTGTGGATCCTGCTCGTCGGCAGCGCCGTCACCGTCGGCCAGCGCTTCCTCGCGGTGCGCCGGTCGGCCGGGTCGTCGGCCCTGCCGCCGGCATGAGCGTGCCGCTGGCCGCCCGGCTCACCGACCTCGGCTACGCGGCCGGGTGGCGGGCGGTGCGAATGCTCCCCGAGCCCACGGCCCGGGGCGCGTTCGACCTCGGCGGCCGGTGGGCGGCCGGACGCCAGGGCAAGGGCGTGCGCCAGCTGCGGGCCAACCTGCGGGTGGCCACCGGGGGCCGGCTGACCGAGCCGGAGCTGACCGAGCTCACCTCCCGGGCCGTGCGGTCCTACGCCCGGTACTGGCAGGAGGCGTTCCGGCTGCCGACGCTGAGCAGCGAGCGGATCGTCGCCGACACCGAGGTCTTCGGCGTCGAGCACCTGCTCCGCCCGCGGGACGAGGGGCGCGGGCTGATCATGGCCCTGCCGCACAGCGGGAACTGGGACGCGGCCGGCATGTGGTTCGTCGACTTCCTCGACGGCCCGTTCATGACCGTGGCGGAGCGGCTCGAGCCGGAGTCGCTGTTCGAGCGCTTCGTCGCCTTCCGCCAGTCGCTCGGCTTCCGCGTGGTCCCGCTGACCGGCGGGCCGCGTCCCAGCAGCGAGGTGCTGCGCGAATGGCTGGCCGGCGCCGGCGC
>CADCTN010000193.1 GCA_902805535.1 uncultured Blastococcus sp. | reverse complement strand
CCGCCCCGGCCGCCCCGACGGCCGTGGCCAGGCGGCCCTCCGCCGCGGCACGCAGCCGCGCCACCCAGGGGGCGATCCCGGCGCCGGGGCCCGCTCCGGCCAACTCGGGCGCCAGCTCCTCGGGCACCTCGGCCTCGGCCACCTGGGCGAGCCGGGCGATGAGGGCGCCCATCCGGTGCCGCACGGTGTCCAGCCGCTCCCGCGCCGCCGACCGCTCACCGGCCAGCCAGTCCTCCACCTTGGCGAACCGGCCGACGTCGAAGAGGGTGCGCAGCAACCGGCCCCGGTCCTCGGGTTCCGCGCGCAGGAAGCGGGCGAAGTCCCCCTGGGGCAGCAGGACGACCTGGCAGAACTGCTCGGCGGAGAGCCCCAGCCGGGTGCGGAGGTACTCCGAGCCCTCGTCGATCCGGGTGCTGACCGGGGCCCACTCGCCACCGGTCCAGCGCTGCACGGTGAGCTTGGCCTGTTCCGTCGTCCACCCGGTACCGCGCCTCTTGGGGCGCTGCTGCTCCGGCCGCCGGATGACGCGCAGCCGCTCCCCCGCCAGCGTCACCTCGCAGGAGATCTCGGTCCGCGTCGCGGAGTCGGCGTGGTCGCTGCGCAGCCGCTTCTCCTCACCGCGCGCGCCGGGCACGGTGCCGTACAAGGCGTAGACGACGGCGTCCAGGAGCGTCGTCTTGCCCGCGCCGGTGGGCCCCCACAGCAGGAACAGACCGTCGCCTGCGGCCTCGTCGAGATCGACCTCGACCGTGCCGGGGAACGGCCCGAACGCGGTGAGGGCGAGGGTGTGCAGCCTCATCCGTCCGCCTCGGACCGGGCGGCGGCCGCGAACGCCCGGCCCAGCAGGTCGCGCTCGGCCGACGTCGCCGGGACCGTGCGGACGTGGCTGACGAACTCACCCACGACGTCGAGGTCGCTCCGCCCCCGGAGACGCTCCTGGTAGCTGCGGGCGTCCGCGACCGCCCCGGAACCGGTCCACTCCAGGTGCACGCAGTGCGGGAACCGGGTCTGCAGCCGTCGCATCGGGTCGGCCGGGCGGACCGGATCGGTCAGCCGGGCGGAGACGAAGTGACCGGTGAGCCCGTCGTGGGCGGGGTCCTGCAGCAGCTCCTCCAGCTCGCCGGTCAGCATGCTCAGCGACCGCGGCGTGGGCAGCGGGACCGGCCGGACGTCGGCCAGCCCGGTGGCGTCGAGGTCGATCAGCCAGGCCTGCTTCTGCTGCCCCGCCTCGCCGAACGAGTAGGCCAGCGGCGAGCCGCTGTACCGCAGGCGCGGGGTGAGCGTCTGCGGCCGGTGCAGGTGCCCGAGGGCCACGTAGTCGACGCCGTCGAACACCCCGGCGGGGACCAGGTCGACCCCGCCGACGCTGATGTCGCGCTCGCTGTCGCTGGGCTGCCCGCCGCCGACGAACGCGTGCGCGAGCACCACCGAGCGGGCGCCGGGACGCAGGAAGAGGTCGGCGCGCACCCGGTCCATGGCCTCGGCCAGCACCGCCTCGTGGCTGCGGGCGGCCGGCAGGCCCAGCTCGAAACGGGCCACCTCCGGCTCCAGGAAGGGCAGGCCGTAGATCGCCACCTCGCCGTGCTCGTCGGCCAGCAGGACCGGCTCGTCGAGCTGCGGCGTCTCGGAGCGGACGTGCAACCCACCGGCGGCCAGCAGCTCGGAGAAGGCCCCGAGGCGGCGGGCGGAGTCGTGGTTTCCCGGCGTCAGGACGACGACGGCGCCTGCCCGGCGGAGCCGGGCGACGACGCGGCTGAGCACGCCCGTCGCGTCGGCCGAGGGAACGGCGCGGTCGTACACGTCGCCGGCCACCAGCACGACGTCGACGCCCTCGGCGGCGACCACCTCGGCCAGGGCGCCGAGGACCTGCTCCTGCTGGGCGAGCAGATCGGTGCCGTGCAACGTCCGGCCGATGTGCCAGTCGGAGGTGTGCAGGAGCCGCATGGACCCGACGGTAGGTCGGCGGTCCGACAGAATCCGGACCGGCGCGCCGTGACGGACCGGTCCAGGGGGACCCGAGGGGTCAGCGGGACCACTGGGGAGCGGTGGCTCCGTAGTGCTCGCCGATGTACCCGGCGCTCTCCTGCGCCCGACGGTCGGCGTCCTCCTCGATCATGTGGTTGAGCAGCTGCTGCACGCCGTCGCTGTCCGGTATCTGGCCCAGGACGGTCGGGCCGCTGTCACCGGCCGACTCGATCGTGAGCGTCCCGGAGTTGATGACCCGGTCCCACAGCGTCTGGGTGTAGGACACGTCGGTGATCCTGGACAGGCCGATGTCGCGGCCCCGACGAGCGAGGATGCCCTCCCGGAAGAGCAGGCGGTGGCTGGTGATGACGTAGTGCGTCGTCCGCCACCGCAGGAGGGGCACGAGAACGAACACCAGCAGGAGCACGAGGGCGAGCGCCAGCACGAGCATCCGGAAGATCCCCTGCTGCCGCCCGGCCGGGATCGCCGCCGTGCCGAACGAGGCGGCACCGACCACGAGCAGCAGGACGACGACGGGCCGCAGGATGGTCAGCCAGTGCGGATGGAGGTGGCGGACGAGCTCTTCGTCCTCGGCGAGCAGCTTGTCCGGGTAAGCCATGGCCCCAGGATGACGCAGATCCGGCGCGGCACCCCTCAGCCGGCGCCGCTGACGGCCCCCGCGGTCACACCCGGCGCACGTGTCGCACGTCGCCCGACGCCAGCTCCACCTGGCCCTCCGGCGTCGCCACGACGAGCCGGCCGTCCCAGTCGACCGCCCGAGCGGTGCCCTCCAGGGTCGAGCCGTCGGGCAGGCTCACCACGACGTCCGTGCCGACGGTCGAGGACCAGCTCAGGTAGTCCTGGGCCAGGCCGGAGGAGACCGGGTCCCCCACCGCGGCCGTCCACCGGCGGTAGCGCCGGTCGACCGCACGCAGGAAGGCCAGCAGGACGGGGCCGCGGTCCACCGTCGCCCCGGTGATGCGGGAGAGCGAGGTGCCGGTCTCGGGCAGCTCGTCGGCCGTCGTGGACACGTTGAGGCCGACGCCGACGACGACGGCGTTGCCGGTCGACTCGGCCAGGATCCCGGCCAGCTTGCGCCCGTCGACGGCGAGCAGGTCG
Organism: uncultured Blastococcus sp.; assembly: GCA_902805535.1. Taxonomy (GTDB): domain Bacteria; phylum Actinomycetota; class Actinomycetes; order Mycobacteriales; family Geodermatophilaceae; genus Blastococcus_B. Next base: position 28,380 of record CADCTN010000193.1, on the reverse strand, counting down.
TTGGGCCACTTCAGCGACGCGCGGACCCCGGTCACCTCGCCGACCGCCTCGCCCAGCGCCACCCCGGCGAGCAGCGGGAGCCACCCACGCCGGGCCGCGGGCACGTCGGGCCGCAGCAGGAAGGAGACGGTCAGGCCCGCCCGCGGCGGGGACGTCCACACGCGGTCCAGGCGGCCGCGGCCGGCCACCTGGTGCTCGGCGACCAGCACCAGGCCCTCGGGCTCGTCAGCGGCCGCGCGGGCGACCAGCGCCGCGTTGGTGGAGCCGATCTCGGGCACCACCTCCAGCGAGCGCCACAGGCCGCCGTCGCGGGTCAGGGCGGTGGAGAGCGCCGCCTGGTCGAGGGGTGGCCGTTCCAGATCCGACCATCGAGGTGAGGGCTCGTCGGGCACTCCCTTACGCTACGGCCCGTGATCGGGCCCGCGAGGGCCCCTACGAGCGCCAGCGAGGAGACGACCACCGCGTGAGTGCCGCCGAGCTCGAGAGCGCCGGGGAGAACGTCCCCGACGGCATCGACATCCACACGACCGCCGGCAAGCTGGCCGACTTCGAGCGACGCGTGCGGGAGGCCACCCACGCCGGCTCCGAGCGCGCCGTCGAGAAGCAGCACGCCGCGGGGAAGATGACCGCACGCGAGCGCATCGAGGCGCTGCTGGACCCGGGCTCGTTCACCGAGTTCGACGAGTTCGCCCGCCACCGCTCGACCAACTTCGGCATGGACGCCAAGCGTCCCTTCGGCGACGGCGTGGTCACCGGCTACGGCACCGTCGACGGCCGGCCGGTGGCGATCTTCTCCCAGGACGTCACCGTCTTCGGCGGCAGCCTCGGCGAGGTCTACGGCGAGAAGATCGTCAAGGTCCTCGACTTCGCGGTGACCAACGGCTGCCCGGTCATCGGCATCAACGAGGGCGGCGGCGCCCGGATCCAGGAGGGCGTGGTCTCCCTCGGCCTCTACGGGGAGATCTTCCGACGCAATGTGCACGCCTCGGGGGTCGTCCCGCAGATCAGCCTGGTGATGGGCCCTGCGGCCGGCGGGCACGTCTACTCCCCCGCGCTCACCGACTTCGTCGTCATGGTCGACAAGACCAGCCAGATGTTCATCACCGGCCCGGACGTCGTGAAGACGGTCACCGGCGAGGACGTCACGCTCGAGGAGCTGGGCGGCGCGCGCACGCACAACACGAAGTCCGGCGTCGCGCACTACCTGGCCGAGGACGAGACCGACGCGCTGGACTACGTCAAGGCGCTGCTCTCCTACCTGCCGAGCAACAACCTCGACCCGCTACCGGCGCTGGAGGTCGCGCCGGTCGACACCGTCCTGCCGGACGCGCTCACCGAGTCCGACCTGGAGCTGGACTCGTTCGTCCCCGACTCGGCCAACACGCCCTACGACATGCACACCGTCATCGAGCACGTCGTCGACGACGGCGAGTTCCTCGAGGTGCAGCCGCTGTTCGCGCCGAACATCCTGATCGGGTTCGGCCGCGTCGAGGGCCGCCCGGTCGGCGTCGTGGCCAACCAGCCGACCCAGTTCGCCGGCACCCTCGACATCGACGCCAGCGAGAAGGCCGCGCGCTTCGTGCGCACCTGCGACGCCTTCAACATCCCGGTGCTCACCTTCGTCGACGTCCCCGGCTTCCTGCCCGGGACGTCGCAGGAGTGGGAGGGGATCATCCGCCGCGGCGCGAAGCTCATCTACGCCTACGCGGAGGCCACCGTCCCCCTGGTCACCGTGATCACCCGCAAGGCCTACGGCGGTGCGTACGACGTCATGGGCTCCAAGCACCTGGGCGCCGACGTCAACCTGGCCTGGCCCAGCGCGCAGATCGCCGTCGTCGGAGCGCAGGGCGCCGTCGGCATCCTGTACCGCAAGGAGCTGGCGGCGGCCGAGGACCCCGACGCGAAGCGCGCGGAGCTGATCGCGGAGTACGAGGACACCCTCGCCAATCCCTACATCGCCGCCGACCGTGGCTACGTCGACGCCGTCATCCCGCCGTCGGCCACCCGCGTGCAGGTCACCAAGGCACTGCGCGTCCTGGCCAACAAGCGCCAGACGCTGCCGCCGAAGAAGCACGGGAACATCCCGCTGTGAGTGAGGAACCCCGTCCGCTGCTGCGGGTCGTGACGGGCGAGCCGTCCGCCGAGGAGCTCGCCGCGCTCACCGTGGTCGTGGCAGCGCTGTCCCAGCGCCGGCCGCGCCGCCGGCCGACGCCGGTGGGCGCCTGGGCGTCCTACGCCGACAGGCAGCGCCACGCCCTGCAGGTGGGTCCCGGCGGCTGGCGCGCGTCCGGACGGTTCGCGCAGTGACCAGCGACCGCAGGCTCGTGCTCGCCTCCGCCTCCCCCGCCCGGCTGTCCCTCCTCCGCCAGGCAGGGCTCACCCCCGAGGTCGTGGTCAGCCACGTCGACGAGTCGACGGTGCGCGCTCCCCGGGTCGCCGAGCAGGTGGCCCTGCTCGCCGCGGCGAAGGCAGCGGCTGTCGCCAAGCAGGAGACCGATGCCCTGGTCATCGGCGCGGACTCGCTGCTGGAGTTCCACGGCAGACCCCTGGGCAAGCCGGCCGACGCCGCCGAGGCCCGCGACCGCTGGCGGCGGATGGCCGGCCGCTCCGGGATCCTGCACACCGGCCAGGCGCTGTTCGACGTCCGGGACGGCGTCGTCGTCGGCCGGGACATCGCCGTCGCGTCCACCGTCGTGTACTTCGCCAGCCCCACGCCGCAGGAGCTGGAGGCCTACGTCGCGACGGGAGAGCCCCTCGCGGTCGCCGGCGCCTTCACCCTCGACGGCCTCGGGGCACCGTTCGTCCGCCGCGTGGAGGGGGACCCGGCCGCCGTCGTCGGCCTCTCCCTGACCGTGCTGCGCACCCAGCTCGCCAAACGCGGGCTGGCCATCACCGACCTCTGGCGCGGCTGACACCCCCTGCGTCACACCGGCCCCAGCGCGCGGGCGGCACGGCTCGGCGCCGTGTGACAGTGGAGCCCGACGGGGGTGAGCATGTCCATGCGTTGGATGAGGCGCGTCGTCGCGATGGCAGCGGGCGTGGCGATGGTCGCAGGCAGCACGGGGGTGGTTCAGGCCGATCCCGGGTCGACGATGGTGGTCGAGGGCCACGCCGAGGCCAACACTCGGGGGACGACGGCCGGCATAGCACTGCTGGACCGGGCCACCGGCGGCTACGCGGACAACGGTGCCAACGCCCGCCTCCGCTTCGGCTCCGCGTCACTGGTGAAGCTGTTCATCGCCGACAGCATGCTGCGTCGGGCGGCCCACGGCCAGATCGCCCTGAGCCAGGCGGACCGGAACTCCATGGCCGTGATGCTCCGGTCGTCCGACGACCCGATCGCCAGCAGCTTCTGGAGTCGCTTCGGCGGATCCAGCATGGTCAGCGACGTCGTCGGCCGGTACCAGCTGACCGAGACGACACCACCCGCCAACCCCCGCTACTGGGGGATGACGCAGATCTCCGCGCACGACATCGCCATGTACTACCGCGGGCTGCTGGACGGGACCGGCGGGCTGTCCCCCGACGACCGCGACTTCATCGTGGCCTGCCTCCGCCAGGCCACGTCCCACGGCACTGACGGCATCTACCAGTGGTTCGGGCTGCACGACGGGCTACCCCGCGAGTCCGCGGTCGGTGTGAAGCAGGGCTGGATGTCCGGCGTCGACAGCCACATCTACCGGCATTCCGCCGGCATCGTCGGAGCCGACTCCCGGTACGTCGTCGTGGTTCTGGGCCGGGATCCCGCCGGAGCCGGCTCAGCGCACACCGTGGCGGCGGTGAACGCCCTCGTCCAGAAGATGTTCCCCGGCGGGCTCATCCCCCGGGTGCAGGGCGCGATCGGCGACGCCTACTACGGGACGGGCGGCCCGCGCGGCGGCATGGGACTGCCCGTGACCGAGGAACTGCCGGCGACCGGCGGCAGGTGGCAGGCGTTCCAGAACGGGCGCATCTACTGGTCGCCCGGCACGGGGGCGCACTGGGTCTGGGGCTCCATCCTGACGGCCTGGGGCGCGGAGCGCTCCGAGAACGGACGCCTCGGCTACCCGACGACCGACGAGCGGTACGCCGCCGGCGGCGGCGCGTGGACCGGGTTCCAGCGGGGGCGCATCTACTGGTCACCGGCGTCGGGCGCGCACTGGATCCGGGGCGGCGTGCTGGACGCCTGGGCGGCGCAGGGCGCCGAAGGCGGCCCGCTCGGCTTCCCGGTCACCGGGGAGCTGCCCGCGACCGGCGGCGCGTGGCACGCCTTCCTGAACGGCCGCATCTACTGGTCCCCGACCACCGGGGCCCGCTGGCTCAACGGGCCCATCCTGGCGGCCTGGCAGGCCCAGCGGATGGAGAACGGTCCGCTCGGTTACCCGACCAGCGATCCACGGCAGGTGGCCGGGGGTACGCGTGTCGACTTCCAGCGCGGCAGCCTCACGCTGAGGGACGACGGACGGGTGGTCGAGGAGCGCGCCGCGAGCGGCGCAGGCGCGGCCGAGGACGTGGCGGCACCCGCCACGACGACGGCTCCGCCGACCGGCGCACCGTCGACCGGTGCTCCCTCCACGGGCGCTCTCTCCACGGGCGCTCCGTCCACCGGCGCGCCCTCCACGGGCGCTCCGTTCAGCGGTGCTCCGTCGAGCACGCCGGCGCCGTCGGCCGCGAGGCCCGCGCCGGCCGGCACGAACGGCGACGGGACGCCATGACGCCGCTGCGCTCGACGGCGGCGGCGGCGGCCGCCATCGCCCTCGGGCTGCTGGTCTCAGGCTGCACGGGGTCCGGCGACGACGCGGACGCCGGCCCGTCGTCAGCCACCCTCACCGCGCCGATGACCCCTCCTGCGCCGTCCCTCGCCGGCGACGAGGAGGCGCGGGCACTGAGCAGGCTCCCGGAGGGGACGGCGACGGGCACAGCCGTGATCGCCTACTCCGGCCTGGGCGAGCTGCGGGCACCGTTCAACGGGGTGTGCTCGCACGACGGCGACAGCACCGTGGTCGAGGGCTCCGCCGACACCGCGCGCATCCGTCTCGAGGCGGCACCGGAGGGTGTGCAGCTCACGCTGGACGACGTCGACCTGTCCACGTCGTCGGACCTGGCGACCGGCCGGTACGACGTCTCGGGCGCCCACCTCATGCTCGACGCACCCCTCGCGCACGACGCCCAGACGGTCGGCTCGGTGCAGCTCGAGGTCGACTGCGGCTGACCCGGCCCGATCCGGCCTCCGCACCTGACGCGGTCGGCCGGTGGCGCACTGGCTAGGCTGCGGCTCGGTCGAGTCGAGGGAGTTGCACCGGTGCAGAAGGTCCTGATCGCCAACCGCGGTGAGATCGCGGTGCGCGTGGCGCGCGCCTGCAAGGACGAGGGTCTGACCAGCGTCGCCGTCTACGCCGAGCCCGACCGGGATGCGCTGCACGTGCGTGTCGCCGACGAGGCCTTCGCCCTGGGCGGGACGACGCCCGGGAACTCCTACCTGGTGATCGACAAGATCCTCGACGCCGCCCGGCAGTCCGGCGCGGATGCGATCCACCCCGGCTACGGCTTCCTCTCCGAGAACGCCGACTTCGCCCGGGCCGTTCTCGACGCCGGGCTCACCTGGATCGGCCCGTCCCCCGAGGCGATCATCGCCCTCGGCGACAAGGTGCAGGCCCGGCACATCGCGACCAAGGCCGGTGCCCCGCTGGTGCCCGGCACCAAGGACCCGGTCGGCGGCGCCGACGAGGTGGTCGCGTTCGCCGAGGAGCACGGCCTCCCGGTCGCCATCAAGGCCGCGTTCGGCGGTGGCGGGCGCGGTCTGAAGGTGGCCCGCACCATGGAGGAGATCCCCGAGCTGTTCGACTCGGCCGTGCGCGAAGCCGTCTCGGCCTTCGGCCGCGGCGAGTGCTTCGTGGAGCGTTTCCTGGACAAGCCCCGCCACGTCGAGGCACAGGTGCTGGCCGACACCCACGGCAACGTCATCGTCGTCGGCACCCGCGACTGCTCGCTGCAGCGCCGCAACCAGAAGCTCGTCGAGGAGGCGCCCGCGCCGTTCCTCACCGACGAGCAGCGGGAGCGCATCCACTCCTCGGCCAAGGCCATCTGCGCGGAGGCGGGCTACCACGGTGCCGGCACGGTCGAGTACCTGGTCGGCGTCGACGGGTCGATCTCCTTCCTCGAGGTCAACACCCGCCTGCAGGTCGAGCACCCGGTCAGCGAGGAGACCAGCGGCATCGACCTGGTCCGCCAGCAGTTCCGGATCGCCCGCGGCGAGGCCCTGGAGATCACCGAGGACCCGACCCCGCGCGGGCACAGCATCGAGTTCCGGATCAACGCCGAGGACGCCGGCCGCAACTTCATGCCGGCCCCGGGCCCGGTGACCCGGTTGGAGATCCCGCAGGGCCCCGGCGTGCGCTGGGACTCCGGCGTGGAGACCGGCGGTGAGGTGGCCGGCGCGTTCGACTCCATGCTCGCCAAGCTGATCGTCACCGGCGCCACCCGCGCAGAGGCGCTGCAGCGCGCCGCCCGTGCGCTGGACGAACTGGTCGTCGAGGGCATGCCGACGGTCGTACCGTTCCACCGCGCGGTCGTGCGCGACGAGGCCTTCACCAGCGAGCCGTTCACGGTGCACACCCGCTGGATCGAGACCGAGTGGGACAACCGGGTTCCGCCCTACGACGCCGCGCCGGTCGAGCAGGAGGACGAGGCGCCGCGCCGGACCATCGTCGTCGAGGTGGGCGGACGGCGGCTCGAGGTGTCCCTGCCCGCCGGGCTCGCGGCCGATGGCGGCGCCGCACCGGCTGCGGCCGCCAAGCCCCGCAAGCGCGGGGGCGGCGGCGGCTCCGGCGCGTCTGGCGACTCCCTCACCGCGCCGATGCAGGGGACGATCGTCAAGGTCGCCGTCTCGGACGGCGCGACCGTCGAGGCGGGTGACCTCGTCGTGGTCCTCGAGGCGATGAAGATGGAGCAGCCCATCACCGCGCACAAGGCGGGGACCGTCTCTGGGCTGAACGCCGACGTCGGCGCCGCCGTTACCAGCGGCGCGGTGATCTGCGCCATCACCGACGCCGAGGCCTGACAGCGGGTTCCGACGACGGGGGGACCCATCGCTCAACGTTGCCGGACCACCCCGTCCGCAGCCGACCAGAAGAGCGTGCCGCCCTCGAACCGCTGCTGGGCTCCGCCCGTGACGGGGCGCTCCTCCTCCAGCGGGTAGCCCAGGGAACTCCACTCGGCGCCGCCGGCCTGCCAGCGTTGGCGGATGGCTCCCAAGACGACGGCGGGTGCGGTGCCCGAGCTGGCGTAGATCGCCCCGCGCTGGAACAGCTGGTAGCACCCACCAGACCGCAGGCCACAGGTCGTGTCAGAAACCGGGTAGCCGATTCCCGCCACCCCGCCGCTGGCCGACCAGTGGTCGGCGATCCGCTGGTGGACCACCTTCGCCCCCGCGACCGGTGACCACACCACCAGCCCACCGGCGAAGGTCTGGGAGCAGCCACCCCCGCTCAGCGCGCACCGCTCCCCGGCCGTCGGATAGCCCAACACACCCCACTCCGCGCCGCTGGCCTGCCACCGCGCCCGGATCCCCCCGAGCACGATCGCGGGCGCGGAGTCCGAGCTGGCGTAGATCGCCCCGCGCTGGAACAGCTGGTAGCACCCACCAGACCGCAGGCCACAGGTCGTGTCAGAAACCGGGTAGCCGATCCCCCCGACGCCACCCCGGGCCGTCCAGTGCGCAAGCACCGGGTCCTGCACAAGGCGCGCGCCGGTCGCTGACGACCAGTAGATGCCACCCTCGGTGTAGGACCGCGCGCAACCGCCGTCGGGCGGGCTGCAACGCTCGTCCGACACCGGATCGCCCAACGGACCGTCCGGCCCGCCCGAGCGCAGATACCGCTCGCCGATGGCGCCGGCCGACGAGGACACGGTTCCGCCCTGGGAGATCCAGACCCGGGCACCGTCGGGGCCTGAGCTCTCCACGGTCACGGAGAAGGTCGTGCCGGCAATGTCCACCGACCGTCCTACGGGAAGCGTGACCTGCCAGTCCTCATTCCACCGGGACGCGTCGGACGCAGTCCCGTCCAGCAGCACGGACGCCCTCGGCATCGAGCCGGCTCTGCGGACCATGACACCCTGCTGCAGCCCGAACACGTTGGTCGAGGTGGCCAGCCAGCCGTCCTGGCCGATGGCGGTGCGGTACTCGAGCCAATAGACCGCGCCGGTGCCGGAGGTCAGCCGGATCGCGCGGATCCCCGCACCGCCTGCGTAGGGCCTCAGTGTGTGCACGGCGCCGGTCACGGGGGCCGTCAGCGACACCCGCTGGTCGGCCGGGAGAACCCCCAGACGGTCGGCCTGAGGCGCGTTCAGGGACCCGATCCACGGTCCGGAGACGCCCATGACGTCGTAGTAGTCGCGGTACTCGACGTCCCTGCAGTCACCGGACTCGGTGCCCCGGTCGCACTGGCGCCCTGACGAGTGCCCGAGGCTGAAGTTGTGGCCCAGCTCGTGGGCCACGACCGAGGTCGCGATGTCGGTGACGTACAACCTGCCGCCGGCCCCCGGCCCGGCGCCGATCTGTGCCAAGCCGTAGGAGCACCCGCTCGAGTAGTGCGGCAGGTACACGAGCAGGTGCTTGCCCGGACCCCCGGTCCAGGAAGCCTTGGTAGCCGCCTCGTTCCACAGACCCACAGGGTCCGAGCAGGGCACCGTGCCCTGCATCCAGTCGACGTTCTGCGCAGCGGCAGCCACCGTGACGGCGCCGCCGGTCTGCTGGTTCCAATAGGTGGCCACCGGCCCGTTGACGGCGTCCACCACCTGCTGGAGGGTGCGCCCAGTCTCAGCCGCGCCGCCCGGCGGGACCACCATGACGACCGTCACCTCGTTGGTGACCGCCGCGCCCAGCGTCTCGTCCTCGGGAGCCGCCTCGAGGACTTCGGCGTCCAGCACGTCGTACGCGGGCTGGAGGCCCTCCTCGATCGACGCACCGTCGACCACCTCGTCACCGACGACCACCTCGACGGTCGCGCCGACCGGTACCTCACCGTCAGCCGCCACCACGAGGTCGATGAGTTGCTCCGTCGAGACCCGGACGGACTCTCCGCCACCCGTCTCGATCCAGGTCACCGGCCCCCCGTGGCCGCCGTCGGGCGACTCGTGACCCTCGTGCTCGGTCCACGCCTGCACCAGCTCTCCGACGACGGTGTCACCGGTCGACACCGGGTCGTCGGCCCCCGCCGCCGTGGGCCAGCCCACGACGGACGCGCCGACCACCGCGGCGACCGCGGCGAAGAATGCCCGCGGAGGACGCGGCTGACGAGCTAGAAGCACGATTTCTCCATGGCCAGAGGGACTCGACCCCTCATCGGCCGATCAGGCCCCGGAGTGGAGCTCGATCGCCCGATCGGACTACGCGGTCGGGTCGGCGGTGATGGGGCGGCGCAGGCGGAGAAGCAGGAGCGTCGCGCCCAGCACCGTCGCGAGTGCCAGCGGGACGAGCAGAACTGTGACGGAGATCGCGTGAGAGGCCGCCTCGAGGTCCGGTCGTACCGTCGCGACCGTCAGGCGCGACACGTCAGGCGTCCAGAAGGTGGTCGGCTCCTGCGCCGGAGCGTGCGGCAGCGGGGCAGCCGGGTCGTCCGCCGGGGCGTGCGCCGGCGAGGCAGCCGGGTCGACCGGCAGCACGGTACCCGGGCGAGGCCCGGTCGGCGCCGTGGGCACGCCTGCGTCGGCCACCGGCAGGGCTGCGGCGGCAACGGAGATGACAGCACCGGCGGGCGTGGTGCTGTGCACCGTCACGGTGAAGGCGCCACCGGACACCGGAACGGCAACACCGACGGGCAGCGCTGCCTGGAAGTCGGTGGCCCAGCCGGTTGCTTCTCGCGGGCTGGCGTCCAGCAGCACAGAGCTGTTGGGCCAGGCATCCGCCCGGCGCAGCAGGACGCCGGACTCGAGCCGGTAGACGTTGGCGGACGGCGACGCCAGCCAGGCGTCCGCCCCCCTTGCGGGCCGGTACTCCAGCCAGTAGCGCACGCCGGCGGCGTCGACCAGCCGCACCGCCCGGGTGCCGCTGCGTTCGGAGACCGGTGCCAGCCCGACGGTCGTGGTGGTGCCGGTCAGCCCGAGCGACTGCTGGGCGGCTGTCGGAAGGAAGCCCAGACGGGCGGCCTGCACGACATTGAGCGAGCCGAAGTGAGCCCACGAGGCCCCCATGACGTCGTAGTAGTCGCGGTAACCGTCGGTCCGACAGGAACCCTCCTCGAGGGAGGAATCACACTGGAGCCCGGCCGAATGCCCGAGACCGAAGTTGTGGCCAAGCTCGTGGGCAAGGACGGAACCGACGAGATCACTGACGTAGAGGCGACCACCGGACTTCGGCGACGCCCCGACTTCGGCCAAGGCGTAACCGCAGCCCGGCGTGCCCTCAGGCAGGTGGACCACGAGGTGCCGGCCGGGCCCCGGCTGGAACCCGACGGCCGCGGCGCTCTGGTTCCACAGCAGCGCAGCGTCGGAGCAGTCTGCAGGGATGCTCACCCAGTCATGCGCGTCGGTCACGCCCAGGGTGATGGCTCCGTCGCTCTGCTCGGCCCAGAACTGCGCGACCTCGCTGTCGACGAGGGCCGCGACCTCATCAGCCGTGGTGGCGTCGGCGGCCGCGCCACCGGGCTGCACCAGGACGACTGTCACCTCGTTCGTCAGGCCCCCCGACGGGGTGCGGTCCGGCTCGGGCCGGGCGGGTGGCGGGGTGAGCACGTCGCTCCGCAGCACCTCGCGGGCCGGGTCGGCGCCCCCCTCGCTGGCGTCGTCCTCGACTTCGCCGCCCACGGTGAGTGCGACGGTGGCGCCGAGCTGGAGGCCGACCACGTCCTCGGTCGGCACGCGGACGGAGTCGCCGTCGGCGGTCTCGATCCAGCTCAGCGGTTCTGCGGCGGCGTGCTCGTGCTCGCCCTCCGGCCAGGCCTGGACCAGCTCACCGACGACGGTAGTCCCGGTACCTGCGGCCGCAGGCGTCGCGACGGCGACGGCGAGGAGGGCGAACATGGCGAGGATGGCGACCAGCCGAGCCGAGCCGAGCCGCGGCCGGCGGGGAGAGGAGGCGAGGGCGTCCCATGCAGAAGACATCCCCTCCTACATCGGCTGGGCCCCCGCGCGTCGGCACTGCCGACAGGAACTGAAGTCGAACCCTCCGCCACATCCGTCGCGGGCGCCCCAGCCCCCTCCAGGGCATCGCCGGTCCGGTGTCAGGCGAGGTGGTCGGCGCCCATCAGCCGGCGGCCGGCCTCGGTGATCGAGCCCGACAGCGAGGGGTAGATCGCGAATGTCTGCGCAAGGTCGGCGACCGTCAGGCCCTTGGTGACGGCGAGCGCGATGGGCAGCACGAGCTCCGACGCCCCGGGCGACACGACGACCCCGCCCATGATCACGCCGGTGGAGCGCCGGGCGAAGAGCTTCACGAAGCCGTCGTGCAGGTCGCTCATCTTGGCCCGCGCGTTGGTGGCCAGCGGCAGTCGGACGACGTCGATGTCGTCGTCGGAGGACAGCGACTTCTCCTGGACGCCGACCGTCGCGATCTCGGGGTGGGTGAACACGTTGGCCGCGACCGTCTTGAGCCGGATCGGGGCCACGGCCTCGCCGAGGGCGTGCCACATCGCGATGCGACCCTGCATGGCGGCTACCGAGGCCAGCTGGAACACCCCGGTGACGTCGCCGGCGGCGTAGATGCCGGGGATCGACGTCCGCGAGACGCGGTCGACGACGATGTGGCCGGATTCGGTCACCGCGACGCCGCAGGGATCCAGGTTCAGGCCGGCGGTGTTGGGCACCGTGCCGACCGTCATCAGCGCGTGCGACCCCTCGACGGTGCGCCCGTCGGTCAGCTCGACCAGCACGCCCTTCTCGGTGCGCGTCACCTTCGCGGCGCGCCCCTTCTCGGCGATCTTGCCGCCCCGCGACTGGAAGACCTTCTCCACGACCGCGGCCGCGTCGGCGTCCTCCCCGGGCAGCACCTGGTCGCGGGAGGAGACGAGCGTGACCGGCACACCGGCCTCCAGGTAGCCGGAGGCGAACTCTGCACCGGTGACGCCGGAGCCCACGACCACGAGGTGCTCGGGCATCTCCTCGAGGTCGTAGACGTCGCGCCAGTCGAGGACCCGCTCGCCGTCGGGCTCGGCGCCGGGGAGCACGCGCGGGTCCGCGCCGGTGGCGATGAGGACGGCATCGCTCTGCAGCTCCTCGGCGACCTGCCCGTCGGCGTCGAGCACCTGCACCGTGTGCGCCGCCAGGCCGCGGATCTCGTCGGCGAGCCGGCCCTGCCCGGCGACGATGCGCACGCCCTCGGCGGTGAGCCGGGCGTGGATGTCGGCCGACTGCGCCACTGCCAGGCCCTTGACCCGGTGGTTCACCGAGGCGAGGTCGAGGTTCACCGTCGTCAGCTCGGCGCCCTGCAGACCCAGGACGGCGGAGTCGCGGACCGACGTCATGGCGCCCGCGGCGGCGATGAGCGTCTTGGAGGGGACGCAGTCGGTGAGCACGCTGGCGCCACCGATGCCGTCACGCTCGATGACGGTGACCTCGGCACCGAGCTGCGCGGCGACCAGCGCGGCCTCGTAGCCGGCCGGGCCACCGCCGATGATGACGATGCGGGTCATGGGTGTTCTCTCCGGTGCTCGACGGGCGTTCGGGAGCCATTCTCCCCGGTGCGCTGCCACGGCGCTGCGACCGGCGTCCGTCGGCCGGCCCTCGCCTGTCGTTAGTCTCGGGCCGATGGGCCTCTACGCCGCCTACGGGTCGAACATGGATCCGACGCAGATGCTCCGACGCTGCCCGTCGTCCCCGCACGCGGGCACCGGCTGGATCCGGGGCTGGCGACTCACCTTCGGCGCCGAGGAGTTCGGCTGGGAGGGATCACTGGCCACCCTCGTGCCGGCGGAGGAGGACCACGAGCCGCTGCACCCGGGCGTCTTCGTGGCGCTCTACGACCTGACCGAGTCCGACGAGCGGGCGCTGGACGCCTGGGAGGGCGCCGACCTCGGGCTCTACCGGAAGCTGCACCTGAGGGTGCACACCCTCGGCGGAGACGTCGTGGCCTACGTGTACGTGCTCGACGCGTTCGAGGGCGGCCTGCCGTCGGCCCGGCATCTCGGCGCGGTCGCCGACGCCGCGGAGTCGGCCGGCGCCCCGGCCGACTACGTCACCGCCCTGCGCTCGCGCGAGTGCCGGTCGGCCCACCCCTGACACGACCGGTGTAGCCGGAGGACCGTGGAAGCCCGACATCAGCCGACGTCCCGAATCGGCGACCCGGCAGTTGCTAGCCTCGCCGACCGTGGCTGAACGGGTAGCCACCGCTCCATCGGCCGCCGGGACGCCCAGGGTCCGAGCGGTTCCCCGGGGCCGGCTGAGCGAGCTAGTCCGGTTCCTGCTCGTCGGCGGCAGCAACACCGTCGCGACGCTCCCGCTGTTCGTCCTGCTGCAGCAGTGGATGGGTCCGGCACTGGCCTACACCGTCGTGTTCGCCCTCGGTCTGGCCTACACGACGACGATGACCGCCACCGTGGTCTTCGGCGCCCGGCTCACCTGGCGCACCGCGACCGCCTTCGTCGGGTGGTACCTGTCGGTGTACGGCGTCGGCCTCGCCGTCGTGGCCCTCCTGCACCCAGCACTGGCAGCCGTCACCGGTGCACACGGCCGTCATCACGGTCGCCGTGACCGCACCGCTGAACTTCGTGGGCGGCCGGCTGCTCTCGCCCGCACCCCCCTTCTGACGGCTCCGTGATTCGGTACGCAGCGGTCTAGGTGCTCGCGATCTCCAGCGGTTAGCCTCATGCCGTGACGAAAATCACCGCCCGACGTGTGCCGGCCCGCGAGGTTCGGGGTCCTGGGGCGCGGGGACCGGCTTCTCCGGTGTTCACGCACGACGTCGTCGTCATCGGCGGCGCCGGCCATGTCGGCCTGCCACTGGCCATCGCCCTGGCCGAGCAGGGCGCCACGGTCGTCGTACACGACGTCAGCGAGGAGGCGGTGAAGCTCCTCAAGGACGCGGTGCTGCCCTTCGAGGAGCCCGGGGCGGCAGCGATCCTCGAGCGCGTCGTGGCCGAGGGACGGCTCACCGCCACGACAGACCCGGCTGCGGTCGGCTGCGCGGAGAGCGTCGTCGTGGTCATCGGCACGCCCGTCGACGAGCACCTCAACCCCGATCCGTACGCCATCCCGCGGGGGCTGGCGGCGGCGTCGGAGCATTTCTGCGACGGACAACTGCTGGTTCTCCGCAGCACCGTCTACCCCGGTGTGACGGCGCTGGTCGAGCGCCAGCTCAGCGGACTGGGCCGGGACATCGACATCGCCTTCTGCCCCGAGCGCATCGCGGAGGGGCGCGCCATGGTGGAGCTGCACACGCTGCCGCAGATCGTGGGCAGCCGAACCGATCGGGCCCGGGACCGTGCTGCAGCGCTGTTCTCCCGGCTCACCGCGGATCTCGTGTTCGTCACGCCCGAGGAGGCCGAGCTCGCCAAGCTGTTCACGAACACCTGGCGCTACATCAAGTTCGCCACGGCGAACCAGTTCTTCATGATGGCCAACGACCGCGGCCTGGACTTCGAGCGGATCCGCACCGCGATCACCGTCGGCTATCCGCGGGCGTCGGACATGCCGAGCGCGGGCTTCGCGGCCGGGCCGTGCCTGTTCAAGGACACGATGCAGCTGGCCGCGTTCAGCAACAACACCTTCGGGCTAGGACACGCGGCCATGCTGATCAACGAGGGGCTGCCGCTCTACCTCGTCGATCGCGCCGAGCGGCAGTACGACCTGCAACACATGACGGTCGGCATCCTGGGGATGGCCTTCAAGGGCGGCAGCGACGACATCCGCGAGAGCTTGAGCTACAAGCTGCGCCGCATCCTGCAGTTCAAGGCGCACGAGGTGCTGACGACCGACCCGAGGGTCACCGTCGATGACCGGCTCCTCCCGCTGGAGGAGGTGCTCCGGCGCTGCGACCTGCTCATCGTGGGCGCGCCGCACGAGGAGTACCGCGGCCTCGCCACCGACACGCCGGTGATCGACGTGTGGAACGTGATCGGCGACGGCGTGCGCGTGTGACCCGCACCGGCCACCCCTCCCTGCCCCGAACAGATCGGTGTCCCATGCAGAAGGTGCTCGTCTCCGGCTCCGCCGGTTTCATCGGTGGCTACGTCGTCGAGGAGCTGCTGCGCCGCGGCTACTCGGTGATCGGGATCGACGACCACTCGAAGTACGGCCCGGTGGCCAAGTCCTACGACGACCACCCCGACTACCGGCTCGTCGTCGGCGATGTCCGGGACACCGGGCTGCTCACCGACCTCCTTCTGGAGTGCGACCACTTCGTCGCGGGGGCCGCGCTCATCGGCGGCATCTCCTACTTCCACGCCTACGCCTACGACCTGCTCGCCGCCAACGAGCGGATCATGGCCTCCTCCTGCGACGCCTCGCTGGCCGCGCACCGCGACGGCCGGCTGCAGAAGGTGACCTACATCAGCTCCTCGATGGTGTTCGAGTCGGCCGAGGAATGGCCGTCGGTCGAGGGCTCCGAGCGGCAGATCCCCCCGCCACAGTCGTCCTACGGCTTCCAGAAGCTCGCCGTCGAGTACTTCGCCCGGGCTGCCTGGGACCAGTACCGGCTCCCGTACACGATCGTGCGTCCCTTCAACTGCGTCGGTGTCGGCGAGGCCCGTGCACTGGGCGACGTCGAGGTGAGCAGCGGCAACGTGAAGCTGGCGATGAGCCACGTCGTTCCCGACCTCGTCCAGAAGGTGTTGAAGGGGCAGGACCCCCTGCACGTCCTCGGCGACGGCACGCAGGTCCGGCACTACACCTACGGCGGCGACCTGGCGCGGGGCATCGTGACGGCGATGGAACACCCCGCGGCCCTCAACGAGGACTTCAACCTCTCCACCGACCAGGCGACGTCGGTCACCGAGCTCGCCGAGGTCATCTGGCGCAAGGTGAAGGGGGCCGGGGTACCCCTGACGCTTGTCTCCGACCCGGCGTACGAGCACGACGTCCAGCGCCGCGTGCCGTCGACGGCGAAGGCCGAGCGGGTTCTCGGGTTCAGGGCGACGACCACGATGGACGACATGCTCGACGAGGTGATCCCCTGGATCGAGAAGGCACTCGCCGAGGGCACCATCTGATGACGGCCGAACGCCCTGCGGCCGGGCGGACGGGGAGCACCACGTCGGCCGGCGAGCAGATGAGGTCGCTCTACGCCGAGCGCTTCGCCGGCGACGTGACGTTCCGCTCGGCGATGTGGCGCGAACTGTGCGAGGGCTTCTTCGACCGCTTCGTCGAGCCCGATGACACCGTCCTCGACGTCGCCGCGGGTGCGTGCGAGTTCATCAACTCCGTCCGGGCCGGCACCCGGATCGCGGTGGATATCAACCCCGCCGTCCGGGATGCCGCGGCCGTCGGCGTCGCGGTGCTCGTGTCGCCGGCCCACCACCTCGCCGACGTGGCCGACGGCAGCGTCGACGTCGTGTTCGCGAGCAACTTCTTCGAGCACATCGACCGGCCCACCATCCTCGCGGTGATGGCCGAGGCACACCGCGTGCTGAGGCCGGGCGGGCGCTTCCTCGTCCTGCAGCCCAACATCCGCTTCTGCGCCCGCGACTACTGGATGTTCTTCGACCACATCACGCCGATCGACGACCGGGCGCTGGTCGAGGCCTTCGCGCTGTCCGGGTTCGAGGTCACCACCGTGGTGCCGAGATTCCTGCCCTTCACCACGAAGAGCCGCCTGCCGAAGTCGGCGCGGCTGGTGCGCGCTTACCTCGCCTTCCCGCCTGCGTGGCGCCTGCTCGGCAAGCAGTCGTTCCTCGTGGCGGAGCGCCGGTGAGCGGTGAACCCCGCGTCTCGATCGTCATCCCGGCCTACCAGGAGGGCGAGCACATCCTGCCCGTCCTGGACCGGCTGCGGGAGTCGGTGACCGTGCCGTGCGAGGTGCTGGTGGTCGTCGACTCCCCGGACGACCCGACCGCCTCGGTCCTGCGCGGCAGCGACGACGGGTCGGGGCAGGTGCGCCTGCTGGTCAACGACTACGGCCGCGGGCCGGCACACGCCATCCGGTACGGCGTCGAGCGGGTGCGGGCGCCGGTCACCGTGGTGACCATGGCCGACGGCTGTGACGACGCCCGCCAGATCGACGACCTGACCCGGCTGGTCGAGCGCGGCGTGGTGATCGCCGCTGCCTCGCGGTACATGTCGGGCGGCCAGCAGGTGGGTGGCCCCCTGGTGAAGGGCATGCTCGCCAGGCTCGCCGGGATGTCTCTGCACCTGTTCGCACGGGTCGGCACCCGCGACCCGACCAACTCCTTCAAGGCCTACTCCACGGCGTTCCTGCGCGAGGTCGGCATCGACAGCCGGCACGGGTTCGAGATGGCCCTCGAACTCACCGCCAAGGCCCGCCGGCTGCGGCTGCCCATCGCCGAGCTGCCCACGATCTGGCTCGACCGGCAGAACGGCGTCTCGAACTTCAAGCTCGCGCAGTGGATCCGGCACTACCTGCGCTGGTACCGCTTCGCGTTCGGCGGCCGGCTGACGGTCGAGCAACTCGTTCGTACGTCCCGGGAACAGCCGGAGCAGCCGTGACCCTCGCGCAGGTGCTCGGCTGCCTGGCCCTCGTATCCTGGAGCAGCTGGCGGTGGGCGGCCGTGTCCCGGCTCCCCCGGCCGGTCGACGTCCTCGTCGCCTGCGGAATCCTGGTGTACGGGATCCTCGTGGGCACGGTGCTGCTCGTCGGCGGCGTCCTGCACGCGTTGTCCGCGGGCCCGGTGGCGGCCGCTGCCGTCGCGACCGCCGTCCTCGCCGGCGCCACGACCGCCGGGCGGACGAGCCGCGACCGGGTGCGCGACACCCGCCGATCGGTGGGCGCAGCCCTCGGCCAGCTCGGCCCGGCCCTGCGGTCCCCGCTCGTGGCGATCCTGGCGCTGGGCGCCACCTCGGCGGCGGGCTACCGCGTGGCGATCGCCGTGACGTTCCCGCCGCTGGACTGGGACGGGCTGGCCTACCACCTGCCGATGGCCGACTTCTGGCTGCAGGAGGAGCGGCTGGCTCCCAATCCGTTCAGCTTCTGGGCACAGATCCATCCCGGTGCGGCCGAGTCGGTGGTGGCCTGGCTCGGCACCCTCGGCGGGTCGGTCCGGTCCGCAGCTGCCGTGCAGGTGGGCGCAGCGGTGCTCGGGGCGCTCGCCGTCATCGCGCTGTGCCGGGGCGCGGGCTGCCGTCCCCGCTCCGCACTCGTGGCCGGACTGCTGTTCGTCACGGCGCCGCTGGTCCTGACCCAGTTGTCGACCGCCGAGGTCGACGTCGCCGCGGCCGCGATTCTGCTGGCCACCTGGCACCTGGTCCTGGTCGCGCTGCGCCGGCCCGGGAGCCGGGACGCCGACGCGCCAGGTACCGGCGTTGCGCCGGCATCTCACCGAGCCCCCGCCCGCTCGAGACGCCGACCGGGCGGGTCGATCGCGCTCGCGGAACGACCCGTGGAGACGGCGATGACCACGCCGACCGGGCCTTCCGTTGCCGAGGAGGGTCCCGTCCTGCCCGCGCTGGTCGTCGCCGGGATCGGCGCCGGGGTTGCGGTCGGAATCAAGTCCACCAACCTGATCGCCTTCGGCATGCTGGGCATCCTTCTGGTGGGGACCGTGCTGGGACGTGACATCGCCGCTGGCCGTCCGGGCCGCGCGCTGGGGCGCGCGGCGGTGCAGGCCGCCTGCTTCGGTCTGCCGGCTGTGCTGCTGGGCGCCTGGTGGTACGTGCGCAACGCCATCCTGTGGGGGAATCCCTTCTATCCCGTCGGCATCGCCGGTCTGCCCGGCAATCCGGAGGCCGTGGCGCTGCTGGGCGTCGATCCGCGACAGGTGGGCACCACGAACCCGTGGTGGGCCACGCTCGTCTCCTGGGCCGACGACCTGGCGTGGCGGCCCTACTTCTACGGCTCCCCGACCGGTGGCCTCGGCGCGTACTGGGTGCTCGTGCTGGCGCCGGCGATCCCCGTGGCGGTCGTGCTCCTCGTGCGCTCGGGCCGGTCCTTGTACGCCTGGGGGCTGCTCGCCCCCGGCGTCCTCCTGCTGCTGGCCTACCCGGGCCAGCACCATCCGCGCTACACGCTGTACCTGCTCGGCATCGGTGGCGTGGCTCTCGCCGTGGTGCTCGACCGGCTGCCGCGCCTCCCCCGTTCCGGTGTGCTGGCGATCGTCGTCGCGGCGGCGCTGTTCTCCGCCGCCGCCGCGTCCTGGCAGGCGCTCGACATCTCCGGCAACTATGAACGCGGACCGACCCCGCCGCAGGTGGCGGCACTCATGCTGGAGCCGGCCCGCGAGCGGAACGCAGTAGGCCTGCGCGGGGCGTTCGCCGACGTCGACGGCGCGGAGGCGGGATCGACCTTCCTGGTGCCGCCCGAGTTCGGGGACTACGGCCAGCCGTGGGTCCTCCCACACTCGCTGTGGGGTGACGACCTCGGCCGGCGGGTGGTCAAGGCCGACCAGCCGATCGCCGACGCCGACCAGGCGCTGCGAGCCCTCGGCGAGCACGGCGCCGAATACCTCGTGGTCACGAAGGGCAGCACGCTGGAGGCGGAGCTGACCGCGGCGGCCGGGCTGCTGCACCCCGCCTTCGACGCGGGGTGGCTGGCGCGGGCCTGGGCGGCGGGTCCGGGCCCGGGCGGCTGACTCCCCGCGCACGCGTGACCGCGGTTAAGCCCTCGGCGCAGGTGGCGAGCGTGACCGGTCCGGTGACCGGGTGCTGGAGTCCGGTGACCCCGACGGCGAACACGGCCAGGACGGCGAGCACCGTCCCGGCCACCATCCCCTGCGGCCCTCCCGAGGGGCAGCCGGACGCCGTCCGCGATCAGCACGACGCAGCCGGCGACGCCGGCGAGCACCAACGGCAGGGCGAACCGGGTCTCGGTCGCCGAAGGGACCAGGTTCGCCGCGCACCCCAGCCACGCCAAGGAGAGGGCCACCTGGCGAAGCTCGAGGTCCCGCCGACAGGTCACCGCCCGGCGCACCAGGACCGCTGCGCCGACGATCGTCACCGCCGTGACGAGCAGGGCGAACAGGCCGTCCACCACCGGGGCGGGGCTGGTGTACGGGGTCGACAGAGGCCAGTGCAGCCCGGCGGCGAACTTTTGGGCGGAGAGCACGACCGCCTGCGGCAGATGGGCGAGGAAGGCCCCCGGCCAGCTCACCGGAGGAGGACGGCGCGCTGCCGTCGAGGGCATCGGCCATGGCCGGACTGCAGTAGAACCGGCGCGGGTCACCGGCTGCACCGTCCACGACCGTGTCGTAGCGGACGACGTAGGCCGCGTAGGAGGCCTGGAGCCGGGTGAGCTCCGCGGTCGTCTCCGGTCACGGCACCCAGGTCGTGCCCCGTGACCGGTTGAGCAGGAGGCTGCGGGGCGAGGGCCACCGCCACCCCGAGGGCGCACCACAGCGCCGGCCATCGCCGGGCGACCACGACGACGACGCCGCCGGCGGCCACCGGCAGCAGCAGCGCCGGCCGGACGTTGACCGCCGCGGCCAGCCCCCCTCCGGCCAGCCACGCCGGGGAGTGGTGTCCCAGCGCGACCACCGCGGTCAGGAGGAGCGCCGCAGCCCAGAGGTCGGTCAGCGGAAAGGGAGCGAACCCTGCCGCCAGCATGCCCGTCCCGACCGCGGAGGAGACCACCACGAGCGGCGTGACCGGCCGCCAGACCCCGACCAGCTGCGGCACGAGCACGACGCCGATGACGGCGATCAGCACCGCGTTCTCGACGAGCACGGCCGGACCCGCCCAGGACTCCCCGGCCACCTTCGTCACCGCCGCCGCCGGCAGGTACAGGATCGACGTGAGCGCGCCGCGGAGTCCGAGACGGCCCTGTTCGAAGACGTCGCCGCCGTCGAGGATCGCCTTGGTCCCGGCCCAGTAGACGGCTGCGTCGTAGACGAAGAGCGGAGCCGACGGCCGGAGCAGCATCACGGCCGTGAGCACGGCGCCCGCGACCACGCGCATCCGCCACGACGCCGTCCGTGCGGCCGGGCCAGGGATCCCGACCGGAACCGTGGGGTACTCGTGCTCCACCGGATCGGCGTGGGAACGCACGCTCACCGGTCCCCCGCCGCGACGCGCACGGCGGCGGCGGCCGCGCCGTCGGTCGCCGTGTGCTGCATGCCGGAGACGCCCGCCCCGAAGGTGACCAGGAACGTCGCGATTGTGCCGGCGACCCAGACGCGGCCGGCCGTGCCGCGGGGCAGGCGGCGACCGTCCGCCACCAGCAGCGTGCAGCCAGCGAGGCCGAATACGACGAGGGGCAGCGCGAATCTCGTCTCGGTGGCCGAGGTGGTCAAGCCGACCAGGCAGCCGGCCCAGGCGAGCAGACCGGCGACCTGCCCCGGCGTCAAGCGGCGCCCGCGGGCGGAGGGCCAGCCGCAGCAGGGCGGCCGCGCCGATCACCGAAGCCGCCGTGATCAGGACCGCGAACAGCCCGTCGAGCAGCGGAACGGGCGCCAGTTACGGCGTCGACAGGGGCCAGTGGAGGGACGCCGCGATCTTCTGTGCGGAGAAGATCAGGGACTGCGGCAAAGTGCCCAGGAACGCCGCGGCCAGCTCGGTTCGGTCCGTACGTGTAGGCGCTCGCTGGGACGCCCGGGACGGACGATGCCGACCGGTCAAGGAGTGACGACTGGGGTCTCCGGCGCGCCGAGGAAGGTCTGCAGGATCTGCTGAGCGGCGAGCGCCGGGGTCAGCCCCCCCGCCAGCACCGCCTTCTCCAGGTCCGGGACGGCGGACCGCACGCCCGGGTGCGCCCGCAGCTGGTGCTCCAGCGAGTCGCGGACCAGCTGCCACGTCCAGCGCACCTGCTGGGTGCGCCGCCGCTCGTCGAACCGTCCCGACGCCTTCATGCGGTCCTGGTGCTCGACCAGCTTCGCCCAGACCTCGTCGAGCCCCTCACCGGTCAACCCGGCGCAGGTGAGCACCGGGACGTCCCACGTCTCGTCATGCCCCCTGAGCATCCGGATCGCCCCGGCCAGCTCCCGGGCCGCCGTGCGTGCATCCCCGGCCGCCGGCCCGTCGGCCTTGTTGACGGCGATGACGTCGGCGATCTCGAGGATGCCGCGCTTGATGCCCTGCAGCTGGTCGCCGGTGCGGGCCAGGGTCAGGAAGAGGAAGGAGTCGACCATCTCGGCGACGGCGATCTCCGACTGCCCGACGCCCACGGTCTCCACCAGCACCACGTCGTAGCCGGCCGCCTCCACCACCACCATCGACTCGCGGGTGGCCTGCGCGACGCCGCCGAGGGTGCCCGAGGTCGGTGAGGGCCGGATGAAGGCGTGCGGGTCGACCGACAGCCGGGCCATGCGCGTCTTGTCGCCGAGGATCGAGCCGCCCGAGCGGGCCGAGGAGGGGTCGACGGCCAGGACAGCCACCTTCGAGCCGGCCGCGGTCAGGTCGACGCCGAGCTGGTCGATGAAGGTCGACTTGCCGACCCCGGGGACGCCGCTGATGCCGACTCGGCGCGCTCCCCCGGCGTGCGGCAGCAGCTCGACGAGCAGCTCCTGCGCCCGCTCGCGGTGGTCGCCGCGCCGCGACTCGACCAGCGTGATGGCGCGCGCCACCACCCGCCGGTCCCCGGCCAGTACGCCGCCGACGAGCGCCGGTACGTCGATCTCCCGCCCCATTCAGTGGCCGAGACGCTGGGCGAGCGCGCGCAGCAGGTCCTGCGCCGCCTCCGCGATGACCGTGCCGGGGAGGAAGACCGCCGCGGCGCCCATCTCCTCGAGCGTCGGGACGTCGTCGGGCGGGATGACGCCGCCGACCACGATCATCACGTCGTCGGCACCGAGGCCGGCGAGCGCCTCCCGGAGCGCGGGCACCAGCGTGAGGTGGCCGGCGGCCAGCGACGAGACACCGACGACGTGCACGTCGGCCTCGACCGCCTGCCGGGCGACCTCCTCCGGCGTCTGGAACAGCGGGCCCACGTCGACGTCGAAGCCGAGGTCGGCGAACGCGGTGGCGATGACCTTCTGGCCGCGGTCGTGGCCGTCCTGGCCCATCTTGGCGACCAGGATGCGGGGACGACGCCCCTCGGCCTCCTCGAACGCCTCCGCCATGCGGCGGGTCTCCTCCATCGGGCTGTCCTCCCCCGCCTTGCGCCCGGCCATGGCCTCGTCGCGGTAGACGCCGGAGATGGTCCGCACCTGGCCGGCGTGCCGTCCGTAGACCTCTTCGAGCGCGTCGGAGATCTCACCCACGGTCGCCTTCGCGCGGGCGGCGTCGACGGCGAGCTTGAGCAGGTTCGAGTCCAGCCCGCTCTCCCGCCGTCCCTCCGCCGCGGCGCGCGCGGCGTCGGTGAGCCGCCGCAGCGCCTCGGTGACCGCAGCGCCGTCGCGGTCCGCGCGCAGCTGCTCGAGCTTGGCCTTCTGCTGGGCCAGGACGTCCTTGTTGTCGACCTTGAGCACCTCGATGGCCTCGTCGGCGTCCACGCGGTACTTGTTCACGCCGATGACCGGCTGGCGCCCGGAGTCGATGCGCGCCTGGGTGCGGGCCGCGGCCTCCTCGATGCGCAGCTTCGGGATGCCCTCGTCGATGGCCTGCGCCATGCCGCCGGCCTCGGTGACCTCCTGGATGTGCGCCCACGCGCGGCGGGCCAGGTCGTAGGTCAGCTTCTCCACGTACGCCGAGCCGCCCCACGGGTCGATGACCCGCGTGGTGCCCGACTCCTGCTGGAGCAGCAGCTGGGTGTTCCGGGCGATCCGCGCCGAGAAGTCGGTGGGCAGCGCCAGCGCCTCGTCCAGGGCGTTGGTGTGCAGCGACTGGGTGTGCCCCTGCGTGGCGGCCATGGCCTCCAGGCAGGTGCGGACGACGTTGTTGTAGACGTCCTGCGCCGTCAGCGACCAGCCCGAGGTCTGCGAGTGGGTGCGCAGCGCCAGCGACTTCGGGTTCTGCGCGCCGGCCTCCTTCACCAGCCGTGCCCACAGCAGCCGCCCGGCGCGGAGCTTGGCGACCTCCATGAAGAAGTTCATGCCGATGGCCCAGAAGAAGCTCAATCGCGGCGCGAACGCGTCGACGTCGATGCCGGCGTCCTTGCCCGCCTTCAGGTACTCGACGCCGTCGGCCAGCGTGTAGGCCAGCTCCAGGTCGGCCGTCGCCCCGGCCTCCTGGATGTGGTAGCCGGAGATCGAGATGGAGTTGTAGCGCGGCATCTCCTTCGAGGTGAAGGAGAAGATGTCGCTGATGATCTGCATCGAGGGCGTGGGCGGATAGATGTAGGTGTTCCGCACCATGAACTCTTTGAGGATGTCGTTCTGGATCGTGCCGGTGAGCTGCTCGGGCTTCACGCCCTGCTCCTCGGCCGCGACGATGTAGAGCGCGAGCACCGGCAGCACCGCGCCGTTCATCGTCATCGAGACGCTCATCTTGTCCAGCGGGATGCCGTCGAACAGCTGCCGCATGTCCAGGATCGAGTCGATCGCGACGCCCGCCATGCCGACGTCGCCGACCACGCGCGGGTGGTCGGAGTCGTAGCCCCGGTGGGTGGGCAGGTCGAAGGCGACGCTCAGCCCCTTCTGGCCCGCGGCCAGGTTCCGCCGGTAGAACGCGTTGGACTCCGCCGCGGTGGAGAAGCCCGCGTACTGCCGGACCGTCCACGGCTGGGTCGTGTACATCGTCGGGTAGGGCCCGCGCAGGAACGGCGGCAGACCGGGCAGCGTCTGGAGGAAGTCGAGCCCGTCGGTGTCGGCGGGGGTGAACAGCGGCGGGACGGCGATGCCCTCGGGGGTCTCCCAGCTCGCCTCCTCCACACCGCGGCCGGTGGTCTCCTCGAACGCCTTGGCCCAGTCGTCGGCCGAGGCGGTGGCGGCCGGGCGGCCCAGCTCGACGTCGCCGAAGTCGGGGATCCCGCTCATGCCTGCACTCCTTCGAGACCCAGCTGCGCGTGGACGGTGCGGAGCACGTCCAGCGCGTCACATCCGGCGTACACGTACCCGTCGACGCCCTCGACGGCGAGGTCGGGCTTGCCGGCCAGCCACACGTGGGTGGCGCCGGCGTCCTTGAGCGCGGCGGCCAGCCCGGCCGCCTGCTCGGCGTAGTCCTTGTCGGTCCCGCAGATGCAGGCGACCGTCGTCCCGGCGTCACCCAGGCCCCCGGCACCGTCACCGGCCGGCGTCGCCAGCCCGCCGGCCTGGAAGAGGTTGCCGGCGAAGCTCGCCCGTGCGGTGTGCCGGGCGATCGGGCCGATGGTGGCCAGGTAGACCTGCGGCCGATCGCCCGCGGCGTCGGCCGCGTCGCGCAGCGCCTCGAACTCCTGCGCGGCGCGCACGCGGGGCAGGCCGCCGGTCGCGTGCAGCTCGGCGGCCGGCTGCCGCTGGGGCAACTTCTCGGTCAGGTTGGGGAACTCGCTGACGCCGGTGATCGCCTCGGCGCGGGTGGCCAGGCGCGCCGCCCGGGCGTCCCAGGCGGTGGCGATGCGGTCGCGGACGAGGCCGGAGTCGAGTGCCGCGGCCAGGCCCCCGGCCCGCTCGATCTCGGTGAACCAGTCCCAGGCGGCCCGGGCCAGCTCGTCGGTGAGCGACTCGACGTACCAGGAGCCACCGGCGGGGTCGAGGACGCGGGCGAGGTGCCCCTCCTCGACCAGCAGGCTCTGGGTGTTGCGCGCGATCCGCCGGGCGAAGGAGTCCGGCAGGCCGAGCGCGGCGTCGAAGGGCTGCACGGTCACCGAGTCGGCGCCGCCCACGCCGGCGGCGAAGCAGGCCACCGTGGTGCGCAGCATGTTGACCCAGGGGTCACGCCTCGTCGTCATCACCGAGGAGGTGACGGCGTGCTGGTGCTGGCCGCGGACCTCGGGGGCCGCCCCGCTGACCTCGCCGACGCGGTCCCAGAGCCGGCGGGCGGCGCGGAGCGCGGCGATGGTCGTGAACTGGTCGGCGCTCGCGCTGTAGCGGAACTCCAGCTGGCCGAACGCCTCGTCGACGCCCAGCCCGGCCTCGGTCAGGGCCCGCAGATAGGCGACGCCGGCGGCCAGGGAGCAGCCGAGCTCCTCGACGGCCGACGCCCCGGCGTCGGCGAAGACCGTGCCGTCGACGACGACGGATCGCAGGGCGGGGCGGGGCCGACCAGCGCTGAGGGCGGCGGCCCGGCGGGCGATGGCGGCCAGACCGCTCAGGTCCTGCGGCTGCCCTGAGGCGGCGTGCTCGCCCAGTGGGTCGAGGCCGAGCGAGCCGCCGGGGGCGAGATCGTCACGCCCGTCCACCAGGTCGAGGAACGCCTCGGCTGCTGCCGTGCCGCCCGAGACGCTCACCGGGGCGAGGTCGAGGTAGACGTCGGCCAGCACGTCGCCGAGCCGGTCGGCCGGCACCGCGCCCTCGCCGACGACGAGCCACAGCGAGGTGACGCCGTTCTCCAGGTCGGCGGCGATCGCCTCCTTCGTGACGGCGACGTCGGGGTGGGCGTGCCGCTGGCGGATGTCCCAGCCGCCGGGTGCGCCGCCCTCGGCACCACCGGAGGCGGTCACCTCCGCCGACCCGGCCGGTCCGCCGGACGCGCGGGAGCCGCGCACGAAGGGCGGCAGACCCGGTACGCCGACCGCGGTCGGCAGGTCGGCGGCGTCCGCGGCGGTGTACAGCGGCGCCACGGTGACGCCGGTGGCCACCGGACGGCGCAGCGCCTCCTCGACGGGCTCGGGCAGGTCCTCCCGGCCGGCCTTGCGCAGGACGCCGGCCACCAGCTCGCGCCACTCGTCGCGGGTGACACCGGGGAACTCGGCGGCCAGCCCGAGGTCCTCGGGGACCTCGTGCTCGCCGGGGACCTGGGCGTCGGCCGGCGCCGGCGCGGGGTGGCTGCTCTGCTGGTCGGTGGAACTCATCCTCGGTGGGACTCCTCGTCAGCTCGTCTGGCTGCAGTGTCTCCATGGGCGTGCGCGTCCGTGCGCCCGGGTGGCTGCTGGGCCACCCCGACGGGGTGCCCGGCGTCGGCCTCCAGCGCGTGCAGCGCCGCCCGCGCCAGCAGCCGCACGCCGATCGCGATCGCCCGCTCGTCCACGTCGAAGGTGCCGCGGTGCAGGTCCAGCGGCTCTCCCCCGCCGTGCGTGCCCAGCCGGGCCAGCGCGATGGGCAGCCGCTCGGCGAACCAGCCGAAGTCCTCCCCGCCCATGCTCTGCGGGGACAGCACGACGGCGTCGGCGCCCACCGTCTCGACGGCGGCGGAGCGGAGCAGGGCCACCGAGCGCGGGTCGTTGACCACGGGCGGCACGCCGCGGACGTAGTCGACCTCCACGCCTGCCCCGGTCGCGGCGCCGACCTTCTCGACCAGCGCGCGGATGATCCCCTCGGCGCCCTGCCAGGCGTCGCGGTCGAGCACGCGGACGGTGCCGCGCAGCGTGCCGCGCTGCGGGATGGCGTTGGCCGCGACCCCGGCGTCCACCGAGCCCCAGACCAGGGACATCCCGGCCCGCGGGTCGACCTGGCGCGACAGCAGCCCCGGCAGCCCGGTGATCAGCCGGCCGAGCGCGTCGACGAGGTCGACGGTGAGGTGCGGCCGGGCGGTGTGCCCGCCGGGCCCGGTGAGGGTGACGTCGATGCGGTCGCAGGCGGCGGTGATCGCGCCGGTGCGCAGGCCGACGCTGCCCACGGGCACCGAGGGGTCGCAGTGCAGGGCGAAGGCGCGGGTGGCGCCGTCGAGGACGCCGGCGGCCACCACCTCCGTCGCGCCTCCGGGCACGGTCTCCTCGGCGGGCTGGAAGATGCAGCGCACCCGGCCCGGCAGGCCGTCGACGGCGGCCAGCGCCAGGGCCGCGCCGAGGACGACGGTGGTGTGGACGTCGTGCCCGCAGGCGTGGGCCACCCCGTCGCGCGTGGAGGCGTACGGGACGTCCTTGAGGTCGGTGAGCGGCAGCGCGTCGATGTCCCCGCGCAGGACGACGGTGGGACCGGGCCCGTCGCCCACCTCGACGACCAGCCCCGTGCCCCGTGGGAGGCGGCGCGGGGTCAGCCCCGCCTCGCGCAGCCGCTGCTCGAGCCAGGCCGTCGTCTCCACCTCGGCGTAGGCCAGCTCCGGGTGGGCGTGCAGGTGGCGGCGGGTGGCGATCAGCTCGGACCCGTGCGCCTGCACCCAGTCGTCCACCGCGGCGCCGAGCTCCCCGACGACGACGGTCACGCCGCGTGTCCTCCGGCGCAGTCGCCCGGACCGGGCGCGGGCTCGGTGGGCCGGCCCACCGGGCCGGTCGCGGGCAGCCCGTCCCGCATCTCGGCCAGCAGGCTGTCGACGACCGGCCTCAGGCCCCCGTCGTGGGCGGCGGCGACGGCGCGTTGCCGCTGGTAGGAGGCCCCGACGTCGAGCACGCGCAGCACGTCGGCGAGCTCGGCCTCGCAGTCCAGCCGCTTCGCCGTGGGCCGGAGCTCCTCGACCAGGTCGACGATCGCCTGCCGC
>CADCTN010000192.1 GCA_902805535.1 uncultured Blastococcus sp. | reverse complement strand
ACCTTGTCGTCGAACTTCTTGATGTTGCCGGGGTTGACGCGCACGGCGGCGCAGCCGGCGTCGATGGCGGCGAAGACGTAGCGCGGCTGGAAGTGGATGTCGGCGATGACCGGGATCTGCGACTTCCTCGCGATGATCGGCAGCGCCTCGGCGTCGTCGGTGTCGGGCACCGCGACGCGCACGATCTGGCAGCCGGAGGCGGTCAGCTCGGCGATCTGCTGCAGCGTCGCGTTGATGTCCGCCGTCTTGGTGGTGCACATCGACTGCACGCTCACCGGGAAGTCGCTGCCGACGCCGACACCGCCCACGTCGAGCTGGCGGGTCTTCCGCCGGGGAGCCAGGACGGGTGGGGGTGCAGCCGGCATGCCGAGACCGACGGGGATCGCCATGCCCCCAGTATCCCCGTCGGGCGCAACGTCGCCGGTGAGGCCGCCCTCGGGGCCGGTCAGCCCAGGGTGATCGGGTTGACGATGTCGGCGATGAACAGCAGGGCCGACAGGGCGAGGAAGACCCCGGCCACGACGTAGGCCACCGGCATGAGCCGGGCGATGTCGAAGGGCCCCGGATCGGGCCGACCACGCAGCCGCGCGACCGAGGCCCGCGCCTTCTCGTAGAGGGCGCCGGCCACGTGCCCGCCGTCCAGCGGGTAGATCGGCAGCAGGTTGAACAGGAACAGCACCAGGTTCACGCCCGCCAGGAGCTGGAAGAACGTGCTGACCTTCTCCGCGGTGGTGATCTGCTCGAGCGCGAAGATCTCCCCGGAGATCCGCCCGACGCCGACCACGCCGATCGGGCCCTGCGGATCGCGCTCCTCCCCGAGGAACGTGGCGCGGAAGAGGGCCGGGATCTTCTGCGGGATCTCGGTGAGCCGGTCGATCGCCCCGACCACGTACTGCCCGAGGAACGGCGGGACCTCGGTGATCGACTGCTGCACGTAGGGCTGGTCGGGCCCGACGCCCACGTACCCGACCACCTCGGTGGCCGTCCCCTCCGGGGAGGCGTAGACGGTGTTCTCGATCGGCGTGACGGTCAGGTCGCGTTCCCCGCCGTCGCGCTCGACGGTGAAGACGACCGGCTCGCCGGGGCTGCGCTGGATGGTCGACTGGATCCGCTGCCAGCCGACCTCGGTCTCCTGGGAGACCGGCTCGCCGTCGATCGCCACGATCGTGTCCCCCGGGAGCAGACCGGCCCGCGCGGCCGGGCTCCGCTCGGGGAGGGCGCAGCCGGGCCGGCCGGCCTCGCAGGTCCT
Source organism: uncultured Blastococcus sp. (assembly GCA_902805535.1). Taxonomy (GTDB): domain Bacteria; phylum Actinomycetota; class Actinomycetes; order Mycobacteriales; family Geodermatophilaceae; genus Blastococcus_B. Next base: position 11,477 of record CADCTN010000192.1, on the reverse strand, counting down.
GCCCTCGGCCGTGATCGGGACGGCGCAGGGGTCCTCGGCTGCGGCCGTGTCGGCACCGGCGGGCAGCACGCAGCCGGGCACCCGGGCGATCGTGGTGGACGCCTCGGGGACGCCGAACGCGGTGAGCACGATGGTGAAGAACAGGACCGCCAGCACCAGGTTGTTGAACGGGCCGGCGAACATGACGATGACGCGCTGCCACCAGGGCTTGGCGTAGAAGACCCGGCCCTCGTCACTGGGCAGGACGTCGTTGAGGGCCTGGCCGCGGACCTCGGCGATGAAGCTGCGCATGCGGGTCGCGCGCTTGCTCTCGCCCTCCTCCGCCGGCGGGATCATGCCGACGATGCGGATGTAGCCGCCGAGCGGGATGGCCTTGAGGCCGTACTCGGTCTCCCCGCGCCGGCGGGAGAACACGGTCGGGCCGAAGCCCACCATGAACTGCGGCACGCGCATGCCGAACTTCCGGGCCCAGAAGAAGTGGCCGGCCTCGTGGAAGCCGATGGAGAAGAGCAGTCCGATCGCGAAGGCGACGATCCCCAGGACGCTCAGCAGCAGACCGCTCAGTTGAGCTCCTCCATCAGATGCCCCGGCCGATGACGGCCCGGGCGTGCTCCCGGGCCCACTTCTCCGCCGCCAGGACGTCGTCGACGCAGGTGGGGACGCCGAGATCCGGCGCGTCGTCGAGGGTACGCGCGACGAGGTCGACGATGCCCCGGAACGACAGCCGACCCGCCACGAACGCCGACACCGCCTCCTCGTTCGCGGCGTTGTAGAGCGCCGGGACGACGCCTGCGGCCTCGCCCGCCGCACGGGCCAGCCGCACGGCCGGGAACGCGACCTCGTCCAGCGGCGCGAACTCCCAGGTGCTCGCGGTCGACCAGTCCAGCGCCGGCTGGACGACGGGCAGCCGCTCGGGCCAGGCCAGGGCCAGCGCGATCGGCAGCCGCATGTCCGGTGGGCTGGCCTGCGCGATGGTGGCGCCGTCGGCGAAGGTCACCATCGAGTGCACGATCGACTGCGGGTGCACGACGACGTCGATGTCGGCGTACGGGACGCCGAAGAGCAGGTGCGCCTCGATCAGCTCCAGGCCCTTGTTGACCAGCGTGGCGGAGTTGATCGTGATGACGGGGCCCATGTCCCACGTCGGGTGGGCCATCGCCTCCTCGACGGTGACGCCGGCCAGCTGCTCGGCGCTGCGTCCGCGGAAGGGCCCGCCGCTCGCGGTGAGCACCAGACGGGCCACCTCGTCGCGGGAGCCGCCACGCAGGCACTGGGCCAGGGCCGAGTGCTCGGAGTCGACGGGCACGAGCTGGCCGGGCTTCGCGGCCGCGGTCACCAGATCCCCGCCGGCGATCAGCGACTCCTTGTTGGCGAGCGCGACGGTGCGGCCGGCGCGCAGCGCGGCCAGCGTGGGGCCCAGCCCGATCGACCCGGTGATGCCGTTGAGGACGACGTCCGCGGGTCGCGTCGCGAGCTCCTCCGCCGCTCTGGGACCGGCCAGGATCTCGGGCAGCGAGTACTCCCCCGTGGCCCAGCCCCGCTTGGACGCCTCCGCGTAGAAGGCCAGCTGCAGGTCCTGCGCCGCCGTCGCGCGGGCCACGGCCACGGTCCGGACCCCCAGGGCCAGCGCCTGAGCGGCCAGCCGGGCCACGTCGCCACCCCCCGCGGCCAGACCGGTGATCTGCAGGCGGTCGGGGTTCTGCTGGGCGACGGCGATCGCCTGCCGGCCGATCGAGCCGGTGGAGCCGAGCAGCGTGACCTGACGGGGTGGACTCACGGGTCGCATCCTCCCCGACGCGACGGCGCGCCGTCGCGGGGCCACCTCGACCGGTGTGCGGCGGCGGCTCCTGCCAGAATGTCCCCGTGAGTGACACGCAGCGGGTCAACCAGCCTGGTCGCGAGGAAGCCGTCGTCCGCGTCGGTGCCCACCCCGTCGAGCACGAGCACCCGGAGGACTGGGGCTGGCACGGCGAGACGGGCAAGAAGGGCCGCATCGGCGCCTGGGTGGCCGTGCTGGTGATGCTCACCTACCTGCTGGGCAACCACGAGGGCCGCATGGAGGACCTCTGGATCGTCGGCATCGCCGCCGGCATGGTCCTGATCCTCATCTGGGACATGCGCCGCCGGAAGAACGCCTGGCGCAGCCGCTGAAGCGGGACCGTCAGGCGACGGTTCCGCCGATCAGCGAGCCGATCCCGTACGTGATGCCCGCCGCGGCCGCTCCGAAGATCAGCTGACGGAGCCCGGCGAACCACCACGGCCGGGGTGTGAACCGGGAGGACAGCGCCCCGGCGGCGACGAGCCCGATGCCGCCGCACAGCAGCGCCACCCAGAGCAACGAGAAGCCGAGCAGGTAGGGCAGCAGCGGCAGCAGCGCGCCGACGCCGAAGGTGACGAACGAGGAGACCGCCGCCGTCATCGGAGAGGGCTTGTCCTCGGGGCTGAGGCCGAGTTCGGCGACGACGTGCAGGCGCAGAGCGGTCTCCGGATCGCGGGACAGCTGGACGGCGACCGCGTGCGCCAGCCCGTCGTCGACGCCGCGCACCCGCAGCATCTCGATGAGCTCGGCGAGCTCCCCGTCGGGGTTGCGCTCGAGCTCGCGGCGCTCCTTCTCGACCTCGAGGTCGAGCTGCTCGTTCTGCGTCTTCACCGAGGTGTACTCGCCCAGCGCCATGGAGATCGCGCCGGCCACCAGGCTCGCCGTCCCCGCCAGGACGATGACCCGCGGGGCCGCACCGCCACCCCCGACGCCGGCGACGAGCGCGGTGTTGGTGACCAGACCGTCCATGGCGCCGAACACCGCCGCGCGCAGCCGGCCGCCGGAGACGTCGGCGTGGCTGTGCTCGTGCGCCTCCGCCTCGGGGACGGCCGAGCTCACTCGTCGCCTTCGGCACCCAGTTCCGTCGGCGGCTCCACCGGCGGAACGGGGAGAGCCGCGCTCGGACTGGCGAGGCTCGGCGCGCTCACGCTGTCGGCGGCGGCCAGCTGACCGCAGGCGCCGTCGATGTCCTGGCCGCGGGTGTCGCGGACCGTCGTCGCGACCCCGGCCGCGCGCAGCCGGGCCACGAACTCCCGCTGGGCCGGCAGCGGGCTGGCGTCCCACTGGCTGCCCGGCGTCGGGTTGAGCGGGATGAGGTTGACGTGGGCGAGCTTTCCGGCGAGGAGCTTCCCGAGCAGGTCGGCGCGGAACGGCTGGTCGTTGACGTCGCGGATGAGGGCGTACTCGATCGAGTACCGGCGGCCGGTCTTCCGGGCGTAGGCGTCGGCGGCGTCGATGACCTCGCCGACGTTCCAGCGGGTGTTGATCGGCACGAGGGTGTTGCGCAGCTCGTCGTCCGGGGCGTGCAGGCTGACCGCGAGCGTGACGTTGCGGCCCTCCTCGGTGAGGCGACGGATGGCCGGCACGAGCCCCACGGTGGAGACCGTCACCGACCGCTGCCCGAGCCCGAGCCCGTGCGGGGCCGGGGTCAGCAGCGCGTCGAGGGTCTTGCGGACGCGGGCGTAGTTGGCCAGCGGCTCCCCCATGCCCATGAAGACGACGTTGGACAACCGGCCGGGGCCGCCGTCGATCTCCCCCGCCGCCATCGCGGCGGCGGCAGCCACCGCCTGGCCGATGATCTCGGCGGCGGACAGGTTGCGGGTCAGCCCCTGCTGGCCGGTGGCGCAGAACGGGCAGGCCATCCCGCAGCCGGCCTGGCTGGAGATGCAGACGGTCGCGCGGCCGGGATAGCGCATGAGCACGCTCTCGACGAGCGCACCGTCGTGCAGGCGCCACAGCGTCTTGCGCGTCCGCCCGTTGTCGGCGGTCTGGTGCCGGACGACGGTCAGCAAGCCGGGGAGCAGCGCCTCGCGGAGCGCCTCGCGGGCGTCCGCGGGGACGTCGGTCATGAGCGCCGGGTCGGTGACGCCGCGATAGAAGTGGCGGGCCAGCTGGTCGGCCCGGAACGCCGGCTGCCCGAGCTCGGCGACCGCCGCACGGGCCTCCTCGCGGGTGAGGTCGGCGAGGTGGCGCGGGGGCATCCCCCGGCGAGGGGCATCGAAGACGAGAGGGAGAGCAGTCATGGCGTGCTCCATGGTTCCACTAGCGTGCGCAGGATGGCCGACCCGGAGACCGACCTCACTCCGCCGGAGGCGGTCCTGGACACGATCGGGGTCGGTCCGTGGCCGGGCGCGTGGCCCGCGGACCCGCGCTACGACCCCGAACTCCTGGAGCACGGGGACCGGCGCAACGTCGTGGACCCCTACCGCTACTGGACGGTGGAGGCGATCGTCGCCGACCTGGACCGCCGGCGGCACCCCTTCCACGTCGCCATCGAGAACTGGCGGCACGACCTCAACATCGGGACGGTCGTCCGGACCGCCAACGCGTTCCTCGCCGAGGCGGTGCACATCGTCGGGAAGAAGCGCTGGAACCGGCGCGGCGCGATGGTGACCGACCGGTACCAGCACGTCCGCCACCATCCCGACGTCACCGCGCTGGTCACCTGGGCCCGGGAGTCGGGCCTGCCGCTGCTGGCCGTGGACAACCTCCCCGGCGCCCGCCCCCTGGAGACCGCTGCGCTCCCTCGGGCCTGCGTGCTCCTGTTCGGCCAGGAGGGCACCGGCCTGTCCGCCGAGGCCTGCGACGCCGCCGACGGCGTCCTCTCCATCGCCCAGTTCGGCTCCACGCGGTCGATCAACGCCGGGGTGGCGGCGGGGGTCGCCATGCACGCCTGGATCCGGCAGCACGCGGATCTCCGCGGCTGACGCCGGGGCAGCCGGAGGCGACGGCCGGATGCCGTCCCGCGAGGTAGCTGCCAGGCTCTGCCCATGAGCCGTCTCGCAGAGGTCGACCTCTCCGCCAGCCTGTCGAAGAAGGACGCCGCGAAACAGCTGACCGCCGCTCAGGAACGGCTGGTCCACCTCAGGTTGCTCCTGGGCGGCCAGATCGGCCCCGGCGAGCTCGGGCCCCCCTTGCTGGTCCTGTTCGAGGGCTGGGACGCCTCGGGAAAGGGCGGGGCGATCCAGCGGCTGGTCGCGGAGCTGGACCCCCGGCACGTCCGGGTGGCGCAGTTCGCCGCGCCCAGCTTCGACGAGAAGAGGCACCACTTCCTCGGGCGCTTCTGGCCGGTCCTGCCCGGCTGGGGCGGCATGGCCGTGCTCGACCGCACCTGGTACGGCCGGGTGCTGGTCGAACGGGTCGAGGGCTTCGCCCCCGAGGAGGCGTGGCAGCGGGCCTACGGCGAGATCGTGGACCTGGAGACCACGCTGGCCGCCGAGGGGACGATCCTGGTCAAGTTCTGGATGCACGTCTCGCCCGAGGAGCAGCTGCGCCGGTTCGAGTCCCGCCGGGACGACCCGTACAAGGCGTGGAAGCTGACCGAGGAGGACTGGCGCAACCGGGAGAAGCGCGATGCCTACGAGGCGGCCGTCGAGGAGATGCTGGAGCGCACCGACCACCCGTCCGGGCACTGGCAGGTGATCGCCGGCGACGACAAGCGCTCGGCGCGCGTCGCGGTGGTGCGGGCCGTCTGCGAGGCCATCGAGGTGGCACTGAAGGACCGCGGCATCGACGCCGATCCCCCGCTGGCGCCGAACCCTTCCTGACGGCTCACTCCTGCGGGAGCCAGTCGATCCATCCGCCGTGCGGGGCGGTGCGCGCGACCGGCCGCCCGTCGACCGACAGCACGAAGTACGGGCCCCATCCGCCCGGGTAGGACTTCCCCGTGCCCGACACCATGCCCGCCCCCTCCTGGGCGACCCAGCGCACCGGCAGGCCGCGCACCTGCTCGACGAACAGCGCCCGGCGGTCGGCAGCGACGTAGGGCAGCACCGCCGTGTGCAGGACCACGGGCGTGGCGCCGGCCGGCACCAGGGCGAGCGCGTCGAGCAGCCGCTCGACGAGGTCGCCGGCGAGGAGCACCGGCGGGTCCCCGGCGACGACGGCGGCGGCCGCGTCGAGCCGCCGCAGGCGTTCGGCCTGCGCCGGGCCCGGCCAGACCAGCGCGCGCAGCCAGGCGAGGTCGCCCGCCTCGGCGACGTCGAGCGCGTCGAGGTCGATGCCGACCCGGGCGACGACGTCCGGGAGACCCTCGGGGACGGGCACCGGCCCGGACGTGGTGCAGGACAGGTGTACCTGCTGCCGGGCGCCGACGGGCCGACCGTCGTAGCTGTAGCTGTAGCGGTCGGGGTAGAGGCACAGCCCCGCGGACGTGCCCACCTCGATCAGCGCGAGCGGACCGCCGATCAGGGCCAGGACCGGGAGGAGGGCCGCGCAGCGGGCGGCCTCGTTGGTCTGGGTGGTGCGGTCGGTCATCGTCGCCCGGAGACGGTCGGAGTCGCTCAGCACCCGCTCGCCGAGCGCGGCACCGTCCGGCGGCACCCCGTCCAGGAACGCGAGGGCGCCGAAGAGCAGGGTGGGCGCGCGCCGGCCCTGCGGCAACCCGGCCAGGAAGCGGAGGACCGCTGGATCGCCTGCCACCGCGGCGGCCAGCGCCGAGTAGAGCGGGGACTCGGCCGCCGCCTCCCCGGCGAAGGCCCGGTACCCCTCGGCGACCCGCTCGAGGTCCTCGTCGTCGGGCACCCCGCCATGGTGCCGCACGGATGGGCCAGGATCGTCGCCGTGACCGGAGACCTGCTGCTGCACCTCATCGAGCCCGGGCAGTGGCGGTCCGCGCTCGACGACGGCGCCGTCCGCCCGCCGTCGCTGGACTCCGTCGGATTCGTGCACCTGTCCACCACTGACCAGGTCCACCTGCCGGCCCGAACGCTGTACCCCGGGCGTCGTGACCTGCTGCTGCTCGTGATCGACCCGGCCCGGTTGACCGATCCCGTCCGCGTCGAGGAGGGCGTGCCGGCCGACCCGGGCGGGCGGGCGTTCCCGCACCTCTACGGCCCGCTGCCGGTGCGTTCGGTGGTGGCCGTCCTCCCCTACCGCCCGCCGGTCGCGCCGGCGCTGCCCGCGCCGGACGACGTCCTGGGCCGCACCGTCGCCTTCTACGCCTCCCTGCCGGTGCGCCGGGCGGTCGGCACCGGGGACGTCCCCGGCGGCGTGGCCGTGCTCGACCCGGACTTCGCGCATTCCCGGGACAACAACCGGCTGGTCCTGACCCAGCCGGTGGACGCGGACACCGTCGAGTCCGCCGCCACCGACGTGGGCGGGAACGCCGGCTGGCCGAGCCTGACCGCAGCGCTGCTGTGGCCCGGCGCGGACGCCGTGGCCGGCGAGCTGGCCCGCCGAGGGTGGGCGGCCGAGGAGCTGCTGCTCATGGCGCGAGCGGCCGGCCGGCTGCCCGGCGGTGAGCGGGCCGAGGTGGTGGACCAGCGGGAGGTGCACGACCTCTGGGAACGTTCGTGGCGCGCGGATCTCCCGGAATCCGGTCCCCGGCTGGACCAGCTCGTGGCCCAGCTCATCGGCCGGGAGCGACTCAACGACAGGATCGTCGCGGTGCGGGACGTGGTGGTCCGGGAGGGCGAGCGGGTGGTGGCCGCGGGACAGCTCCGCATCGACGGCGCGACGGCGGCGGTGGAGTCGGTCATGACCGATCCGGCCGCCCGCGGTCGCGGCCACGGCGACGCCGTCCTCGCCCGGTGCCTCGACCTGGCGACGGAGGCCGGTTGCGACCTCGTCGTGCTGGAGGCGGCCGCCGACGACTGGCCGCGCGAGTGGTACGCCCGCCACGGCTTCGAGACGGTCGGCCGGTCGTGGTTCGTCAGCCGCCCCGCGGGATGAAGGCGTCCTAGGCCCGCCTCGGTACGGCTTCCTCAGACCGGGGCGAACACCGACAGCAGCAGATAGGCGACGGCGGCGGACGGCAGCAGCGAGTCCAGCCGGTCCATGATCCCGCCGTGGCCGGGCAGCAGGTCGCCCATGTCCTTGATGCCGAGGTCGCGCTTGATCAGCGACTCGCCCAGGTCCCCGACGGTCGCGGTGGCGGCGATGGCCGCACCGAAGATCAGGCCGCCCCACCACGGTCCGTCGAGGGCCAGCACGATGATCGGGGTGGCGACGAGCATGCAGGTGGCCACCGAGCCGGCGAAGCCCTCCCAGGACTTCTTCGGGCTGATCGTGGGCGCCATCGGGTGCTTGCCGATGAGCACGCCGGCCGCGTAGCCCCCGACGTCGCTGGCGATGACGGTGGCGATGAAGGCCAGCACCCGTACGGCGCCGTCGTCGGGCAGCAGCAGCAGGACGGCGAAGCCGGCCAGGAACGGCACGTACAGGGCCACGAGGACACCGACGGCGGCGTCCTTGAGATAGCCGGCGGGGCCGTGACCGAGCCGCCACAGCAGCACCGCGAGAGCGGTGAGCAGGAATCCGACGACCAGCCCGGTGGATCCACGGGTCCAGGCCAGTCCCTCGATGACCAGCGTCCCGACCAGCAACGGGACCATCGGCGGGGAGAACCGGCCGGCGCTCATGGCGCGGGTCAGCTCGACGACGGCGACCAGCATGGCGACCACCAGCACGGCGAGGAACGCCGGTCGCCAGATGAACAGCGACGCCAGGACGACCGCGACCAGGCCCACGCCGACCCCGACCGCGGCCCGGAGGTCACGACCGGCACGCCCACCCACCGGCTTCTCGGTGATCGGCAGCTCCTCGACCTCCGTCGAGAGCGGCACCACCGCCGGGACCTGGACCGGGTCGGCGGCCCGCAGGGGCGGCGACGGCCGGTCGCCGACGATCGGCACCGGGCCGGTGTCGCCGTCCGGACGCTCGCTCCAGGCCGGGCGCTGCGGCCGGGGAGGCAGCGGACGCTCCAGCGGTTCGGCGGGCTCGCCGGGCCGCGGGTCCTGCCGGGCCAACGGCTCGGTGCCGGGCCCGGAGGTGCCGCGACTGTTGGCGGCGGAGGGGATGGTCATGGTCGCGCGAGCCGTCGGGGTCAGACCTCGAGCAGCTCGGTCTCCTTGTTCTTCATCGCCTCGTCGATGCCGGTCACGTGCTGCTCGGTGAGGTGGTCGAGCTCCTTCTCCGCGCGGCGCACGTCGTCCTCGCCGGCCTCGCCGTCCTTCGCGATGCGGTCCAGCTCCTCCTTGGCGCGGCGGCGGATGTTGCGGATGGCGATCTTGGCGTCCTCACCCTTGGCGCGCGCCTGCTTCACCAGGTCGCGGCGACGCTCCTCGGTGAGCTGCGGGAAGACCACGCGGAGGATGAGGCCGTCGTTGGTCGGGTTGACGCCCAGGTCGCTGTCCCGGATGGCCCGCTCGATGGCGGCGAGCTGGCCCATGTCATAGGGCTTGATGACGGCCATGCGCGCCTCGGGCACGCTGATCGACGCCATCTGCGGCACCGGGGTGTAGGCGCCGTAGTAGTCGACCATGATCTTGTTGAACATCGAGGGTGCGGCCCGGCCGGTCCGCACCGACCCGAGGTCCTCGCGGGCGACCGACAGTGCCTTGTCCATCCGCTCCTCGGCATCGAGCAGGGTGTCGTCGATCACGGGTCTTCCCTCCATCGGCGGCGGCGTGGGTCCGCCACCGTCATCGTCTTCGTGCCGTTCGACCGGCCGGTGCTCAGGCCGGCTGGCTGATCAGCGTGCCGATCCTCTCACCTGCGGTCGCCCGGGCGATGTAGCCATCGCGCAGCAGGTTGAACACCACGATCGGCATCGCGTTGTCCATGCACAGGCTGATCGCCGTCGCGTCGGCGACCTTGAGCTGCTTGGCCAGCACGGTGGCGTAGTCCAGGTCGTCGTACATGACCGCCGCGGGGTTGGTGCGCGGGTCGTCGTCGTACACGCCGTCCACGCCGTTCTTGCCCATCAGCAGGACCTGGCACTCGATCTCCAGGGCACGCTGGGCGGCCACCGTGTCGGTCGAGAAGTAGGGCATGCCGGCACCGGCGCCGAAGATGACCAGCCGGCCCTTCTCCAGGTGCCGGATCGCCTTGCGCGGGATGTAGGGCTCGGCCACCTGCCCCATGGTGATGGCCGACTGGACGCGCGTCTCCAGTCCGGCCTTCTCGCAGAAGTCCTGCAGGGCCAGGCAGTTCATGACCGTGCCCAGCATGCCCATGTAGTCGGCCTTGGTGCGGTCCATGCCGGCCTGGCTGAGCTCGGCGCCGCGGAAGAAGTTGCCCCCGCCCATGACGACCGCGACCTGGGTGCCCTTGGCGACCACCTCGGCCAGCTGCTCGGCGATGCCCCGGACGATGTCGGCGTCGACGCCGACCTTGCCGCCGCCGAAGGTCTCGCCGGAGAGCTTCAGCAGCACCCGCTGGTAGCCGTTGCCGTCCGCCGGCTGGAACGCGGTGGGAGCGGACAGCGGCGGTGTGGTGTCGGTCAACGCGTCATCCCTCGTTCGACATCAGTTGGTTGATCCTGCCGCACACACGAACGGCTCCGCTCCCAGGGCAGGGAGCGGAGCCGTTCACGTGCTGCGTGTGCCTAGGCCTGGCCGACCTCGAAGCGGGCGAACCGCTCGACGGACAGACCCGCCTCGTCGACGATCTGCTTCACCGTGCGCTTGGGCTCGGTGATCGACGGCTGCTCGAGCAGGACGAAGTCCTTGAAGAAGGCGTTGACCCGACCTTCGACGATCTTGACGATCGCCTGCTCGGGCTTGCCCTCCTCCTTCGCGGTCTGCTCGGCGACCCGACGCTCGGTCTCGACCGTCTCGGCCGGGACCTCGTCGCGGGTGAGGAAGCGCGGACGCGCGGCGGCGATGTGCATCGCCAGGCTGCGCGCGGCCTCCTCGGAGCCGCCGGTGTACTGCACCGCGACACCGATGGCCGGGGGCAGGTCGGTGGCCCGCTTGTGCAGGTACACCGCGACGTCGCCGTCCAGGACGGCGAACCGGCTGACCACGAGCTTCTCGCCGATGCGGGCGGACTCGCCCTCGACCAGCGCGGCCACCGTCTGGCCGTCGACCTCGGTGTCCAGCAGCGCCTGGGCGTCGGCCGGCCGGGACTGGAGCGCGATGTCGAGCAGTCGCTCGGCGAGCTTCACGAAGTCGGCGTTCTTCGCGACGAAGTCCGTCTCGCAGTCCAGCTCGAGCAGCGCACCGTCCTTGCTGACGACGATGCCGTTGGTCGTGGAGCGCTCGAGACGCTTGCCGACGTCCTTGGCGCCCTTGACGCGGAGCAGCTCGACGGCCTTGTCGAATTCGCCGTCGGCCTCGGTCAGGGCCTTCTTGCTGTCCATCATGCCGGCGCCGGTGGCGTCGCGGAGACGCTTGACGTCGGCTGCGGTGAACTCGGCCATGTTCCTTCTCCTCAGAAGTCTCGGTGCGTGGTGAGGGCTGGAAGGCCCCCTCGCCCCCCGCCGCGAGCGTGCGAGCGGCGGGGGGCGAGGGGGTCCCTACTCAGCCGTTCTGCGCGCCCTGGGTGCCGGTGTCCTGGCCGCCGGTGGCGGGGACGCCCTCGACGGGGGCGATCTCCTCAGCGGTGACGGTCGGCGGCTCGGCGGGGGTCTCCGGCAGCGGGGTGGCGGTGGCGTCGTCGGCCGGGGCGGCCGCGGCGTCACCACCGGTCAGCAGCTCGCGCTCCCAGTCGGCCA
>CADCTN010000191.1 GCA_902805535.1 uncultured Blastococcus sp. | reverse complement strand
CGGTAGAGAGCCGAAACCGTCGGCACCCCGAGGCAGGATGACGCCGTGACGCTGCCCACCGACCTCCCGGTGCTCGCCTTCGCCGATCAAGCCGCCCTCGAGGCATGGCTGGAGGTCGAGCACCTGACCGCCCCCGGGCTCTACGTCAAGATCGCGAAGAAGGCCACCGGGGTCCCGTCGGTGAACTGGGAGCAGATGGTGGAGGTGCTGCTCTGCTTCGGCTGGATCGACGGGCGGGCCAACCGAATCGACCACCAGTGGTACCTGCAGCGGATCACCCCGCGGCGGCCCAGGAGCGTCTGGTCGCAGAAGAACGTCGCCACGGTGGAGCGGCTGATCGCCGCCGGGCGGATGCGGCCGGCCGGGCTCGCGGCCGTGGAGACGGCCAGGGCCGACGGGCGCTGGGAGCGGGCCTATGCCGGGCCGGCCACGATCACGATGCCCGACGACCTGGCCGCAGCACTGGACGCCGAGCCTGCCGCGCGGGCGGCGTACGACGCGCTGGACGGCCAGAACCGGTACGCCGTCCTCCACCGCGTGCACACGGCGGCCACGCCGGTCACCCGCGCGAAGCGGATCACCACCCTGGTGCAGAAGCTGCTCACGGACGGCGTGCCGTGAGGCCCCGTCCTGCTCAGCCCAGACGCACGCCGAACCGGAAGCCGCTCTGGTCCACGCTGGTGACGGCGACCGGGGAGCCGTAGGTGCGGGCGTGCACCATCATCCCGTTGCCGATGTAGAGGCCCACGTGGCTGATGGGTGAGTAGAAGAAGACCAGATCCCCGGCCTGCAGTTCAGCGCGCGACACCTGCGTGCCCAGTTGCGACTGCGCCCGGCTGGAGTGCGGCAGCGAGATCCCCGCGGCGGCGTAGGCGTACATCGTGAGACCGGAGCAGTCGAAGGCGTCCGGGCCGGTCGCGGCGTACTCGTAGCGGTCGCCGACCTGGGCGAGTGCGGTGGTGATCGCGTCGCCCGCCGCGCCGGGCGGCATGGGCAGGTCGCGCGGCGCCTGGATCGTGCGGCCGGCCACGGCGGTGGTGACGGCGGTCTGCTCGGCGGCCGTCAGCCGGGCGAAGTCCGCCTCGTACTGGTCGACCTTCGCCTGCGCCTCGGCCTGCTGCCCGGCGAGCTGGTCCAGGCTCGCCTGAGCGGTCGCGGCCGCCTGGTCCGCGGCGGCCTGCGCCTGCTCGGCCGCCGTCTGCGCCACCTCGACCTCCGCGATGAGGTCGTTGGTGTGCGTAGCGATCATGTCCAGGGTCGTCATCTGCTGGACCAGATCGGCGGCGGACTCGCTGGTGAGGAAGGCGGCGACCCCGGACTGGGACTCGCCGGTGAAGCTGCTCTGCGCGATGGCGGCGATCTGCGGCGCGTACACGTCGAGGACCGCCTGGGCCGCGGCGGCCGCGGCGGCCGCCTCGGCGGCGGCCTGCTGCTGGGCGGCGACGACGAGCTCCGCCTCGTGCAGGTGCTCGTCGATGACGGTCAGCTGCTGGGCGGTCTCGCGCATGAGGGTCTGGGCCTGCTCTGCGGTCCCGGGAGCCGCCGCGGCCGGCGAGGGAGCCAGCATCCCCGCCGAGATCGCGACGAGGACACCGCCGAGGGATACGGCAGCACGGGAACGGTGCCCGGTGGTCGTGCGCGTGGACTGCACCGTCCGCCTCCATCAGCTAGCGCCGAGCCCAGGGAAGGGGCTCCACTACATGCGCGTCACGACGGACGGTAGGGATTCGGTGCCCATTAGTGATGGACGGCGCGCGGGCGGCGATGGATGCCACCTCCCGCCCGTCACACCGGACCCATTCGCCGCATCCGTCACATGTCACCGGTGACAGACAAATGTGCGCCCAGGGGGCATTCCGCGGTACGGAATGCCCCCTGGGCGCACATCAAGCGCCCGCCCACATCGGGCGGGCCGAGGATCAGCCGGCGAGAGGTTCCTGGGCCACCTGCAGGGAGGCGACCGTGTCGAGGTCGCGGAGGATCGCGGCGAGCTCGTCGGCGGTCCACGCCTCGCAGCAGTCGCACGTCTCGTCGTAGGTCGTGAGGCCGAGGCGGCCGCCGGCCTGGTCCTCCGCGATGGCGAGGTGCCCGGCGACGGGGTGGCGGTGGCAGGCACAGCCGGAGGCACACAGCCCCAGCCCCCACCCGGAGATGACGACCGTCCGGCCGTCGTCCCGGATCTTGCCCACCTGGAAGACGGACGGCTTGCGACTCCTGCTCACGGAGTCCTCCCCTTCGACAGTCCCGGTGGAAGTCCGGGCCCGGTGCTGCACGGACGAACTGAACGAGATATCGGCAGGAATCGGCGGGTTCTGGATCCCCGCGCCGAAATCGTCCCTCTCTCGATCGGATGAGAGCAGCGGCTCTTCCGACACCCAGCGTAATTGGGTCAGCACGAACCGTCCCCGTCATTTGTCACTGACGGTGGGAAGCCGCGGTTGTGCAGAAATGGCCGCCCCGGCGCGGAGTCGTGCGACGGGTGGGGCGGACGTCAGCTGGCGGGGCTGACGCTGCTCATGTTGAAGTCCGGTACGCGCAGCGCGGGCATGGCGCACCGGGTGAACCAGTCGTTCCACTCCCGGGGCAGCGTCCGCTCGGTCAGCCCGGCCTGGACCGCCCGCCCGAGGAGATCGACCGGCGACTCGTTGAACCGGAAGTTGTTGACCGCCCCGGTCACCTCACCGCCCTCCACGAGGAAGACGCCGTCCCGGGTGAGCCCGGTGAGCAGCAGGGTCTGCGGATCCACCTCGCGGATGTACCAGAGGGTGGTCAGGAACAGGCCGCGGTCGGTCGCCGCCAGCATCTCCTCGGTCGACACCGACGCCGTCGGGTCCTCCAGGATCAGGTTGTCCACGGCCGCCGTCGCCGGTGCCGTCGTCCTCAGTGCCCAGGCGCGGGGGCGGATCAGGTTCGCCAGCGTGCCCTCGGCGATCCAGTCGACGGCGGGGGCGGCCATGCCGTTGTCGAAGACCGACGCCGTCCCGGACGAGGCGCCGACCACCTGGAAGGGCGCGGACTCCAGGCCCGGGGCGTACGGGTCGATGCGCAGCGTCAGCGGAAGGGCGGCCAGCCGCTCGCCCACCCGGTTCCCGCCGCCCTGCTTGGCGAAGACGTTGCGGCCCTCGTCGGCGTCCCGGGCCTCCATCGTCCAGTAGAGGTAGATCATCAGGTCGCTGACCGCCGAGGGCGGCAGCAGCGTCTCGTAGCGGCCGGCCGGCAGCTCCACCGTGCGCCTGGACCAGCCCATCTTCCGCTCCACGTCGGCCGCGAGGCCGGCCACGGAGACGTCGCGGAAGTCCCGCGTGCCCACCCCCGCCCAGACGGAGCGGCTGAAGTCGGGGCTCTTGCCGTTCAGCTCCACCCGTCCGCTGGGCTGGTCGTGCCGCAGCCGCAGGCCGGTCGAGCTGCCGAGGAACGTCGTCGCCATCCCGTGCTCGGCGAAGCCGTAGAGCCGCTCGTCGCGGTCGCGCGCCTCGCCGAACGCCTGTCCCAGGTCGGGAGCGAAGTCGGCGAAGACCTCGATCGACGTCTCGGCTGCCGGCGCCTCCCAGTCGCCGACTCCCGGCGGCGCGTCGCTGATCAGGGGGACGGCGTCCTCGGCGGGGCCGGCGTCGCGGGCGGCCTGCTCGCTCGCCGCGACCAGCTCGGCGACGTCCGGCGTCCCGGTGCGCGTGACGGTGCCGGCGGCCATGCCGGCGCCGCCGTCGACGAAGGAGACGACGACGACCCGGCGCGAGCGCATCGACCCGTTCGTGGTCAGGCTGTTGCCCGCCCAGCGCAGGTTGGCCTCGGAGCTCTCGACGACGAAGGTGATCTGGTCGTCGGCCGTCGAGGCCGCCAGGCACTTCTCGACCAGCTCCTGCGGGGTCACGCGACTCATCGCCCTCCCTCCTGCACCGTGTTGAGGACGCTCACGTTCTCGAACAGCGCCACCGGGCAGCCGTGGCTGACCGGCGCGACCTGCCCGGGCTGGGCCTTGCCGCAGTTCATCGCGCCACCCAGCACGTACGTGCCGGGCCCGCCGACCACGGTCATGGCGCCCCAGAAGTCCGTCGTCGTCGCCTGGTAGGCGACGTCGCGCACCTGGCCGGCCAGCCGGCCGCCCTCGATCCGGTAGAAGCGCTGGCCGGTGAACTGGAAGTTGTACCGCTGCATGTCGATCGACCAGCTCTTGTCGCCGACGACGTAGATGCCGTGCTCGACGCCCGCGATGAGCTCGTCGGTGGAGGGGCCCGCCGGGTCGGGCCGCAGCGAGACGTTCGCCATCCGCTGCACCGGCACGTGGCCCGGCGAGTCGGCGAAGGCGCAGCCGTTGGACCGGCCCAGGCCGCGGAGGCGGGCCATGTTGCGGTCGATCTGGTAGCCGGCGAGGACGCCGTCCCTGACGATGTCCCACTGCTGGGCGGCGACCCCCTCGTCGTCCCAGCCGACCGTGGCCAGCCCGTGCAGGGCCGTCCGGTCGCCGGTGACGTTCATCCGCGGCGAGCCGTACTGCAGGGTGCCGAGCGTGTCGACGGTGGCGAACGACGTCCCGGCGTAGGCGGCCTCGTAGCCCAGCGCGCGGTCGAGCTCGGTGGCGTGCCCGACCGACTCGTGGATGGTCAGCCACAGGTTGGACGGGTCCACGACGAGGTCGTGCCGGCCGGCGGTGACCGACGGGGCCTTGGTCTTCTCGCGCAGCAGCTCCGGGATCCCGGCCAGCTCCGCGCGCCAGTCCCAGCCGGTGCCGGTCAGGTACTCCCAGCCGCGGCCCACCGGCGGGGCCAGCGTGCGCATGCTCTCGAAGGAGCCGGTCGCCCGGTCGACGGTGAGGGCGGTGAACTCCGGCGAGATGCGGATCCGCTGCTGGCGGGCACGGGTGCCGGCGGTGTCGGCGTAGTACTTCTGCTCCTTCACGTGCATGCACCGGGTCTGCACGTGCTCGACGCCGTCCGCGGCCAGCAACTGCTCCGACAGGTCGGTCAGCAGGCCCGACTTCTCGGTGTCGGGCACCTCGAAGGGGTCCACGTCGTAGGCGGAGACGAACTCGGCGTCCGGGTACACCGGCTCGGGCGCGAGCTCGACCCGGTCGGTGTTGATGCTGGCGGAGACCTTCGCGACGACGACGGCCTCCTCGGCCAGCCGCACCGCCTCGGCGGCGGTGAGGACGACGCCGGCGGCGAAGCCCCAGGTGCCCTCGTGCACCACGCGGACCGCCAGGCCGAGGTCCTCGCCGTCGACGGACGCCTCGGGGCGGGCGTCGCGCAGGCTGATCGCCTGCGTGCGGATCCGCTCGACCCGGATGTCGGCGTGCTCGCAGCCGAGGTCGACGGCGCGGGTGAGCGCGGCGTCGGTGAGCGCGGAGAGCGGGAGGGCGAGGAAGGTCTCGTCGACGGCGCGGGCTGGCACGCGCCCCTGTCTACCAGCCGCCGCTCCCCCGGGACGGGTCACTGCCCGGCCACCGCCCGTGCGATCCGCCGTGCCGTCCGGCGGGCGTCGCGATCGACGCCGTCCACCAGCGACGAGTTGACCCGGGTCTGCCACGGCAGGCCCATCCAGTGCAGGCCCGGGACGGGGGACGCCCCAGCCGCGTGCAGCGGGGCGCCCCGGTCGTCGAGGGCGCCGGGGACGTCGAGCCAGCCGGTGTCGGGCTCGAACCCGGTGCACCAGAGCACGGTGCGGGGGCGCTCGGTGCTGCCGTCGGCCAGGCGCACCGACCCTCCCGCGGCCCCGACCACGGCGTGCGGGACCAGCCGCACCCGCCCGGCGCGGACCAGCCCCCTCAGCTGCCGGCCCAGGATCGCCTCGTGCCGGCTGCGCAGGAACCGGGCGAGCGGCGTCGAGGCGCCGGCGTTGAGGATCCCGCTGAGCAGGAGCCACCAGTAGATGCTCACCCCCAGCACGTCCTCCGGCAGGAAGCGCGGGCACGCGGGCGCGGCGACGGTCACCTCGTGCGCGTCGGACAGCTCGATCGCCAGCTGCGCCGCGGAGTTGCCGCCGCCCACCACCAGCACCGGGCCGGCGGGGACGTCCTCGGGCGTGCGGTACCGCGAGGAGTGCAGCTGGTGCACCGCCGGGTCCAGGCCACCGGCCGCCTCCGGCACGCGGGGACGGCGGAACGCGCCCGTGGCCAGCACCACGTGCCGCGCCCTGATCCCGCCGGACGGCGTGGACGCCAGGAAGCCGCCCTCGGCGCGCGCGAGCCGCCGCACCGGCGTCCCGGTGCGCACCGGCAGCCCGAGCTCCGCCGCGTACGACGCCAGGTAGCCGGCCATCTCCAGCCGCGAGGGGCTGCGGGTGGGCCCCGGCGGGAAACGCCGGCCGGGCAGGGAGCTGAACCGGCGCGGCGTGAACAGCTGCAGGCTCGCCCACCGGTCCTGCCAGCTCTGCCCGACCCCGCCGGCCTCCACCACGACGACGTCGTGGACGCCCTCGCGGCGCAGCCAGTGGGCGGTGCCCAGACCGGCCTGACCGGCGCCGATCACCAGCACCTCGATCTCCGACCGGCCGTCCGGCTGCACGTCCACCGGACCGATCCTGCCCCCGCCCGCGGGATCCGGCGGGGCCCGACCGGATCGGGCCGTCGCGCTAGCGTGGCCGGAGGAGACCACTGTCGCAGCGGAAAGAGGGCCCAGCGTGCCGGAGCACCCGACCGAGGAGACCGTCGACGTACTCGTCGTCGGCGGGGGAACGGCCGGGCTGGTGGGGGCGCACACCGCCTCGGCCCTCGGCGCCCGCACCGTGCTGGTCGAGCGCGCCCGCACGGGTGGCGACTGCCTGTGGACCGGGTGCGTGCCGTCGAAGTCCCTGCTGGCCGCCGCGTCGGCCGCCGCGTCCGCCCGCTCGGCCGGCCGGCTGGGCGTGGACGTCGGCGAGGTGCGCGTCGACTTCGCCCGCGTCCGGGAGCACGTGCGCGCCGCCATCGCCACCATCGAGCCGCACGACTCCCCCGAGTCGCTGGAGGAGGCCGGCGTCCGGGTGCTGACCGGGACGGTCGTGTTCACCGGCCCCGACACCGCACGCGTCGGCGAGCGCCGGATCCGCTTCCGCACGGCGCTGCTGGCCACCGGAGCGGAACCGGCGATGCCCCCGATCGACGGCCTGGACACCGTCGGCGCGCTCACCAGCGACACGCTCTGGGACGTCGAGGAGCTGCCCGGGCGCCTGGTGGTCCTCGGCGGCGGCCCGATCGGCTGCGAGCTCGGCCAGGCGTTCGCCCGGCTGGGCTCGGAGGTCACCGTCGTCGACGCCGCCGACCGGCTCCTCGGCGCGGAGGACGCCGACGCGGCCGCACTCGTCGCCGCGGCCCTCCGGCGCGACGGGGTGCGGCTGTGCCTCGGCGCGCAGGCAGCCCGTGCCGAGCCGGGCGTGCTGCACCTCGAGGGCGGGGCGGCGCTGCCCTTCGACCGGCTGCTGGTGGCGGTCGGGCGGCGGCCGCAGACCGCCGGACTCGGCCTGGCCGCCGCCGGGGTGGACCTCGACGGCGACGGTGCCGTGGTCGTCGACGCGGCCCTGCGCACCTCCAATCCGCGGATCCGGGCGGCCGGCGACGTGACCGGCCCGCCGTTCTTCACCCACACCGCCGGCGTGCACGGCAGCATCGCGGCCACCAACGCCGTGCTGGGGCTGTCCCGCCGCGTCGACCCGGTCGTCCCCCGGATCACCTTCACCTCCCCCGAGGTCGCCTCGGTGGGGGTCGGCCCGGCCGAGGCAGCGGAGCGGGGGTGCACCGTGCGGCGGGTCGAGCACGCCACCGTCGACCGCGCCGTCGTCGAGGGCGAGACGGACGGGTTCACCTCGCTGGTGCTCGACCGACGGCACCGCGTCGTCGGCGCCGTCGTCGTCGGCCCGCGCGCCGGGGAGACCCTCGGCGAGCTGACCCTCGCCGTCCGGCGGCGCCTGACCGCCGGCGACCTCGCGGGCACCACGCACGCCTACCCCACCTACGACGACGCGATCGTCGACGCCGCGCTCGGGGACGTGCGGGCCCGGCTGGCCCATCCACTGGTGCGGGCCGCGCTCCGGCTCGTGCTCTGGGGCCGCCGCCGGGCCGCTCAGCGCAGCGAGCGGTAGCCGACCCACATGCGGTGCGCGGCGCCGACCGCCACCACCGCGGCCCAGCCCCAGGCCAGCTGCCAGGCGACCGCGGGCAGCAGCAGCCACAGCGCGTGCACCACGATCGTCTCGGTGCCCTCCGCCAGGCCACCGAGGAAGGACAGCGACCGCCCGTCGTCGAGCTGCCGGCCGCTGCGCTCGGCGATGGAGGAGAAGGCGAGGAACGCCGTCCCGTTGACGTAGTAGGCCAGCAGGACGGCGAGGAACGGCTGCCACGGCGCGCCGTACGCGGACGTGACCCCGATCGCCACCCCGGCCACCGTGCTGCCGTACACGCAGAAGTCGGCGGTGATGTCGAAGAACCCGCCGCTGCCGGCGTCCTCCGCCCTGCCGTCCGCGCGGCGCCGGCGCGCCAACGGCCCGTCCAGCCCGTCCGCGAGCCGGGAGACCAGCCACAGCGCCAGGGCGAGCGCCCACGCCTGCAGTCCGGCGGCCACCGCGCTGCCGAGACCGAGGACGAGCCCGAGCGCGGTCAGCCGGTCCGGACTCAGCCACGGCCGGTCGAGCGCGGCCGCGGCCCGGGCCAGGGGCGCGTCCAGCACGCGCCGCGCCGCCGCATCGAGCACCGGGCACCTCCTGCGACGCGGCCCCGTGGCGGGGCGGGATCAGGTCGGGCACGATCATTTCGCACCGCCTCGCCGACGGCCGCATCCGGATCTCCGGTCCCGCACGAACACCTCCCGGGGCACGGTCGGCGCCCACCACCCCAGCCCCTGACCGCAGCCCCTGGAGGCACTCCCATGGCCCTACGACGCCCCGCGAGCCGTCGAGCGCGCGCGACGGTGGTGGGCGCCGGAGCACTGCTGCTCGCGGTCACCGGCTGCTCCGCGCCCGGTGGCGGGCCGACGACCGCGCCGGCGCGCGACTGGGACGACGTCCTGACCGAGGCCGACGGCCAGACGGTGCGGCTGTGGATGTACGGCGGCGAGGACAAGGGCAACGCCTACGTCGACGACGTCCTCGCGCCGGCCGCCGCCGAGCAGGGCGTGACGCTGGAGCGGGTGCCGATCGCCGACACCGCGGACGCGGTGAACCGCGTGCTCTCCGAGCGGCAGGCCGGCGTCACCGAGGGCGAGGTCGACCTGATCTGGATCAACGGCGCCAACTTCGCCACCGGGCAGCAGGCCGGTGCGTGGCTGTGCGGCTGGACGTCGATGCTGCCGAACATCGAGTACGTCGACCCGGAGGACCCGCTGCTGGCCACGGACTTCGGCCGGGACGTGGACGGGTGCGAGGCGCCCTGGCACAAGGCCCAGTACGCGTTCGTCTACGACGCGGCGCGCGTCCCGGACCCGCCGGGCAGCGTCGAGGAGCTGCTGACCTGGATCGGGGAGAACCCGGGCCGGTTCACCTATCCCGCGCCGCCGGACTTCACCGGCTCGGTGTTCGTCCGGCAGGTGCTGTACTCGGTCTCCGGCGGGGTCGACGAGGTGCCCCTCGAGTTCTCCGAGGACGCCTACGACGAGCTGGCCCCCGAGCTGCTGCGCACCCTGGAGGAGCTCGAGCCCGCGCTGTGGCGCGAGGGGCAGACCTACCCGCAGAGCCTGGCCGAGCTGGACCAGCTCTACGCCGACGGCCAGGTCGACTTCACCATGACCTACGGGCCGGCCACGCTCCCCGACCTGGTGGCGGACGGGACCTTCCCGCCCACCACGCGGGTGCTCCTGGTCGAGGACGGCACCATCGGCAACGCCAGTTTCCTGGCCGTCCCGGCCACCTCGGGCAGCCAGGCGGGCGCGATGGTGGTGGCCGACCTGGCGCTGTCCCCGGAGCAGCAGCTGGCCAAGGCCCGGCCCGAGGTGTGGGGGCAGTACACCGTCCTGGACCCCGAGCGGCTGCCGGCGCAGGTGCAGGCGCAGTTCGCCGAGCTGCCCCAGTCGGAGGTCCTGCCTCCCTACGCCGAGCTGAGCGAGGACGCCGACCCGGAGGTCGAGGCCGAGTGGGTGACCGCCCTGGACGAGGGCTGGCGCCGGCAGATAGCCGCCGGCTGAGGCCGCCCCGGACCGTGACGACGCGAGAGGCCCCGCCGGCGACGGTCCCGGGGACGCCGGCGCCCGCACCTCGCCGCCGGCCGGGGCTGCGGGCCTTCCTGCTGGTGCTCCCGGCGCTGGTGCCGGTGGTCGCGGTGGTGGGAGCGGCGCTCACGTCGGCGCTGCTGCTGAGCCTGGGCCTGGCGCCTCTGGTGGGCGAGCCGGGGCTCTCCCTGGACGCGTACCGGTCCGCCGCGACCGACCTGGGCTCCTCGCTGCGCGTCTCGATCGCCATCGCGGCCGCGGCCACCGCGATCGCGGCCGCCGTGGGCCTCTGCCTGGCGCTGGCAGCCACCGCCGCGATCCGCCGCAGCCGGCTGCTGGGCACGCTGGCCGCCCTGACCGTGCCGATCCCGCACCTGGTCGGAGCGGCGGCGATGGGCCTGCTGCTCGCCGACGCCGGCGTCCTGTCCCGGCTGCTCGGCGTCGACCCGGGGTCGTGGCCCCCGCTGGTCGGCGGCCGGTGGTGGATCGCGGTGGTGGCCGAGTACGCCTGGAAGGAGTCGGCGTTCGTCGCCCTCGTGGTCGCCGGCGTGCTGTCCTCGCGAGCCGCGTCCTACACCGAGACCGCCGCGCTGCTGGGCGCCGGCCGCTGGGCCCGGCTGCGGCACGTCACCCTGCCGCTGGCCGCGCCGGCGCTGGGCGCCACGGCCGCGATCAGCTTCGTCTACACCCTGGGCTCCTACGAGGTGGCCGCGCTGCTCGGGCGGGCCCATCCGGAGCCCCTGGCGGTGCTGGCCTTCCGGCTGTTCACCTCCATCGACCTCGCTGCCCGGCCGCAGGCGGCCGCGGTCGCCGTGACGACGGCGGTGCTCGCGCTGCTCGTCGTCCTCGTGGCCCTGCGCGCCCTCCGGAACCTGGCGGCCGAGCGATGAGCACGGTCCGGATCGCGCTGGCCGCCTCGCGCACCGGCCGGGGGCTGCTGGCCCTGTGGCTGGTCCTGCCCGTCGTCCCCTTGCTGCTCTGGGCGTTCGCCGACAGCTGGGCCTTCCCGGCCCTGCTCCCGCAGGACTGGGGCACCCGGGGGCTCACCGAGGCGTCGGCCGCCGGCGCCGGGGGAGCGCTGGCGCGCTCGACGCTGCTCGGCGCGGCCGTGGCGCTGCTGGCCACCCCGCTGGGGGCGATGGCCGGGCGGGCACTGGCCTCCCGGCAGGTGCCCGGGTCGACCGCGGTGCTCGCCGTCCTGCTCTCGCCCCTGGTCCTGCCGCCCTTCGCCGTCGCCCTCGGCCTGGACGTGCTCCTGCTGCGGCTGCGCGTGCCGGCGACGCTGGGGGTGGTGGTCCTGCTGGTGGTGGCCGCGCTGCCGTACACGACGATCACGATGCGAGCCGCCTACGCCGCGCACGACCGCGGCTTCGAGGACGAGGCCCGGGTGCTCGGCGCCACCCGGTGGCGGACCGTGCGCTCGGTGCAGCTGCCGCTGCTGGCCCCGGCCCTGGCCGGGGCCGCGTTCCTGGCCTTCCTCGTCGGCTGGAGCGACTACATCGTCACCGTCCTCGTCGGCGGTGGCCGGCTGACGACCCTTCCGCTGCTGCTGGCATCCGCGGCCTCGGCCACCGGCAACGACGCCCAGGTGGCCGTCCTGTCGCTCACCTCGATCCTGCCGCCGGTGGCCCTGCTCGCCGTGGTCGGGTCGCTGGGACGGAGGGGGAGACGGTGAGCGGGGGGACGCTGGCGCTGACCGGGCTGACGCGGGTGCACGGCCCGGGTCAGGCGCCGGCGCTCGAGGACTTCTCCCTCGACGTGCCCGCCGGCTCCTGCGTGGCCATCCTGGGGCCCTCCGGGTCGGGCAAGAGCACCGTGCTGCGACTGACCGCCGGCCTCGACGAGCCGACGGCCGGCACGGTCCGGGTCGACGGCGCCGATCTGTCCGGCGTGGTCCCCGAGCGGCGCGGGATGGCCATGGTCTTCCAGCGGCCGCTGCTGTTCCCCCATCTCGACGTCCGCGACAACGTGGCGTTCGCCGACCGGGTCCGCGGCATGCCGCGGCGGGCGGCACGGGCGCGAGCGGAGGAGTTCCTCGAGCTGGTGCAGCTGCGCGGCTACGGCGACCGCCCGGCGCGGGCGCTGTCGGGCGGCCAGGAGCAGCGGGTGGCCCTGGCCCGGGCGCTGGCCGCACAGCCGCGCGTGCTGCTGCTCGACGAGGCGTTCAGCGCCCTGGACGCGGCGCTGCGCGAGGAGATGCACGAGCTGCTCGCCGACCTGCGCATGCGGCTGGACCCGACCATCCTCCTCGTCACCCACGACCACGCCGAGGCCGACGCGCTCGCCGACGCCGTGGCCGTCCTCGACGAGGGCCGCCTGCTGCAGGAGGGGACGATGCGCTCGCTCTACGCGCGTCCGGCGTCCCTGGCGGTCAGCCGCCTGCTGGGCGGGCGCACCGAGGTGGCCGGGGTCGTGCGCGACGGCCGCCACGTGTCGCCGCTGGGCGCGCTCGCGCTGCCCGAGCGCGTCGCCGACGGGCCCGGCGTGCTCGTGGTGCGGCACGAGGCGGCGGCGGTGACGCCACCGGCGGAGGGGGACTGCACCGGCACCGTGGTCCGGCTGCGGCGCCGGGGCCTGCGCGCGCTGGTCACCGTCGAGGTCACCGGGGACGGCGGAACGGCGTCCGTGCACGCCGAGCTCGGCCCGGGCGAGGAGGTGCCGACCGGCGCCACCGTGGGCCTGGCGCTGCCGGTGGCCGACCGCTGGGTCGTGGCCGCCCCCACCGTCGTGCCCGAGCAGCCCGCGAGCCCCGCCGAGGAGGTCAGCCGACGACGGTGAGCGGCAGCAGCCGGCGCAGCTGGGCGTTCTCGGTGACGTCGAGGACCGAGTGCTGGGCACAGGCGGGCACCAGCTGCCCCGTCTCGGGGTGGGCCATCGAGTAGGTGCAGGCGGCCAGCCGCTCCTGGGTGGCCCTGATCCGCGGCTCGTCGGACTCGATGCCCTGCTGCATCAGCTCCCAGGCCGGCCCGACGTCGGCGGCGTCCATGAAGCTGTGCACCTCGAAGGTCATCAGTCCCAGCGTGCCCGCCCGGGCGGCGCGGCCCAGGGAGCGCGCTCCCCCGGCCCGGCGCACCATCCGGGCGGCCCAGCGGGCGGCGACGGCCGCGTCGCCGGGGTGGTGCCGCAGCACGCGGGCGACCTTGACCAGCAGCAGCAGGGGCGGGGTGCCGCTGAAGGACAGGCCGCCCCAGTGCGCGAAGAACCGCTCCCGGGCGGCGCGGTCCGCGGCCGAGTCGGGGTCGACGAACGGCGTCCAGCGGCCGCCGGCCAGGAAGCCGAAGCCGACCCGGTTGCAGCGCGGGTCGCCGAACTCGATGCCCTCGTGCGCGAGGCGCTGACCCATGCCCTTCTCGAGCTCGGCCCAGACGGCGTCGGCGTCGACGGCGGTGTAGGACTCCTTCCACCGCCGGTCGTCGCCCACGTGGGCGGCGGGCTGGAAGCTCATCATCGAGTAGCCCATGGGAACCACGGCGCGCACCGTCTCCGCGACCTGGCCGAGGTTGGCCGGGGTGACGGTCATGTTGTGCGCCAGGTAGTACCGCAGGCCGGTCTCCGCGCGCAGGTCGCGGAACATCTGCACGAACCGCTGCCGGAACGGGTGCAGCTCGGCCTCGGTCCTGGGGCGGACCGCCCCGCGCCGGCCGCGCATCAGGGAGTCGACGTGCGCGGCGAAGCTGACCCGGGGCAGGCGCAGCGTTCCGTCGGGGCCGGTCACCAGGTCGCGGAGGTACTCCGGGTCGAAGTCTCCGTGGGTCATCGACATCGGCGAGCGGCCGTGGCCGCGCATGGCCAGCAGGGCGGCGGCGTGGTCATCGGCGGAGAGCAGGCTGACCTCACCGCCGATGAGCTGCGCGTGCGCGTAGGGCCCCCGCCGCTCGCGCAGGTAGGCCATCTGCGACTCGATCTCGCGCAGCGTGTGTCCGCCGTCGACGCGCACCTTGTTGGCGTCGGCCGAGTGGTAGCAGGGCGTGCAGGTGAGGTTGCACTTCGGGAAGACGCCGTGCGTGCCCTCGCAGCCCACGGCGTGCCGGCCGAGCGCCTGCGCCGGGGTCCGCACGTGCGCGGGCAGCGCCGTCCAGCGCTCGTGCAGCGCCCGGGCGGTGTCAGGGTGCACGGGGCGGCTGCGGTCGAGGAACCCCCGCCAGGCCGTGCGGAGGGAGCCCGGCAGCGAGGTCATGCCGCCAGTGTCCTCGACCGCGGGCGTCCCTGCCGGGTCGCGCCGGGTCGCGCCGTAGCGGCCCGCGCCGAGCCTGCGTGCCCTGGGGCAGCGCAGGCCCGGTCCCGCTGGGCGGGACGGTGGCGCGGGAGCTCAGACCTGGTCCTGGCCGCCGTCCAGCACCAGCTCGTTGCCGGTCATGAAGCTGCTCTGGTCCGAGGCCAGGAACAGCGCGCCGTTGGCGATCTCCTCCGGCCGGGCCAGACGCTGGAGCGGGATACCGGCGGCCATGCCGTGCAGCATCTGCCGCGCCGCCTCGGCGTCCGGGGCCAGCGCCACCAGGCCGGGGGTCTCGGTGGCGCCCGGGACGAGGGCGTTCACCCGGATCCCCCGGCCGGCGAGCTCGATCGCCCAGGTCTTGGCGAAGGAGTGGATCGCCGCCTTGGAGGCCGCGTAGGCGCCGAAGGCGGGCGTCCCGTGCAGGGTGGCCGTCGAACCGGCCAGGACGATCGAGGCACCGTCCCGGAGCAGCGGCAGCGTCTTCTGCACGGTGAACAGGGTGCCGCGGACGTTGCGGTCGAAGGTGTCCGCGTAGTGCTCGAGGCTGATCTCGCCGAGCGCGGCGAACTCGCCACCGCCGGCGTTGGCGAACACCACGTCCAGTCCGCGTCCGGTGGCCTGGATCTCCTCGACCAGCCGGTCGAGGTCGGCCAGGTCGCTGACGTCGCCCTGCACGCCCACGGCCCCGTGGCCGATCGAGGCGACGGCCTCGTCGAGCACGTCCTTGCGGCGTCCGGTCACGAACACGTGCGCGCCCTCCGCGGCGAACCGCTGGGCCGCCGCCAGCCCGATCCCGGAGGTCGCCCCGGTGACCAGAGCCGTCTTGTTGTCGAGCTGTCCCATCGTCGTTCCTCTTCCTTCTCGGCGGTGCCGGTTGCACCGTCCGAAGAGCACAACAACGTGACGTGTCATGTATTCCGTCGACGCGTGGACAGCTGCGGACTCAGGTGTCGAGGACCGTCCACAACCGGGCGATCCGCCCGTCCACCACCTGCGCGACGTCCAGGCCGCCCAGCACGGGCTCCCCGCCCGGCGCGCCCAGCCGCCAGGACCGCATGCCCAGGTCGCCCACGCCGCGGAAGTTCCCGGCCGGCGTGAAGACCAGGCCCGGCCCCTCGGCGAGCAGGGCGGTCACCGTGGCCGCCAGCTGGTCGCGGCCGGTGACCGTGCGCCCGGCGTCGACGAAGACGACGTCCTCGGTGCAGACCTCGGCGATGGCCGCGGCGCGCCGCCGCGGGTCCGGCTCGTTGAAGACCTCCTGGAGCATGCGCTCCAGGAGCTCTGCCGCCTGGCTCATGACGATTCCTCTCGACCCGTGTCCGACGGCGGCCCGGGGGTCCGCACTGGCCAGGCCGTCGGGCGGTAGGTTACGTGAGATGTCACGCGAAGTGGACACCTCGGTGGGCGGACCCGTCCTCACCGACGAGCAGCAGGAGACCTGGTTCGCCTACATGCGGGTGATGCTCCGCCTGACCTACGAGATGAACCGGCAGCTGCAGACCGACAGCGAGCTGTCCCTGCCCGACTACGACGTCCTCAACGCGCTGGCCGACTCTCCCGGCCGGCGACTGCAGCTCACGGCCCTGGCCGCCCGCATCGGCTGGGAGCGCAGCAGGGCGTCCCACCACCTGCAGCGGATGAGCGCGCGCGGGCTGGTCGAGCGCTGCCCGTCCGAGCAGGACGGCCGGGCGACCGACGCCGTGCTCACCGACGCCGGGCTCGGGGCGCTGCGGGCCGCGACCCCGGGCCACGCCGCCCTGGTCCGGCAGATGTTCTTCGACGGCCTCGACCCCGCGCTGCTCCCCGCGCTGCGCACCGCCCTGGAGCAGATCCACGAGCAGGTGCTGGCCACCGGATCACTCCCCCGGCCGGTGGTCCAGCACCGGCTGCCGGGGTTGCAGGCGGGTGGCTGAGGGGTAGCCGCGGGGCATGGCTCAGCTCTCCGGTCAGCCCACCGACGACGTGACGATGACCTTCGGCGGCACGGCGACGATGCTGCTGCGGATCGGCGGGTTCACCCTGCTGACCGATCCGAACTTCCTGCACCGCGGGC
This sequence comes from uncultured Blastococcus sp., assembly GCA_902805535.1. Lineage (GTDB taxonomy): Bacteria > Actinomycetota > Actinomycetes > Mycobacteriales > Geodermatophilaceae > Blastococcus_B. The sequence continues at coordinate 15,102 of CADCTN010000191.1, read as the reverse complement.
AGCGGGCCCGCCTGGGCTACGGGCTGCGGGCCAGGCGGCTGACCGAGCCGGCCCTGCAACCGACCCAGCTGCCCCAGCTCGACGGGATCCTGCTCTCGCACATGCACGGTGACCACTGGGACCGGATCGCCACGAGGTCCCTGCCCAAGGAGACGCCGGTCGTCACGACGCAGGAGGCGGCCCGGTGCCTCTCCGGCCGCGGGTTCACCGCCACCGCCGACCTCCGGCCGTGGCAGACGCACGAGTTCAGCAGGGGACCGGACACGCTGCGGATCACCGCGGTCCCGGGCGTCCACGGGCCCGGTCCGCTGGCGAAGGTGCTGCCCGCGGTGATGGGCAGCGTCGTCGAGCTGATCCGGGGCGGCGGGGCCGAGGTCGTCTGGCGCGGCTACATCAGCGGCGACACGCTCTACCGGCCCTTCCTGGGCGAGGTGCTCGATCGGTGCGGGCCGCTCGACGTGCTCATCCCGCACCTGGGCGGCACGAAGGCGCTCGGCGTGACGGTGACGATGGACGCCCGGCAGGGCGCGGACCTCGTCGAGCTGCTGAAGCCCCCGGTCACCGTGCCGGTCCACTACGACGACTACGACCGGTTCCGGAGTCCCCTGGGCGACTTCGTCGCCGAGGTCGGTCGCCGCGCGCTACCCGGGACGGTGCGGACGGTGCAGCGGGGCGACACAATCTCGCTGCGGGCCTGACGGGTCAGAAGGCCTCCCCGGTCCGCCAGGGCATCAGCTGCAGGGTGAGCGAGTTGCCGTCCGGGTCCTCGAAGCCGGCGTACCGGACGCCGCCGCCGACGTCCTGGATCTCGCCGACGTCGACCCCGCGGCCGATCAGCTCCTCGCGGGCCGCCTCGATGTCGGTGACGACCAGGTGCAGGCCGCGGACCGATCCCGGCCCGCCCTCGTAGGCGGGGACGCCGGTGCCGATGCCGATCGAGCATGCCGAGCCCGGCGGCGTCAGCTGCACGACCCGCACGCCGTCGGCGGGGGCCACGTCGACGTCGACGGTGAATCCCAGCCGGTCGGCGTAGAACGCCTTGGCGCGGTCGACGTCGGCGACCGGGATCGGCACGAGCTCGAGCTTCATGTCCACGGGGACTCCTCCTGATCGGGTGCGGGACGACCGTGTCGCCGGCCCGGAACCATGGCACGGACGTCGTCCCGGCGGGCCCACGCGAGCCCCGCTGCCACGACCAGGAGCGCGATCGTCAGCGCCGGGCCGACCCCGAGGACGAGCACGTTGGTCAGCGTCGCGCCGGTCATCAGGAGCACCAGTCCGGTGGCCGCGGCCCCCACCAGGCGCGGGACGAGGAGGCCCACCACGGCGAGCAGCTCGCAGCAGCCGACGACGTACCGCAGCCATTGACCGGCGCCGATGTCGGCGAACATCTCGACCATCGCCGCGTCGCCGGCGACCTTCGCCAGGCCGGCCCCCGCGAACACCGCCGCGAGTGCCAGCCGGAGCGCCCACCCGGCGATCGTCCTGGCGCGGCTGCTCGCCGACCGCCCTCCGGGAACGCGGGCCCCGGCTGCCGTGGCGGTCACCGCGGACCGTCCCCCGGCCGGGCGAGGAGCTCGTCGAGCTTCGCGTAGCCCTCGTTGACGCCGACCTCCATGCCGCTGGCGACGAAGGCGTCGCGGCCCTCGAACGAGTCGACCAGCGAGGTCGCCGTGAGCCGGGTGCGCCCGTTCCCGAGGTCCTCGAGCACCAGCTTCTCCAGCGCGACACCCTCCGGGAAGCCCTCGAAGGTGAACGTCTGCACGATGAGCTCGTTCGGCCGCACCTCGTGGAAGCAGCCGCGGAAGCCGTACTCCTCGCCGTCCCGCATCGCCACGTAGCGCCAGGAGCCGCCGTTGCGGCAGTCCCACTCGTCGATCCGGTTCTGCATGCCGTTCGGACCCAGCCACTGGGCGACCAGCTCCGGGTCGGTGTGCGCCCGGAAGACCTTCTCCGGGGGCGCGTCGAACTCGCGGATGATCCGGACGAGGGGGAGGTCGGGGTCGGCGACGATCTGGGTCTCGCGGCGCCGCGTGTCGTTGCTGGTGCTGGTCATGACGGTGTTCCTTCCTGGGGTGACGGGGTTGCGGGGGCGTCCGGCATCGCGCGCAGGACGTCGTCCAGACGGCGGTAGCGCTCCTCGGCCTGGCGCCGGTAGCGCTCGATCCACTTGGTCATCAGGTCGAAGACATTCGCCTCGAGGTGCACCGGGCGGCGTTGCGCCTCCCGGCTCCGGCTCACCAGGCCGGCGTCCTCCAGCACCTTGAGGTGCTTGGAGACGGCCTGGACGGTCACGTCGTAGGGCGCGGCGAGGTCGTTGACCGTGGCGTCGGCGACCGCGAGCCGCGCCACGATGTCCCGCCGGGTGGGGTCGGCCAGCGCCGAGAACACCCGGGAGAGCGGATCTGCCGCCACCTCGTCCTCCTCTTGTTCAACCTTGCGGTTGAGGAAGAGCGTAGAACTCACGGCGGCCCGTGGTCAACCATCTGGTTGAAGAAGTTGACCGGGCTCAGCCGGCGGCGAGGCGGGCGGCCCGCCGGGCGACGTCGCGGCGCAGCGCCTCGGTGTCCACCGTCGTCGAGACGGAGTCGCGGACGACGGGGCGGCCACCCACCCACACGTCGCGCACGTGCCGCCCCGCGCCGGACCAGACCAGGTGGGCCAGCAGGTCGGCGGGGTCGCCGACCGGCTCGAAGACCAGGTCGCGGGTGTCGACGTGCACGAGGTCCGCCCGACGACCGGCCTCCAGCTGCCCGAGGTCGCCGCGTCCGATGGCGTCCGCGGCGGCGCCGGTGGCCAGCCAGAACGCCTCGGCCGCGGTCAGCGCCATGGCCGACCGCCCGGCCAGCCGGGCGAGCTGGGCGGCCAGCCGGAGGTCGGCGAACAGGTCCAGCCCGTCGTTGGACGCCGGGCCGTCGGTGCCCATGCCCACCCGGATGCCGCGGTCGAGCATCGCCCGCAGCGGCGCGATCCCGCTGGCCAGCTTGGCGTTGCTGGCCGGGCAGTGCGCGACCGAGACGTCGTACTCCGACCACAGGTCGAGGTCGCCGTCGTCCATGTGCACGCAGTGCGCGGCCAGCACCCGTCCCCCGAGGACGTCGTGCGCCGCGAGGAGCGCGGGCACCGACAAACCATGCGTGGCCAGCAGCTCGGCGCCCTCGGTCGCCGTCTCCGCCACGTGCAGGTGCAACAGCAGGTCCCGCTCGCGGGCGAGCCCGGCCGCCTCCCGCAGGACCGGGAGCGGCACGGTGTAGGCGGCGTGCGGGCCGATGCCGTACTCGACGGAGCCGTCCTCGGGTGCGCCCGCCGCCAGCGCGACGGCGTCGGCCAGCTGCTGCCGGAAGGGCGGCAGGCCGGGCAGGGGGATCAGCGGGGCCAGGATGAGCGCGCGGGCGCCGGTGGCGCCCACGGCCGCCGCGATCCGCTCGGGGTGGAAGTACATCTCGACGCTGGTGGTCACCCCGTTGCCCAGCATCTCGGCCGAGGCGGCGGTCATGGCCATCTCGACGTCGTCCTCGGTGAGCCGGGCCTCGCGGGGCCACATCACCTCCTGCAGCCACCGGTCCAGCGGAAGCCCCTCCCCCTGACCGCGGAACAGCACCATCGGGGCGTGGGAGTGGGTGTTGACCAGGCCCGGCATCAGCAGGCCCGGCAGCTCGACCAGCTCGACGTCCCCGGCCGGCGGCGCCTCGGCGGCCGGCCCGACCCAGGAGATCCGGCCGTCGGCGACGTCGACCACGGCGTCCGGGACGACGGTGCCCGCCCGGTCCCCGACGACGACGGCGCGAGCGGTGAACCGGTGCGACATGGGAACCGAACCTAGTGCCGTGCCGCCGTCGGGGCGCGGCAGCTCCCGGGACCCGCCGATACCGTGGTGGCCATGTCACTCCTCGCTGCCGCCGCGTCCGACGAGGGCGGGATCACCGGCTTCCTGCTCGACCTCGTCGAGAGGCTGGGCGCGGTGGGGGTCGGGCTGAGCATCCTGGCCGAGACGGTCATCCCGCCGATCCCCAGCGAGGCGGTGCTCGGACTGGCCGGGGTGCTGATCAACGACGGGCGGCTGGACGTCGTCCCCGTCGTCCTCTTCGCCACGCTCGGGTCGGTGATCGGCGCGATCTTCTTCTACTACGTGGGCCGGGCGCTGGGTCCGCGCCGCTCGCACGCCTTCCTCGACCGGCTCCCCCTCGTGGAGACCGAGGACGTGGACAAGACCTTCGCCTGGTTCGAGCGGCACGGGCGCTCGGCGGTGTTCTTCGGCCGGATGGTGCCGATCGTCCGCAGTTTCATCTCGGTGCCGGCCGGGGTCGTGCGCATGCCGTTCGGCCAGTTCCTCCTGTTCACCGCCGCGGGCAGCCTGATCTGGAACAGCGTGCTGATCGGCCTGGGCGTGGCCGCCGGTGACTTCATCCAGGACAACCTGAAGTACCTGGACTACGTGGTCGTCGCCGCCGTCGTCGCCGTCGTGGGCTGGTTCGTGTACCGCAAGGTGTCCGGGAGGCTGCGCCGGCCGTCGACGGCGGGCAGCACGCTGCCGGCGGACGAGCGCGACCAGACCTCGTGACCCGGCTTCGCCCCGACGTCGTCGCGTTCGACGTCAACGAGACGCTGCTGGACCTGGCGCCGGTGCGCGCCGCCCTGGTCGAGGCGGGCCAGGCCGGCACCCTGCTGCCGACCGTCTTCACCCGCACGCTGCTGACCGGGTGTGCCGCGGCCACCACGGGCACGTGGTGCCGGTTCCGCGACGCCTTCGACGCCGCGCTGGCGCAGGAGACCGACCTGTCCGCAGCGCAGCGGTCGGCTGTCGCGGACGCCTTCAAGGAGCTGGCGCCGCACCCGGACGTCGAGCCGGCACTGCGCCGCCTGACGGCCGCGGGCATCCGCGTCGTCACCCTGTCCCACGGGTCCCCCGGTGTGGCGGAGGCGGGGCTGGCCCGCGGGGGCATCACCCCGCTGGTCGAGCGGACGCTGTCCAGCGAGGCCATCCGGGCGTGGAAGCCGGCGCGCGAGGTGTACCTGTGGGCGGCCGGGAGCTGCGACGTGGCGCCGGACCGGATGGCGCTGGTCGCCGCGCACGGCTGGGACGTGCTGGGTGCGCAGCGGGCCGGGCTGACCGGGGCCTGGTTCCCCCGGAGCGAGCGGACCTACCCCGCGGTCTACGAGCCGCCGCACGTGCAGGCCGCGAGCCTGGGCGGCGTCGTCGACGCGCTGCTGGCCCTGCCCGGCGCATGAGCGGCGTCACCCTCATCGAGACCCCGCACGGGCCGGCCCGCGCGCACGTCACGGACGGCGGTGGGACGGCCGGCACCCTCGTGCTGGGGCACGGCGCCGGCGGTGGGGTCGAGTCGGTGGACCTGGTGGCGACCGCCGACGAGGCGGCGGGCGCCGGCTGGCGGGTGATCCGCGTGGAGCAGCCGTGGCGGGTGGCCGGCAGGCGCGTCGCCTCCGCGCCGCCGACGCTGGACACCGGCCTGCGCGCGGTGCTGGACCGGCTGCGCGGCGACGGTCTACTCACCGGGCCCCTGGTGCTCGGCGGCCGCAGCGCCGGCGCGCGGGTGGCCTGCCGGGCAGCGGCGGAACAGGGCGCGGCGGGCGTGCTGGCGCTGGCCTTCCCGCTGCACCCGCCGGGCAAGCCGGAGAAGAGCCGAGCCGGCGAGCTCACCGCCGTCCCCGTGCCGTTGGTGGTGGTGCAGGGCGAGACCGACGCCTTCGGCGCGCCGGCCGACGTCGCCGCGGTGCTCACCGGGCGGGCCGGCGCCTCGGTCTACGCCGTCCCCGGCGACCACTCCCTCAAGAAGAACGTCTCGATCGTCGCCGCGGCCGCGATGTGCTGGCTGGACGACCTCGTCGCCCGCTGACCGCAACTCCGCGCGAGATCTGCGATCTCGTGGCCATCAGCCGCTGATCGCCACGAGATCGCAGATCTCGATGCGGCTCAAAGGCTCAGTGACGACGGCGACGGCGACGCACGAGCAGGGTGAGGACCAGCAGGACGCCCGCCACCCCCGCGGCGGGCGCGGCGTACCGGGCCATGGCGGCACCGCCGGCGACCTCCAGCAGGTCGATCGGCTCCGGCTCCTGCTGGGCAGGCGTGGTCGGGCGCGGGCCGGCCGAGGGGACGCTGCGCACCGGCGCGCCCGTCGCGGGGCGGCTCGGGGGCGCCGTCGTCCCCGTGGGCGGACCGCTCGGCGCCTTGGGGGTGACCCCCTTGGCCGGCGCGGTGTCGGTGCCGGTGACCGCGGGGACGGACTCCGGCAGCGGCGGCACGACCTTCACCGGAGCGGTCTTGGCCGCCGCCTTCTTGGCCGGCGCGGCCTTCTTCTCCGGCACGGCGGCCTTCTCCGGCACGGCCTTCTTCGCCGGGGTGCTCTTGGCCGGCTCGACCGTGCTCGTCGCGCTCACCTTGTCGGTCGCGGCGGCAGCGGCCTTCTTCGTGCCGGCGGCCGCCTTCTTCACGGCCTGGCCGCCGACGCCGTTGCCGGCGGCCTGCTCCGTGGAGGCCGCGATCTCCTCGACAGCGCCGGTCACGGTCGCCGCAGCCTTCTTCGCAGCGCTCGCCTCGGCCCGGTCGGCCTTGCCCTGCGCGTCGCCCTCACCGAGCTGGGCGGCCAGCTTGTCGGCGAACTGCCCGAGCAGCTTGTTGCCCACGTCGGTCATCACGCCGCGACCGAACTGGGCCGGACGGCCGGTGATGTTGAGGTCGGTCAGGACGTCGACCCGCGTGATCGACCCCTCGGGGGCGAGCTTCGCGGTGATCGTCGCGGCCGCCGTCCCGTTGCCCCGCTGGTCCTTGCCCTTGGCGTCGATGACCGCCCGGTGGGCCGCCTCGTCCTTCTCGACGAACGACGCCTTGCCCTGGTAGGTCAGGTTGATCGGGCCCAGCTTGACCTTCACCCGGCCGGTGAAGTCGTCGCCCTCGACGGAGTCCAGCGCCGCACCCGGCATGCACGGCGCGATCCGCTCGATGTCGAGGAGCACCCGCCAGGCCTCGTCGATCGGCACGGGCACGGTGAACGAGTTCTCCAGTTGCACGGGGGGACCTCCTGGAGGTGCGCCCGGCCGGCCCGCCCCCGTGGGGTGGGCCGGCCGGGAAGGACGAGTATCGGACCCGGCGGCCCCGTTCCGGGCACCTCCCCGGGCGTGCGGGGGGTGGGAGAACGGGGTCCCTCCGGGACGCTACAGCCCGGCGGCTGCCGTCACCGCGCGGCGAGTGAGTACCTGCGCCAGGTGGTGCCGGTAGTCCGCCTGCGCATTCAGGTCACTGCTGGGGCTGGTGTTCTCCGCTGCGTGCTGGGCCGCCGCGGCGATCACCTCCGCGGTGGCCTCCGCACCGGTCAGCGCGGCCTCCGTCGCGGACGCCCGCAGCGGCGTCGGCCCCATGTTGGTCAGCCCGATGCGCGCCTCGGCGATCCGGCTCCCCTCCATGCGCACCGCCGCGGCGACGGCCACGATCGACCACGCCTGCGCCACCCGGGTGAACTTCTCGTAGTGCATCCCCCAGCCCTCGCGCCGGGGGACGCGGATCTCGACGAGCAGCTCCCCCTCCTGCAGCACGGTGGTCAGGTAGTCGACGAAGAAGTCCGACGCAGCGACGGTGCGCCGTCCCTCGAGCCCGGCGACGACGAACTCGGCGTCCAGGGCCAGCGCCACCGCGGGCAGGTCACCGGCAGGGTCGGCGTGCGCCAGCGCACCGCCGAAGGTCCCGCGGTGCCGGACCTGGCGGTCGGCCACCGTCTCGGTCGCCTCCGCGATGAGCGGCGCGTACCGCGCGATCAGCGGGTCGGCGAGGACGTCGGAGTGCGTCGTCATCGCGCCGATGACGATCGCGTCCCCGTCCTCCCGGACACCGCGGAGCTCGGCGACGCGGGTGAGGTCGACGACGGTCTCCGGGGCGGCCAGCCGCAGCCGCATGACCGGGATGAGCGACTGTCCGCCGGCGAGGATCTTCACGTCCTCCCCGCCGGACGCCACGGCCTGCAGCGCCTCGTCGATCGTGGACGGACAGGCGTAGGCGAACGGTGCGGGAATCATCGGTTGCCTCCCTGCGTGCTCGGGCCCTCGGACGAGTCGACGGCCTGGGCGTTGGTGCGGGCCGACGCGCGGTCCCCGCCGTCACCGCCGTGGTGGATCGCCCGCCAGACCCGTTCCGGGGTGAGCGGCATGCGGATGTCGCTGACCCCCAGGTGACGGACGGCGTCGATGGCCGCGTTGACGACGGCGGGGGTGCTGGCGATGCAACCGGCCTCCCCCACGCCCTTGGCACCGATCGGGTTGCCCGGCGCCGTGTGCACCGTGTTGCCGGTGTCGAAGTGCGGCAGGTCCGCGGCCGAGGGCACCAGGTAGTCGACGAAGGTGCCGGTGGTGAGGTTGCCGTCGGCGTCGTACACGGCCTCCTCGTACAGCGCCTGCGCGATGCCCTGGGCCAGCCCGCCGTGCACCTGTCCCTCGACGATCAAGGGGTTGACGATCGTCCCGATGTCGTCCACGCACGCGTACTTGCGGATCTTCACCAGACCGGTGTCGGTGTCGACCTCCATGGCGCACAGGTGCGTGCCGTGGGGGAAGGAGAAGTTCTCCGGGTCGAACGTCGCCTCGGCGTCGATGGAGGGCTCGATCCCCTCCGGGTAGTTGTGCGCCGCGAAGACGGCGAGCGCGATCTCCTGGATGCCCAGCCCCGTGCCCGGCGTCCCCCGGACGGAGAACGTCCCGCCCGAGAACTCCAGGTCGTCCTCGCTGGCCTCCAGCAGGTGGGCGGCGATCTTCCGCGCCTTGGCGACCACCTTGTCCGCCGCCTTCACCACCGCGCTGCCGCCGACGACGAGGGACCGCGAGCCGTAGGTGTCCAGGCCCCTGGAGGAGATGGACGTGTCGCCGTGCAGGACCTCGACGTCCTCGAACGGGACGCCGAGGGAGTCCGCGACCAGCTGGCTCCACGCCGTCTCGTGGCCCTGCCCGTGGGGGGTGGACCCGGTGACGACCTCGACCTTGCCGGTCGGCAGCATCCGGATGGACGCCGACTCCCAGCCACCGGCGCCGAAGGACAGCGAGCCCAGCACCCGCGAGGGAGCCAGTCCGCACATCTCGGTGAAGGTGGAGAAGCCGATGCCCAGCTGCACCGGGTCGCCGGACTCGCGGCGACGCTGCTGCTCGGCACGCAGCTCGGCGTAGCCGAACAGGTCCAGCGCGTCCTGGGTGGCCTGCTCGTAGTCGCCGCTGTCGTACTGGAGCCCCGCGACCGTGGTGAAGGGGAACTCCGCGGCCTGGATCCAGTTCTTCCGGCGCACCTCGAGCGGGTCCATGCCGAGCTCGACGGCGAGCTCGTCCATGATCCGCTCGATCGCGAAGGTGGCCTCGGGTCGCCCGGCCCCGCGGTAGGCGTCCGTCGGCACCTTGTTCGTGAAGACGCCGTCGCACTCGAACCGGTACGCCGGGAACTTGTAGATGCCGGGGAACATGAAGGCGCCGAGCGCCGGGATGCCCGGCGTGATCAGCCGCAGGTAGGCGCCCATGTCGGCCAGCAGCCGCACTCGCAGGCCCTTGACGTTGCCCTCGCGGTCCGCGGCGACGTCGATGAACTGGATCTGGTCGCGGCCGTGGTGGGCGGTCATCAGTGACTCGCTGCGGGTCTCGGTCCACTTGATCGGCTTGCCGAGCCGGCGGGCCACCAGCAGCGTGATGACCTCCTCGGGCGTGGGCGTGATCTTGCCGCCGAAGCCGCCGCCCACGTCCGGCGCGATCACCCGCAGCTTGTGCTCGGGGACGCCGGTGACCATCGCCAGCATCACCCGGAGGATGTGCGGGATCTGGGTGGAGGACCAGAGCGTGTAGTTGTCGCCCTGCGGCTGGACGACGACCGAGCGGGGCTCCATGAACGCGGGGATCAGCCGCTGCTGGACGAACCGCCGGCTGACCACGACCTCGGCGTCGGCGAAGGCCTGCTCGGTGTCGCCCCCCGTCCCGGCCTCGCCGGCGTCGAAGACGAAGTGGTAGCTGGTGTTGGACGAGGTGTGGTCGTGGGTGAGGTCCGCCCCGGGCTCGACCGCCTGCTCCATGTCCAGGACGACGGGCAGCAGGTCGTAGTCGACGTCGACCAGCTCGACGGCGTCCTGCGCCGCGACCTTGCTGCGGGCCACGATGACCGCGACCGCCTCGCCGACGTGGTTGACCTCGTCGACGGCGATGGACGGATGCCCCGGGTTGACCATGTCCGGCGTGACCGGCCAGGCGCAGGGCAGCGAGCCCTGCTCGTCGGCGACGTCGCGCCCGGTGAGGACGGCGACGACGCCGGGCGCCTGCTGGGCGGCGCTGACGTCGATGCTGGTGATCTTGCCGTGCGCCACGGGGCTGCGGACGACGGCCAGGTGCAGCATCCCGGGCAGGACCATGTTGTCGGTCCAGGTGGTGCGGCCGGTGATCAGCCGGGCGTCCTCCTTGCGGCGCCGCGCCCGGCCGATCTCCTTCTCCGGAGCCGTGCCGGCGGCGGTCGGCTCCTCGACCAGGGTCATGACTGCGCCCCGAGCGTGTCGCCGGCGGTGCTGCGGCCGTGCATCTCGCCGGCGGCCTGCTGCACCGCGCGGACGATGTTCTGGTAGCCGGTGCAGCGGCAGAGGTTGCCCTCGATGCCCTCGCGGACCTCGTCCTCGCTCGGGTCCGGGTTGTCGTTCACCAGGTCGATCGAGGCCATGATCATCCCCGGGGTGCAGAACCCGCACTGCAGGCCGTGCATCTCGTGGAAGGCCTTCTGCATCGGGTGCAGGGTGCCGTTCGGGGAGATGCCCTCGATCGTGGTCACCTCGCAGCCGTCGGCCTGGACGGCGAAGACGGTGCAGCTCTTCACCGCCTCGCCGTCGAGGTGGACCGTGCAGGCGCCGCAGTTGCTGGTGTCGCACCCCACGACGGTGCCGACCTTGCCGAGCTGCTCGCGCAGGTAGTGGACGAGCAGCGTCCGCGGCTCGACGTCGTCGTCGTAGGGGGTCCCGTCGACCCGCACGGAGATCTGGGTCATGCGTCCTCCTCGACGGCGCTCGTCGGCCTTGCTCTCGTCGACCCCGCGCTCCAGGGCGCTGCGTCCCTGCCTGACCTCGCTGGCTCGGTCATCGAACCTCCGCTCACGGGTGTGGGCCCGGTCACTTCTCCGGCTGCAGGCGGAGTCTGTACCGCGCGGCGCGTTTTAGGCCAGGCTCAGTGACCGGGGAGCACCTCGGGGCCGCCGGATCCCGCGGAAAACCGGGAGACACGGCCGTTCCGGTCCCGGGCCCAACGTTGCAGCGGGGTTGCAGGCCGGCGGCGAGGCGCCCCGTGGTCAGCGGGACGGTGTCGCCCGCCTCAGCCGCAGCAGGTGGGCGGCCGCGGCGGCACGTCGCGGCGAGCCGTGCGGCAGCCAGTCCAGGCAGGTCCGCCACACGACCACGTCGTCCCGGGCCTCGGGGAGCTGGGCGTAGCGCAGCAGCAGCTCGGGGCGACGGCTGCGCAGGACCGCCTGCCGCAGCAGCGCGCCCAGCCGCTCCCGGGCGAGGGCGACCCCGGGAGCGCGCGAGCCCGGGAGGACCGCTCCGGGGTAGCGCTGCAGCGCCTCGCCGACCGCGCCGCGCGCCAGGAGCCGGCGCACCTGGTCCAGGTCGGTGTCCACGCGCCCGAGCAGCCGGTAGGGCCGCGACCCCACCAGGTCGGCCCCGACCAGGCGGCGCAGCCGGGACAGCTCCGCCCGCACCGTGACCTCGGCGGCCTCGCCGGGGTGGCACTCGGCCGCCAGCTGGACCGCCGTCCGGCCCTCCCCGGCGACGGCGGCCTCGGCCAGGAGGAGCAGCAGCTCGGAGTGCCGCAGCGAGAGCTCCACCGGCCCGGACGGCGAGCTCAGCCGGGCACGCTCGCGGCCGAGGACCTCCAGCCGGGGGGCCCGGCGCTGCAGCGGGGGCGGACGGCGGCTCGAGGCCCGCTGCAGCTGTTCGCGGTGCTGCCAGCGCAGCTCGGACTCCACCGCGGCCACGGTGGCGCGTACCAGCGTGAGCACGTGCGGGCTGGCCACGTGGTCGCCACCGGTCACGTCGATGGCCCCCAGCAGGACCCCGGCGACGGGGTCGTGCACCGGCGCGGCCGAGCAGCTCCACGGCTGCACCGGCCGCCGGTAGTGCTCGCTGGCGTAGATCTGGACGGCGTGGTCCACGGCCAGGGCCGTGCCGGGAGCGTTGGTGCCGGCGACCTCCTCGGCCCACCGGGCGCCCTCGACGAAGTGCATCGACGCCGCCCGCGTCCGCAGCACGGAGTCGCCCTCGACCCAGAGCATCCGGCCGCCCGCGTCGGTGACCGCCACGATCATGCGGTCGTCCTCGGCGTCCTCCACCAGCAGCCGGCGGATCACGGGCATGACCCGGGCGAGGGGATGGGCCTCGCGGTAGGCGATCAGGTCGTCGTCGAGCAATTCGAGCGGGGGCGCCGTCCCGTCGGGGTCCACCCCGCTGCCCAGCGACCGGCGCCAGGACTCCTGGACGACCGCGCGCACGGCGTCGTCGGAGAGGGCCGTTCCGCTGACGAGCCGGTCGTGGGCCGCGCGGAGCCGCCGGTCGTGACCGGGTTCCGGACGCCCCGCGGGGAGCGCCAGCCAGGGGTTCACGGCCGGCGGCACGGGACGATCAGCCAACGGTGGCTCATGTCAGGGCCCCTCATGTCACGGCCATCGTGGCCGCTCGACGAGACTTGCACCACATGGAGCCACGGCGATCCGGTTGCGGGCAACCGGATCGCCGGTGGATCAGGCGGCCGCGACGGGGACCATGTCGTCGTCGGGAACCCTGTCGTCGTCGGGAACCGGGAGCTCCCACGGCCGCACGACGAGCACGAGGACCGCGATGGCGAGCACGAGGGCGGTGACGACGACGGTGCCGATCGCGACCGCGTCGTTGCCGAGCAGGCCGACGACCGGGGAGACCACGGCGCCCACGCTGAACTGGACGGCCCCGAGCAGGGCGGCCGCGGTGCCGGCGGCCTCACCGTGCCGGGAGAGGGCCAGGGCCGGCGCGTTGGGCAGGGCCAGCCCGCAGGCGAAGAGCACCACCCAGAGCGTGCCGGCGACCGCCCAGAGCCCACCGGTCCCCGTCGCGGCCAGGAGCACCAGCGCGCCGCCGGCCAGGGCACCGGCCACCGTGCCGGCGACCAGCACCTGCTGCGGCGACCAGCGGCGCAGCAGGACCGGGTTGAGCTGGGTGGCGCCGATCAGCCAGAACGCGCCCGCGCCGAAGAGCAGGCCGAACTGCTGCTCGTCGAGGCCGAACTCGCCCTGGTAGACGAACGCCGAGCCGGAGACGTAGCTGAACAGGCCGGCCATCGTCAGGCCGGCGACCAGCACGAGGCCGACGTACACGCGGTCGGAGAAGAGGCTGCGGTAGCCGCGGAGGGTCCCGCGGACGCCGCTGCTCCGCCGCCGCTCCGGGGGCAGCGTCTCCGGGAGTGCCCGGGCGCCGACGACGATCATGAGGACGCCGTACAAGGCCAGGAAGGCGAAGATCCCGCGCCACGAGGTGAAGCGGAGCATCTCCCCACCCAGAGTGGGCGCCAGGACCGGCGCGGCACCCAGGACGAGGAACAGCCGGGACAGCATGGTCGCCGCCGCGCGGCCGTCGTAGAGGTCGCGGACGATCGCGATGGCGACGACCGCGCCGGCCGCCGCCCCGACGCCCTGGAGCACGCGCAGCGCGCCGAGGACCGCGAGGTTCGGGGCGATGATCACCAGCAGGGACGCCAGCACGTGCAGCGCGGTGCCCGCGAGCAGGGGCCGCTTGCGGCCGAACGCGTCCGACAGCGGGCCGAGCACGAGCTGGCCCAGCCCGAGGCCGAGCAGGGTGCCGGTGAGGGTCAGCTGCACCGCTGCCGACGTCGTCTCGAGCTCCCGGGTGATCGTGGGGAGCGCGGGGAGGTACATGTCGATGGTCAGTGGGCCGATGGCCACGAATCCGCCGAGGATCAGCGCGGTCCGGGCGATGCCGGGGCGCTGCACCGCGGGGGCGGGAGGCGTGGTGGGCCGTTCCTGGAGGGCGGTCACGGTGGTCCTCTTCTGCTCACGATTCCAAGCGGGGACCGACGCTGGCCGAGCCGCAGTACGCAGGGGTTCAAGTGCGGAGCCGCGCGAACCATTCCGGGTGGGCGGGCCATCGCCCCGGGTTCATCTACCGGTCACCTCCGCGGGCGGGCCGGCAGCAGCGCCCGGGCGCTCCCCGCCCGGATGGCGCCGGCCCAGAGCCCGGCCCCGTAGGCGAGGTCCTCGAGCCGCCGCGCGACGGCGAACCGGACCGGTCCCACCCGGTGCCGGTGCGGCCACCAGGCCAGCGCGGCGTCGGCGACCGCGGCGGCGACAACCCATCTCCGGGCCCGGCGCGAGACCAGCGCCACAGGAACGACCACTGGCCAGTGGTGCCGGGTCACCGAGCGGGCCAGCGCCCGCCCCGAGGCGCCCACTCCCCGGGCCACCAGCAGGGCGGCGAGGCCGAGGGGCGGCCGCTCACCCGGACCGGCGAGCCGGCGGGCGAGCCGCACGGTCGTTCCGGCCACGATGCCGGCCGACGCCACCGCGCCCCCGCGGCGGCCGGAGAGCGCCAGACCCCACGCCAGCGCGGTCTCCGGCGCGAGGACCACCGGCGCCACCGCGCTCCCGTGCCGCGCCGCGAGCAGCGCGGCGCCGGTGCCGTAGAACGCCCGCCGGCGCAGCCACCGCGCCGTCGTCGCCGGGTGATCGTGCGCCACCTCGGCACGGGGCTCGTAGCGCACCCGCCAGCCTGCCGCGGTGAGCCGCCAGACCAGGTCGACGTCCTCCGCGACCCGCATGGCCTCGTCGAAGCCCGTAGCGAGCGCCGCCCGCCGGACCAGCAGCGCTGCGCTCGGCACGTACGGAACCGCCGAGCCCGCCCGGACCGCGGCCGGGTGCTCCCCCATGTCCAGGGCGCTGACCGCGGCCTCGTAGGCGGCGAACCATCCCACGCCCTGGTGCAGCGCGACGATCCGCGGCGCCACCACGGCCAGCCGCGGGTCCGCCAGGTGCCGGCGCAGGCGCTCGAGCCAGCCCGGCCGCGGCACGCAGTCGGAGTCGAGGAACGCCACGAACGGCGTGGTCGCCGC
>CADCTN010000190.1 GCA_902805535.1 uncultured Blastococcus sp. | reverse complement strand
GCAGGGGCGAGTGGGAGGCCGCGGGGAAGCCGATGGTGAGCGAGACCGGCCAGCCGCCGTTCGTGCGCTGAGGACGTCGGGGGTCTGGACGTACGCCTCTCACCTGGGCGATCGGGCTCCGTCGGCACTTCGGTGGGGCGTCATTCGGACGCGCGAAATCTTATCGCTCCGTCTGGTCTCCGTCACGGACTGCACCCGACGGGCCGGTGG
The DNA here is from genome assembly GCA_902805535.1 of uncultured Blastococcus sp. Taxonomy (GTDB): domain Bacteria; phylum Actinomycetota; class Actinomycetes; order Mycobacteriales; family Geodermatophilaceae; genus Blastococcus_B. The sequence continues at coordinate 32,016 of CADCTN010000190.1, read as the reverse complement.
ACGGGACGATTCCGTCACCTCGCCGTGTGATCTCCGCCCTCCCCTGATTCTCTGTCCTCGTCGCAGGAACGACGAGGTCGAGCGCATGCGCGAGGGCTCGTCGGAGCGCTTGCGAGCGGCCGGTGGACTCCCCCTTCCCGGCTGTCTGCGACGTCATGTCGATGATCGTCCGCGTGCGGGCGACGTGGGAAGGGCCCAGATGCTCATTACCGAACGGCTCGTACGCGTACGAGGCGGACGCGCAACCGCAATGATCGCCGCTGGTGGGCTGCTCGCCGGCTCCACCGTCATCGGACTCCTGCCGACCATGGCCGGGGCGTCCAGCCACCGCGAGGCGCCGCTCATCGCGGCCGACCCCGCCGTGGACAACACCGACGTCTACGCGTTCTCCAGCCCGGAGAACCACGACAACGTCGCGTTCGTCGCCAACTGGATCCCCTTCGAGGAGCCCAACGGCGGCCCGAACTTCTACCCCTGGTCCGACGACGCCGAGTACCTGATCAACATCGACAACGACGGCGACGCGCTGGCCGACATCATCTACCGCTGGAAGTTCAGCACCGAGGACCGCCGCGGCACGGAGACCTTCCTCTACAACAACGGCCCGGTGACGTCGCTGGACGACGAGAACCTGCTGTTCCGTCAGTCCTTCACCCTGGACGTCAGCACCGACGGGGGGGCCACCTACGGCGAGCCGGTCGCGACCGGACCCGTGGCGCCGTCCTACACCGGCCCGGCCAGCATGGGCTCCTCGCAGGACTACGTGGACAACCTGCGCACCCCCGCGGAGACCCCGGTCGGCGAGCACGGCATGACGCTCACCACCCAGACGGAGGACCCGTTCTTCCTCGACCTGCGGATCTTCGACCTGCTCTACGGCGGTGACCTCTCCGAGACCGGTCAGGACACCCTGGCCGGCTACAACGTGAACAGCATCGTGCTCGAGGTGCCCAAGTCCGAGGTCGCCATCGACGGCAACGCGATGGACAACCCGGTAATCGGCGTGTGGAGAACCACCACCCGGCCCACGCTGCGCGACGCCGACGGCACCGCCGCCGAGGGGAACACCGGCTTCACGCAGGTCTCCCGCCTCGGCAACCCGCTGGTCAACGAGGTCGTCGTCCCGACCGGCCTCAAGGACGCGTTCAACGCGATCTCCCCGGACATGGACGCCGAGGCCGCCGACGGTGCGGTCGTCGACCGGGTGCTCAACCCGGAGGTCCCGGCGCTGATCGAGGCCATCTACGGCATCCCGGCGCCGGAGACGCCCCGGAGCGATCTCTTCGAGGTGTTCCTGACCGGCATCACCAACGATTTTGACGGCCGCGACTTCGGCTTCGGTCCGTTCGCGTCCTCCTTCGCTGGTGCCGACCTGAACTCGCAGGTTCTCAACGCAGGAGGAGTCGCTCCGGAGGAGTTCCAGCCGTCGGAGATGCTGCGGCTGAACATGTCGATCACCGGGCCGACCGGGCTGAACATGGAGCCGCTGCACGAGGCCAGTCGGCTGGGCGTCATCGGTGGCGACATCCAGGGCTTCCCGAACGGCCGTCGCCTGGCTGATGACGTCGTCGACATCGAGCTGCTCGCGCTGGAGAAGGCGTACGACGCCAACAACCTGGGCGCAGCTGCTCCGCTGGCCAATGGCGACGGGGTCAACTCGAACGACAACGCGTTCAGTGCCCACTTCCCCTACATCGCCGGCCCGAACACGCAGGCGGTCAACAAGGGTGGTGGCACCGGTGCCGGCGGCACCGACATGCCGCCCGGCAACGGCACCCCGGGCAAGCCGATGGTGCCGGCGTCGTCCGGCGGCGCCGGTGCTCAGGCAGGCAGCGGCGCCAAGCCGCCCGCGCAGCCCGTGGCCGTCAAGCCGCAGGCCAACGGATACCCGCGGGGCGGTGTCGAGACCGGCGCAGGTGGTGTCGAGGACACGCTCATCCCCGCACTCACCGGTTCGGCCGCGCTCCTGCTCATCGGGGCGGGTGCCGGGTCGCTGATCCGGGGCCGGGCAGTGCGTCGGGCAGCGGGCTCCGGCTCGGAGGTCTGACCGCTCGACGAGGGTTGTCTCGATGAGGGCTGTGGGGTGCGGCGACCTGCCGCACCCCACAGCCACGCCTCCGGGCGGATCCCGTTCCCCCCGGCGCGAGCGCCAGTACGAAGGAGAAACCGTGTCCGGCACCACCCCGCCTGTACCGTCCGCCGACGACGGCTCCGAACCGTCGCTGCTGGAGTCCCAGCTGCGGCACGGCGACGAGCCGTCCCCAGCCCGCCGCAGTGGCGCGCCGGTGTGGCTGCTGCCCGCCCTGGGCGCGCTCGCGGCGGGGTTGCTCGTGGGCTACCTCGTCTTCGGCGGGGGTGAGCAGGACCGGGTGAGCCGCCCGACGGCTGCTGCTCCGACGGTCGCCGAGTCCTCGCCCGGATCGGCCGCGCCGCAGGTGGTCACGGCATTGGCCCGCGCCGAACCGGTGCAGGTCGACATCCCGGCCATCGAGGTGAGTTCCTCCCTGGTGGACCTCGGGCTCAACGGCGACGGCACCCTGGAGGTGCCGGTCGACTACGCCAATGCCGGCTGGTTCACCGGCGGCAACTATCCCGGCGACCCGCAGGGACCGCCCGCGCTGATCGCCGGCCACGTCGACGACCAGACCGGCCCGGCCGTCTTCTACCGGTTGTCCGAGCTCGCCGCCGACGACGAGGTGCTCGTCACGCGGGCAGACAACACCGTCGCGGTGTTCACCGTCACCGAGAGCCGGCAGTATCCGAAGGACACGCTGCCGACGGACGAGATCTACGCGCCGGTCGGCGACTCCGAGATCGTGCTCATCACCTGCACCGGTGACTTCGACGAGTCCGCCCGCTCCTACCAGGACAACCTCGTCGTCCGCGCCACCCTGGACCTGGCGAGGTCGCTCGAGGAGAGCGACGAGCGCGCAGCGTCCGGGCAGCCCGCACCGGCTGCCGACCTGCCGAACGTCTGATCATGCGCAGGCGGACCGCGGTGAGCGCGGTGGTCGTCGGGGCGGTGTTCCTGCTCGTCTCGGCCGCGGCCCTCTACGCCGCGGCGGTCGACCGCGACGGGGCCCGCCGGCCGGCGACGGCGGCCGCACAGATCGACCCGCTCACGGCGTCCATCGAGGCCGCACAGCAGCGGCTGCAAGAGGTTCCCGGCGACTACGCGACCTGGGCGCAGCTGGGGTCGGCCTACGTCGAGCAGGCCCGCGTGACAGCCGATCCGACGTACTACGACAAGGCGGACGGCGCTCTCCGGCAATCGCTGGCCCTGCGCCCGGAGGGCAACGACGCCGCGCTGACCGGCCAGGGCGCGCTGGCCAATGCCCGGCACGACTTCGCCGCCGCGGCGGACCTGGCCGGCCGGGCGCTGGCCATCAACTCCTACAGCGCGACCGCGTGGGGTGTGCTCGTCGACGCGCGAACCCAGCTGGGCGACTACGCGGGAGCCACCGAAGCGCTGCAGCGCATGCTCGAACTCAAGCCGGGGCTGGCCTCCTTCACCCGGGCGTCCTACGACGCGGAGCTGCACGGCGACCTGGCCGCGGCCCGCGCGGCGCTCGAACAGGCGCTGGAGACGGCTCGGGACGGGGCGGGGGAGGCTTTCTGCCGCACCTACCTGGGTGCGCTGGCGTTCAGCACCGGCGACCTCGACGAGGCGGCCGGCCAGTACACGGCAGGCCTGGACGTCGCACCGGCGGATCCCGCTCTGCTGCTGGGCCGGGCCCGCGTGCTCGCGGCGCGGGGCGAGGTGGAGGCGGCGGTGCGGGACTTCCGGACGGTCGTGAACGCGCAGCCACTTCCGGAGCACCTCGTCGAGTTCGGCGCCTACCTGGAGTCGCAGGGCCGGGCCGAGGAGGCCGAGGCGCAGTTCGCTCTGGTCGACACGGTGCAGGCGCTGTTCGCCGCCAGCGGGGCGTCCGACGACCTGACCACCGCGCTGTTCGCCGCCGACCACGGGGACCCGGCGGCTGCGCTGGCCGCGGCGGAGGCGGAGTTCGGCCGGCGGCAGAACATCGACTCCCACGATGCGCTGGCCTGGGCGCTGCACGCGGCCGGACGGGACGCCGAGGCCCTGCCCCATGCGCAGCAGGCGACGGCGCTCGGTGGCGCCGGTGCGCTGTTCCGCTACCACCGTGGAGTGATCGAGGCCGCCCTCGGCCAGGTCGACCAGGCCCGCGCGACGCTCGCCGGCGCGCTGGCCGCCAATCCGTACTTCTCCCCGCTGCACGCGCCACGGGCCGAGGCGCTGCTGGAGTCGCTGGGCGGACGTCCGTGAGAGGGCGGCGGCTCCTCGCCGTCGCCGTCGGTGCCGGCGCGCTCTGGGCCGTCGCGGGTGGGATCGCGCAGGCCCACCCCCTCGGCAACTTCACGGTCAACCACTACGACCACGTCCGGCTCCTCCCGGACGGCGTCGAGCTCACCGCCGTCGTGGACCGGGCGGAGATCCCCGCCGCCCAGGCCCTGCAGACCATCGCCCCGGACGGCTCTCCCAGCCCCGAGCAGCTCAACGCGGCGGCCGCGACCGAGTGCGCGGACGTGGCCGCCGCGGTGACGGTCGAGGTGGACGGCAGACCGCTGGCCTGGCAGGTCGCCGGGGCCGGGATGGACACCGTGCCGGGCGCGGCGGGGCTGCCCACGCTCCGGTCGACCTGCGACCTGCGGGCCGACGCCGACCTAGGCGCCCGAGCCGAGGTCACCTTCGAGGACGGCTACCTGGTCGACCGGGTGGGCTGGCGGGAGGTGACGGCGGACGGCGAGGGCGTCCGGCTGCTCGACTCCCCGGTCCCCGTCGAGAGCATCAGCGACGAGCTGCGCGCATACCCCGATGACCTGCTGGCGTCGCCGGTGGACGTCCGCGCGTTCACCGTGGCGACCGAACCCGGCGAGAACACCGGCGCCGGCGCGGAGCTCACGCCGGACTCCGGCGACCCGTTCAGCAGCGCACTGGCCGGACTCGACCGCCGGCTCGAGGGGCTGGTCGGCGACCGTGCGCTCACGCCGCTGGTCGGCACCCTCGCCGTCCTGCTCGCCGTGCTGCTCGGCTGCGGGCATGCGCTGCTTCCCGGCCACGGCAAGACCGTGATGGCGGCCTATCTGGCCGGGCGCAACGGGCGCACCCGCGACGCGCTCACCGTCGGGGCGACCGTGACGGCGACCCACACGGTCGGCGTGCTGGCCCTCGGGCTGGCCATCTCCGTGTCGAGCACCCTGGCCGGCGACCAGGTGATCCGCTGGCTCGGCGTGGTCAGCGGACTGATCGTCGCCGGTATCGGCGTCGCCATGTTGCGCGGCGCGCTCCCGCGGTGGCGCGCGGCGAAGGCCCAGCGGGTCCGGGTCGTGGCCCACCCGGCCGAGCCGGCGCTGTCCGCCACGGTGAGCAGCGCGACCGGGGGATCGGCGGTGCGTCATCAGGTCGCCGGCGGTCACGACCACGGCCACGACCACGGGCACGACCACGACCACGGGCACGACCACGATCACGACCATGGGCACGATCACGATCACGACCACGGGCACGATCACGACCATGGGCACGATCACCACCACAACCATGGGCACGACCACGACCACGGGAGCTGGTGGGCGGGCGGGCACAGCCACGGCCCCGGCGGGCACGCCCATGGACCGGGAGCGGGCCGCGGTGGGCTGATCGGCATGGGGGTCGCCGGCGGCCTGGTCCCCAGTCCGTCGGCCCTGATCGTCCTGCTCGCCTCGATCGGACTGGGCCGCACCGTCTTCGGTGTCGTCCTCGTGCTCGCCTACGGTCTCGGGATGGCGGCGACCCTGACCGCCGTGGGCCTGCTGCTGGTCCGGGTGCGCGGTCGCCTCGAAGGCCTGACCGACCGCGCGGGACGCCGGTGGCTCACCCGGCTCGCGCTGGCCGCCCCCGTGGTCACGGCGAGCCTGGTCCTGCTCGTCGGCCTGGCGCTGGTGACCCGGGGCGTCGTCCTCGGCGCCTGAGCCGGCGGCGGACTCCGGTCAGCTCGAGAGCTCGTACTCGGCGAACATGGTGCGCAGGTCCTTCTTCGAGAACTTGCCGACGCTGGTCTTGGGCACCTCGTCGATGAACTCGACGGCCTCCGGCATCCACCACTTCGCCACCAGTGGCTGGAGGTGCTCGAGGACCTGCTCCGCGGTCACGGACTCGCCCTCCCTGACGACGACGCAGGCCAGCGGGCGCTCGTCCCACTTGGGGTGCGGGATGCCGATCACCGCGGCCTCCTTCACCGCCGGGTGGCTCATGATGGCGTTCTCCAGGTCCACCGAGCTGATCCACTCGCCACCGGACTTGATGAGGTCCTTGGTCCGGTCGGCGATCCGGATGGAGCCGAAGGAGTCCATCGCCGCGACGTCGCCGGTCTTCATCCAGCCGTCCTCGGTGGTGAGCTCCACGCCCGCGTCGGGGTTGTAGTAGTCCTTCGCGCACCACGGGCCGCGGACCTGCAGCTCTCCGGTGGCCTTGTCGTCCCACGGCTGGGGCTCCAGGGTGTCGGAGTCGACGATGCGGGCCTCCACGCCCAGGAACGGGATGCCGGCCCGCGCGCGCTGGGTCGCCTGGGTCTCGTCGTCGGCGTCCTGGAAGCGCTGCGGAAGGATGGCCGAGGAGGCGACCGGGTGGGTCTCGGTCATGCCCCACGCCTGCAGGATCGGGAGGCCCACCTGCTCCCTGTAGGCCTCCGACAGGGCCTTCGGGACCGCGGAGCCGCCGCAGCCGATGGTGCGCAGCGTGTGCGGCCTGCCGGCCAGGTGGGGGAGGACGCCCTGCCAGATCGTGGGCACGCCGGCGGTGAAGGTGACGCCCTCGTCGACGATCAGCTTCGCCAGGTTCTCCGGCTGCATCATCGCGCCGGGCATGACCAGTGAGGCGCCGGCGGCGGGCGCGGCCTGCGCGATGCCCCAGGCGTTGGCGTGGAACATCGGCACGACCGGCATGGCGACGTCGTTGACACCGAGCCCGAACGCGTTGGGCATCAGGACGCCCATCGTGTGCAGGAACGTCGAGCGGTGGGAGTAGACGACGCCCTTGGGGTTGCCGGTGGTGCCGCTCGTGTAGCACATCGAGGCGGCCAGGGTCTCGTCCTCGACGTGGAAGTCGATCGGCTCGGCGTCGGCGAGCAGCGTCTCGTAGTCGAGGATCCGGGCGTCGTCGGGGATCTCGGTGTCGGCGCCGTCGTCCATGACCACGACCTGCCGCACGGTCGTCATCGTGTCGATCAGCGGCCACAGGATCCCGAGCACGCTCCGGTCGACGAAGACGACCTCGTCCTCCGCGTGGTTGGCGATGTAGGTCAGCTGCTCGGGGAACAACCGCACGTTGAGGGTGTGCAGCACCCGGCCGGTGCTGGGTGCGGCGAAGTACAGCTCCAGGTGGCGCTGGCTGTTCCAGCCGAACGTGCCGACCCGGCCGTCGCTGCTGATGCCCAGCGTGTTCAGGACGTCGCCGAGCTTGCGGGTGCGCTGCGCCCACTCCGCATAGGTCACCCGGGTGATCCCGCCGGGGTTGTTCGTGACGATCGTGCCGTCGCCGTAGTGCTGCTCGACGTGCCGGAAGATCGCGTCGACGGTCAGAGGGGTGTCCTGCATGAGCCCGCGCATGGCTCGAATGGTGCCAGTGACGTGGCTCACTCTCCACCGGAGCGGGGTCAGCGCAGCCGGCGAGCCCGGAGCACGACGTCCTCGCTGTGGTGCGCCCCGGCGCCGCCCTCGGGGACGACGCGCAGCCGCTGCTCGTCGACCTCTGCCTGCCACCTGTCGTCGAGGAGGGCCGCCACCATCGAGGGCCAGACGTAGTCGGCCGGGTCGTCGCCGCCGTCGAGCGCCTCGCGGTGCTCCATCCCCGCGTGGTGGACGAGGAGCAGGATGCCGCCGGGCGCCACGGCCGCGAGCAGCGCGCGCTCGGCCGCGCTGTCCGGAGTGCGGAGCAGGGCCGGGTACTGCGCCGACACCAGGTCGAAGGACGCGGGGGGCAGCCCGGCCTCCACGAGCCCGGCGTGCACCCAGCGGATGTCGACACCGGCCTCCCGCGCGTGGCCCGCCGCCCGCTCCAGCGCCACGCCGGAGACCTCGAGCGCGGTGACGTCCCAGCCGCCACGGGCCAGCCACACGGCGTCGGCCCCCTCTCCGCAGCCGACGTCGAGCACCCTTCCGGGCGGCAACCCGGCGACCTCGGCGACGAGCGCCCCGTTGGGCCGGCCGCTCCACAGCTGCTGACGGTCGGCGTACCGCCGGTCCCAGCTCTCCTGCACCGCGGGGTCACCCGCGTAGTCGTCGGTCACCGGTGCACCTTCCTCCTCGGCCCCTCGGTGCCGCCAACCTCGTTGCCGGTCCGGCAACGAGGCGTCTCAGGCGGTGAGGACGACGGGCAGGTCGGCCAGGCCGCGGATCACGAACTCCGGACGGCGCCGCGCGGGTCGGGCCAGCTCGATCCGCGACGCCCGGTGCAGCAGCGCGCCGAAGCTCGCCTGCAGCTCGACGCGGGCCAGCGGCGCCCCGATGCAGAAGTGCACCCCCGCTCCGAAGGAGATGTGCCGGTTGTCGGTACGGCCGACGTCGAGGGTCTCGGGGTCGGCGAACACGGCGGGATCGCGGTTGGCCGAGCCCAGCAGGGCGGCGATCTTCTGACCCCGCGCCACGGTGCAGCCGCCGATCTCCACGTCCTCGGTCGCGGTGCGCTCGAACAGCTGCAGCGGGGAGTCGAAGCGCATCAGCTCCTCGATCGCCGTCGGCAGGAGACCGGGGTCGTCGCGGAGCCGCCGCAACTGGTCGGGGTGCTCCAGCAGTGCCAGCAGCCCGTTGCCGCTCACGTTCACGGTGGCCTCGTGGCCGGCGTTGAGCAGCAGGATGCAGGTCGTGACGAGCTCGTCCTCGGTGAGCCGGTCGCCCTCGGAGTCGCGGACGGCCACCAGGTGCGAGAGCAGGTCCTCGCCCGGCGCCCGGCGTCGTGCGGCGGCCAGCTCCCGCAGGTAGGCGACGAACTCCGCGGCCGCCCGCTCGGCGGACTCCTCGATCGCCGTCGTCCGCCCGTACTCGTACATCTTCACGATCGCGTTCGACCACGGCCGCAGCAGGTGCCGGTCGGTGTCGGGCACCCCCAGCAGCTCCGCGATCACCGCGACCGGCAGCTCCTCGGCCATCCCGCTGAGGACGTCGACCGGCGTCGTCCCTCCGGAGCGCTCGACGAGGTCGTCCACCAGAGCGGCGGCCAGGTCCTCCACCCACGGCCGCAGCCGCTCGACGTGGCCGCGGGCGAAGGCGGCGCTGATCAGGCGGCGCAACCGCGTGTGGTCGGGCGGCTCCATCTCCAGGATGGCGTTCCGGTGCACGAGGTTGAAGCTCTCGAACCGCTCGGCCGGCTCCTTGTCCCGCCAGATGCGGCCCAGCCGGCGGTCCCGCAGGACGGCGTCGGACCCGGCGTGCGTGAACGCCAGCCACAGCCCCAGCCCCTCGTGCCACTGGACCGGCGCGACCGCGCGGGCGCGGGCGAACGACGGGTAGGGGTCGGCGGCGACGGCCGGATCGGCGAGATCGAGCGGAGGCGCGGACGCGGTCACCGGGCGAGCGTAGTGAGCCGACCCCACCCCTCGCGGGCTCGCGGCGGGACGTGCCGAGGGGGCCGAATACGCTGCACCGCATGGCCTCCCGCAAGCGCCCCACCACCCGGACCGCCGCCCCGCAGACCACCACCGCGCCGGAGGGGATCAACCCGAAGGCCCCGTGCTCCTGCGGCTCCGGACGCCGGTACAAGCACTGCCACGGATCCGGCTACGCCCCACCCGTGACCCGCCCCTTCGAGGGCCTGCCCGGCGAGGCCGACTGGGTCGCGCTGCGCGAGCTGGTCCCGGCGGCCACCGCCACGCTGCGGACGACCGAGGGCCGGGAGGTCACCCTGGCCAGCGTCCTGCCCGGCGGCACGCCCGCCCTGGTGCGCGCGAGCGGGGAGATCGTGCTCGGCGTCCAGATGCAGACCTCCTCCGACGACGTCAGCCGCGACATCGGCACCGCGCTGGCCGCGGCGCTCGACGCGCCGGCCGGGGCGCCCGTCGATCCGGGTCCGATCGGCGCCGCCGGCTCGGCCGGTCCGCGCCTGCAGGAGCTGCTGGACCTCTCGGCGCCCTTCGAGGTGACGGTGCGCGACGACTTCGGCTTCTGGCTGGAGGGGACCGAGCCGAGTCAGGCCGCGCTGGCCGGGCTGGAGCACGCCAACGAGGCGGTCCTGCCCACCGTGCGGCTGGCAGGTGAGGGTCTGGAGGCGGCCTACTGGGTGCGACCGGGCGACGAGCGTGCCCACCTGCGCTGGGTGCGCCCGGAGCCGGAGGAGAAGCTGCTCGACGCCCTCGCCCGCCTCTCGGCGTCCGGGCAGATCCTGCTCGGCGAGGGGACCCGCTACGCGGGCGCCTTCCGCGCCCTCGGCCTCGTCGTCCCCGTGTGGGACCTGCCGGCCGACGTGGCGGCCGAGGACTGGACCGGCCCGGCGACGGAGTTCCAGACCCGGCTCGAGCAGGCCCTCGCCGTCACCGAGCCCCTCACCGGCGACGAGCGGCGGGCCCGCGCCGGCCTCATCTCCCGGCAGGTCACGCTGCGCTGACGGGCGCTCTCCGCCGCAGGTGACGGGGAGATGGCGCAGGAGTTACGCGACCGTGACAACTAATGGGCGACCAGGGGGTTGACGGCACCGGTTGTTAGCGCTCACATTGACACCGCTCGCGTCGCGCGGGCCTGCGCCGGGTCCAGTGGCGGCAGATGTCTCGAAGAGGAGATCAATACGTGAGCAGGAAGCTCGGCTTGACCGCCGCGAGCGCCGCCCTGGCGCTGACGCTGGCGGCTTGTGGTGGTGAGGGCGCTGGTAGCGGCGGCGGCGGCGGCGGGGGCGGCTCGGAGGAGGAGCTGTCCATCGGCGTCTCGATGCCGACGCAGACCTCCGAGCGCTGGATCGCCGACGGTGAGGCCGTCCAGGAGCAGCTCGAGGCCGAGGGGTACGAGGTCGACCTGCAGTACGCCGGCGACGACATCCCGACCCAGTCGCAGCAGGTCGACCAGATGATCACCCAGGGCGCCGACGCCCTGATCATCGCCGCGATCGACGGCACCGCGCTCAGCGGCCAGCTGCAGGCCGCCGCCGACGCCGGTATCCCGGTCATCTCCTACGACCGGCTCATCCGCGACACCGAGAACGTCGACTTCTACGTCAGCTTCGACAACTTCAAGGTCGGCGTCGCGCAGGGCAACGCGCTCCTGACCGGGCTCGGCATCGCCAACGACGACGCGCCCGACGGCACCGCCACGGGGCCGTTCAACATCGAGCTGTTCGCCGGCTCGCTGGACGACAACAACGCCTTCTTCTTCTTCGACGGCGCCATGTCGGTCCTGCAGCCCAAGATCGACGACGGCACCCTGGTCGTGAAGTCCGGCCAGACGACCATCGAGCAGGCGGCCACCCTCCGCTGGCAGCAGGAGACGGCGCAGAAGCGCATGGAGGACCTGCTGACCTCCAGCTACAACGACGGCACCCGCGTCGACGGCGTCCTCTCGCCCTACGACGGTCTGTCCCGCGGCATCATCACCGCGCTGCAGAACGCCGGCTACGGCTCGGCGGCCCAGCCCATCTCGGTCGTCACCGGCCAGGACGCCGAGATCGCCTCGGTCAAGCTGATCAAGGACGGTGTCCAGAGCTCCACGATCTTCAAGGACACCCGGCTGCTGGCCGAGCAGGCCGTCATCGCCGCCCAGGCGTTCCTCGAGGGTGAGGAGCCGGAGGCCAACGACACCGAGACCTACGACAACGGTGTCAAGGTCATCCCGTCCTACCTCCTGCCGGTCGTCACGGTGTTCTCCGACGACATCGAGAAGGAACTGGTCGAAACCGAGTACTGGACGGCCGAAGAGGTCGAGGCCGGTCAGTCCGACTGACCCGTCGCACCACAGACCGGCCGGGCCCGGTGGCGTTATCGCTGCCGGGCCCGGCCGCACCACCCGCACGGCTGCACCACCGCACGGCTGCGGCCGACAGCCACTCGCCGGAACGGCGACGCAGCCCCACACTCTGCACATCGCGCACCCGCCCGTCCCGTGCGCCCGACGAGCCTGAGGACGACGGAGTCCATGGACGACAACATCCTGGAGATGCGCTCGATCACCAAGACCTTCCCGGGGGTCAAGGCGCTCGAGAACGTCACCCTGGCCGTGCGCCGGGGCGAGATCCACGCGATCTGCGGTGAGAACGGCGCCGGCAAGTCCACGCTCATGAAGGTGCTGTCGGGCGTCTACCCGGCCGGCAGCTACGACGGCGAGATCGTCTACGACGGCCGGCCGGCGTCCTTCGGCGGCATCCGCGACAGCGAGCACGTCGGGATCGTGATCATCCACCAGGAGCTCGCGCTCGTCCCGTACCTCTCCATCGCGGAGAACATCTACCTGGGCAACGAGCGCCGCGGGCGCGCCGGCCTCATCGACTGGAACCTCGCCAACGCCGAGGCCGGCAAGCTGCTGGACTCCGTGGGCCTGGACGAGAGCCCGGTGACCCCGGTCGGGCAGCTCGGCGTCGGCAAGCAGCAGCTGGTCGAGATCGCCAAGGCACTGTCCAAGGACGTCCGCCTGCTGATCCTCGACGAGCCCACCGCCGCGCTCAACGACTCCGACTCCGCGCACCTGCTGGAGCTGCTGCGCCGGCTCAAGGAGCGCGGCATCACCTCGATCATGATCTCCCACAAGCTCAACGAGATCACCGAGGTGTCCGACCGCGTGACCGTCATCCGGGACGGCAGGACCGTCGAGACGCTCGACACGAAGGCCGGTGAGGTGACCCAGGCGCGGATCATCCGCGGGATGGTCGGCCGCGACCTGGAGAGCTTCTACCCCGACCGGACGTCGTCCCCCGGCGCGGAGGTGCTCCGCGTGGAGGACTGGACGGTGCGGCACCCGACCCAGGACCGCCTGGTCGTCGACCACGCCGCCTTCTCCGTCCGGGCCGGCGAGGTCGTCGGCATCGCCGGACTCATGGGTGCCGGGCGCACGGAGCTCGCGATGAGCATGTTCGGCCGCTCCTACGGCCGGGACATCAGCGGCCGGATCTTCATGCACGGCAAGGAGATCAAGGCCCGCAGCGTGGCGGAGGCGATCGACAACGGACTGGCCTACGCCACCGAGGACCGCAAGAAGTACGGCCTGAACCTCATCGAGGACATCCGGCGCAACGTCTCCGCCGCGGCCCTGGCCAAGCTCTCCCGCAACGGCTGGGTGAACGGCAACGAGGAGATCAAGGTCGCCGAGGACAGCCGGCGCAGCATGAACATCAAGGCGCCCAGCGTGATGTCGGTCGTCGGGAAGCTGTCGGGCGGGAACCAGCAGAAGGTCGTGCTGTCCAAATGGCTGTTCACCGACCCTGACGTGCTGATCCTCGACGAGCCGACCCGTGGCATCGACGTGGGCGCCAAGTACGAGATCTACACGATCATCAATCGCCTCGTGGCGGCCGGGAAGGCCGTCGTCGTCATCTCCTCCGAGCTGCCCGAGCTGCTCGGCATCTGCGACCGCATCTACACCCTCTCGGCCGGGCGGATCACCGGTGAGATGGCGGTGGGCAGCGGGGCCGGCGGAGCGACCCAGGAGAGCCTCATGGAACTCATGACCAAGGAGAGGGAGTCCGTCGGATGACCAGGACCGCGCCCCCGGAAGCCGACCCGACGCCCAAGGAACCGGCGCCCACCGCCGCCCTGCACGCCGGTACCAGCGATCTCCGTGCCCTGGTCACGCGCAACCTGCGGACCAGCGGTATCTACGTCGCGTTCGTCGCCATCGTCGCGTTGTTCGCGTTCCTCACCGACGGCGTCTCGCTGAGCCCCGGCAACATCACCAACATCGTCCTCCAGTACTCCTACATCCTGGTGCTGGCGATCGGCATGGTCCTGGTGATCATCGCCGGCCACATCGACCTGTCGGTCGGATCGGTGGTCGCGCTCACCGGCGCGGTCTCGGCCGTCCTGGTGATCCAGCGGGACTACCCGTGGTGGGTGGGCATGCTCGCCGCCCTCGCTGTCGGCCTGGCGGTCGGCGCATGGCAGGGCTTCTGGGTGGCCTACGTCGGCATCCCCGCGTTCATCGTGACCCTCGCCGGCATGCTCGTGTTCCGCGGCCTCACGCTGCAGGTGCTCGACAACATCTCGCTCTCGCCGTTCGGCGAGCCCTACACCGACGTCGCCAGTGGCTTCCTCAACGGGCTGCTGGGTGGCAACGGCTACGACGCCTTCACGCTGCTGATCGGCGCCGTGGCCGTCGCCGGCTACGCGGTCAGCGGTTTCCGCACGCGGCTGGCCCGGATCAGGTACGCGCAGCCGGTGGAGTCCTTCCCGCTGTTCGTGGCCCGCGTGGTGGCCGTCGGTGCGGTCGTCATGTACTTCGCCTGGCAGCTGGCGCACGCGCGAGGCCTGCCGATCGTGCTGATCATCCTCGGCGTCCTGATCATCACCTACGCGGTGATCTCCAACCGCACCGTGTTCGGCCGTCAGATCTACGCCATCGGCGGCAACCTGGCCGCGGCGCAGCTGTCCGGCGTCAAGGTGAAGGTCGTCAACTTCTGGATCTTCGTGAACATGGGTTTCCTGGCCGCCGTCGCCGGGATCATCTACTCCTCGCGCTCCAACGGCGCCCAGCCGTCGGCGGGCAACATGTTCGAGCTCGACGCCATCGCCGCCGTCTTCATCGGCGGCGCGGCAGTGACCGGAGGCGTGGGCACTGTCGTCGGCGCCATGGTGGGCGGCCTGCTCGTGGCCGTCATGAGCAACGGCATGCAGCTGATGGGCGTCGAGCAGCAGGTCCAGTCGATCGTCAAGGGCCTCGTCCTGCTCCTCGCCGTCGCCTTCGACGTCTACAACAAGCGCCGAGCCGGGACCTCGCGCTGAGCACTGGGGCGCTCGGTGAGCCGGTCGCCGCGGTCGCACTGCGCGGCGACCGGCCCGGACGGCGAGCGGGAGGGGCGGAGTCCGACGGCGTCGCCCGTGCCCTCGTGATGTCCGACGTCGCCGCCCTCGCCGGGGTCTCCCACCAGACGGTGTCGCGGGTGGTCAACGGCCACCCCAACGTCGCCCCGCAGACACGTGAGCGGGTGGAGCGGGCCATCGCCGAGCTCGGCTACCGGCCCAACATCGCGGCGCGCGCGCTGGTCACCGGGTCGACCCGCACGCTCGGGCTGGTGACGGTCAAGATCAACCAGTACGGGCCCGCCCAGACCATGCTCGGCCTGGAGAACGCCGCCCGCGCCGCGGGCTACTCCCTCAGCGTCTCCATCCTGGACGAGGCGACGGCCGCGGCCATGCGGGAGGCGGTCGACACCTTCGCCGCCCAGCGGGTGGACGGCATCCTCGCGCTGTCCACCTACGACGACGCCGCCGAGGCCCTGACTGCCCTGGACCCGCCGGTTCCGCTGGTCGCGGTGCAGGTGGGCGGTGGGGAGGACCGGCCGACCGTCGGTGTCGACCAGGAGAGGGGGGCCCGGCTGGCCACCCGCCACCTGCTCGGCCTCGGGCACCGCACGGTGCACCACGTCGCCGGGCCGGCGGACTCCCAGGAGGCCCGCGGGCGCACTGATGGCTGGTGCGCGGAGCTGCTGGCGGCCGGAGCCCCGGTGCCCGACGAGGTGCTGCGCGGGGACTGGACGCCGTCGTCGGGCTACCTGGCCGGCAAGACCCTCGCCGCCCGGATCCGGGGTGGGGAGGACATCACCGCGATCTTCCTGGCCAACGACCAGATGGCGCTCGGGCTGCTCGCCGCCCTGCACGAGGGCGGTCTGCGCGTGCCGGGGGACGTCAGTGTCGTGGGGTTCGACGACCTGCCCGAGTCGCCCTACTTCACGCCGCCGCTGACCACGGTCCGCCAGGACTTCGCCGAGCTCGGCCGGCGCGGGGTGCAGCTGGTGCTGGCCCGCATGCGCGGGGAGGACCTGCACCCGGAGCCCGTGCTGCCTGCCCTGCTGGTCCGGTCCAGCACGGGTCCGGCGCCGTCTCCGGCATGAGTGGCCGGAAAGGGCCCCTGACATGACCACCGATGCCGCGGCAGCGATCACCGGCGGTCGCACGGCGCTGGGGATCGAGCTGGGGTCGACCCGCATCAAGGCGGTGCTGATCGGCCCGGATCACGCTCCGCTCGCCGTCGGCAGCTCCGACTGGGAGAACCAGCTCGTGGACCGGCGGTGGACCTACTCGCTGGACGCCGTCTGGACCGGGGTGCGGCAGAGCGTCGCCGCCCTGACCGACGACGTCCGGCGACGCCACGGGGTCGAGCTGGCAGGAGTGGGCGCCCTGGGGGTGTCGGCGATGATGCACGGCTACCTGGCGTTCGACGCCGACGGCGCGCTGCTCACGCCGTTCCGGACCTGGCGGAACACCGACACCGGCCGGGCGGCCGAGCGGCTCAGCGCGGAGTTCGGCTGCAACATCCCGCACCGGTGGAGCGTCGCGCACCTCTACCAGGCGATCCTGGACGGCGAGGAGCACGTCGGCCGGCTGGACCACCTGACGACCCTGGCCGGGTACGTGCACTGGCAGCTCACCGGCGAGAAGGTCCTCGGCGTCGGGGACGCCAGCGGCATGCTGCCGATCGACGCCTCCACCGGCCGGTACGACGCCCGGATGCTGGCCCGGTTCGACGAGCTCGCCGCCGAGGCCGGGGTCGAGCTGACCCTGGCCGGGCTGCTGCCCTCCGTCGCGGTCGCCGGCCGGCGGGCCGGCACGCTCTCCGCGGAAGGCGCGGCGCTGCTGGACCCCTCCGGGCGGCTGCGTCCCGGCGTCCCGCTCTGCCCGCCGGAGGGCGACGCGGGCACCGGGATGGTCGCCACCAACTCGGTCGCTCCCCGTACCGGCAACGTGTCCGCCGGGACCTCCATCTTCGCCATGGTCGTCCTCGAGCACGGCCTCGCCGGGGTGCACCGCGAACTGGACCTGGTCACCACTCCGGCCGGGGACCCGGTGGCCATGGTGCACTGCAACAACGGCGCCAGTGAGCTGGAGGCGTGGGCCGGGCTCTTCGCCCAGTTCGCCCGCGCGCTGGGTGCGGAGGCCGACCCGGCGACGGTGTTCCATACGTTGTTCACCGCTGCACTGGGCGGTGCGTCCGACGGCGGCGGGATGCTCGCCTACAACTACCTGTCCGGTGAGCCGATCACCGGGATCGAGGAGGGCCGGCCGCTCTTCCTGCGGACGCCGGACAGCCGGCTCGACCTGGGCACCTTCATGCGGACGCACCTGTTCTCGTCCCTGGCCACGCTCAGGATCGGCATGGACGTCCTGCAGAAGGCCGAGGGCGTGCGGCTGGACCGGATGTTCGCGCACGGCGGCCTGTTCAAGACCGCGGGCGTCGCCCAGCGCTTCCTGGCCGCCGCGATCGACACCCCGGTCTCGGTCGGCGACGTCGCCGGCGAAGGGGGCGCCTGGGGCATGGCCGTGCTGGCCGCCTTCGCCGCCGGCGACTCGGACCAGGGCCTCGCGGACTACCTGGACACCACGGTCTTTCCCGGCGCGAGCCTGCAGACCGCCGAGCCGGACCCGGCCGACGTCGCAGGGTTCGAGGCGTTCATGCAGCGGTTCGTCGCCGCACTCCCGGTCGAGCGCGCGGCCGTGGACCACCTGAGCCCTGCCCAGCGAGGAGGAATCGGATGACCGTCACCCCGACCGAGCGCAAGACCCACCGCGAGCTGCGCGAGCACGTCGCCGCACTGCATTCGGAGCTGACCCGCTACGGCCTGGTCACCTGGACGGCGGGCAACGTGTCGGCCCGCGTGCCCGGCGAGGAGCTGTTCGTCATCAAGTGCAGCGGCGTCTCCTACGACGAGCTGACCTGGGAGGGCATCGCCGTCTGCGACCTGCAGGGCAGCGTCGTCGACGGTGTCATGGCGCCGTCGTCGGACACGGACGCGCACGCCTACGTCTACCGGAACATGCCCGAGGTCGGCGGGCAGGTGCACACGCACAGCCCGTACGCCGCCGCCTGGGCCGCCCGGGGCGAGCAGATCCCCTGCGTGCTGACGGCGATGGCCGACGAGTTCGGCGGACCCATCCCGGTCGGGCCGTTCGCCCTGATCGGGGACGACTCGATCGGGCAGGGAATCGTCGCGACGCTCGAGGACTCCCGCTCCCCGGCGGTGCTGATGCAGAACCACGGCGTCTTCACCATCGGGCGGGACGCGAAGGCGGCCGTCAAGGCCGCCGTCATGACCGAGGACGTCGCCCGCACCGTGCACCTCTCGCGCCAGCTCGGCGAGCCCATCCCGATCGCGCAGGCGGACATCGACGCGCTGCACGCCCGATACCAGAACGTCTATGGCCAGCGATGAGGGCCGACGAATGATGGAGGACTTCCCGGTGACTGCCCCGTTCGAAGGTCGCGAGGTCTGGTTCCTGACCGGCAGTCAGGGGCTGTACGGCGAGGAGACCCTCCAGCAGGTCGCCGAGCAGTCCCAGCGGGTGGCCGCGGCCCTGGACGACGCGGCAGAGGTCCCGGTCCGGGTCGTCTGGAAGCCGGTGCTCACCGATGCCGGCGCCATCCGCCGGGTCCTGGGCGAGGCCAACGAGGCCCCGGCCTGCCTGGGCGTCGTCACCTGGATGCACACCTTCTCCCCGGCGAAGATGTGGATCGCCGGGCTCGGCGCGCTGCGCAAGCCCCTGCTGCACCTGCACACCCAGGCCGACGCCGCGCTGCCGTGGGCGACGATCGACATGGACTTCATGAACCTCAACCAGGCCGCCCACGGCGACCGCGAGCACGGGTTCATGCTCACCCGGCTGCGCGTCCCGCGGACGACGGTCTCCGGGCACGTCTCGAACCCGCGGGTCCTCGCCCGGGTCGGCTCGTGGGCCCGGGGGGCGGCCGGCGCCGCGGCGGCCCGCGGACTGAAGCTGGCCCGGTTCGGCGACAACATGCGCAACGTCGCGGTGACCGAGGGCGACAAGGTGGAGGCGGAGATCCGCTTCGGCATGTCGGTGAACACCTGGGGCGTGAACGACCTGGTGGCGGTGGTGGACGCGGTGCAGGACTCCGCCGTCGACGAGCTGGTCGGGGAGTACGCCGACCTGTACGAGATGTCGGCCGAGGTGCTCCCCGGCGGCGACCGGCACGAGGCGGTGCGGTACCAGGCGAGGATCGAGGCCGGGCTGCGGTGGATCCTCGAGGAGGGTGACTTCGGGGCGTTCACCACGAACTTCGAGGACCTGGGCGGCCTGCGCCAGCTCCCCGGTCTCGCCGTCCAGCGGCTGATGGCCGAGGGCTACGGCTTCGGCGGCGAGGGGGACTGGAAGACCTCCGCGCTGCTGCGCGTGCTCAAGGTCGCCGGCGCCGGTCTGCGGGGCGGGACGTCGTTCATGGAGGACTACACCTACGACCTGCAGGTGGGCAGCGAGAAGATCCTCGGCGCCCACATGCTCGAGGTCTGCCCGACGATCGCCGGCGGGAAGCCGCGGCTGGAGGTCCACCCGCTGGGCATCGGCGGACGCGAGGATCCGGCGCGGCTGGTCTTCGACGCCGCCCCGGGGCCCGGCGTCGTCATCGGCTGGTCAGACCTCGGGGACCGGTTCCGCTGGGTGGCCAACGAGATCGACGTCGTCGGGCCCGACGAGCCGTTGCCCAACCTTCCCGTCGCCCGCGCCGTCTGGGAGCCGCGGCCGGACTTCGCCACGGCGACCGAGGGCTGGCTCACCGCCGGCGGCCCGCACCACACGGTGCTGACCACGCAGCTGGGCGCCGACGAGCTGACCGACCTGGCCGAGATCTTCTCCACCGAGCTGGTGCTCATCGACGCGGACACCACCCGGCGCTCGCTGGCGAAAGAGCTGCGCTGGAGCGCGGCCTACCACCGCCTCGACCAGCGCCTGTAGTCCTTTGCGGAAGCTTGTGCTCTGCCCGCCGGTGCGGGCAGAGCACAAGCTTCCGCGGGGGCCGCAGGGGTGGCGGATCGGGTGCGGTGCGGCGGGTCAGGCCCGGCGGCGTCCGGAGTGGAGCAGCCAGCCGCCGGAGATCAGCAGCGCGGCTCCCCAACCGAGCAGCTGCCCGGTCGCGACTCCCGTGTAGGCCAGCTCCCCGCCGCCACCGGAGTACGCGACCGGCTGTGCCACCGTGGTGGCTGGCTGACCCTCGTCGCAGGCGAAGCCGTCGTCGTCCCGGTCGAGTTCGGACCGGTACCCGGGAGTGCCGGCGGGAATGTTGGTGGCGCCCTGCTCACGGGCCGCGGTGCAGTTCTCGTAGTAGGCCTGGCTCGGAAGCTCTGCCTGCTCGGCCGTCGGCTCGCCGTCGACGCCGGGGTTCTCGGTCCCGGCGCCGAGCGTGTTGCACAGCTCGTCGATCACTGCGCCGAGTTGGGCGTCGTCGTTCCTGACCGCGTCCGCCAGCGTCTCGCAGCCCTCGAGGAGTTCCTCGGCCCCGTTCTCCAGCTCGGTGCAGAGCTGCTCGAGCTGACCGCCCAGGGTGGGCTCGAGGCCGGTGATGCCGTCGACGAGCTTCTCGCATCCGTCGACCACAGGGTTGGCTCCCCCGCCACCGCCGGGCGATGGCTCCCCGCCCATCTCTGGGGTCTCGCCACCGCCACCGCCATCGCCATCACCCGCGTCACCGTCGCTGGGCGGACCGCCGGATGCGCCGGGGATCCCGCCGCCCTCGCCGGGCGTCTGCCCGCCCTCGTCCTGCGGGGACGGCGTGGTCTGGCTTCCGTCGGGGGTGCCGAGGTCGCTGGAAGTGCCGAGGTCACCGGGAATGCTGGGGGTGCTGGAGGTGTCGGGTTCGCCGGACCCGGAGGCCTGCCCGGGAGCGAGCGCGTCGGTGACCGGGTCGACCGCCGCCACGTCCGGGACGGGACCTACTGGGGCGTCATCGACCGCGGCGGCCGATCCGGACCCGAGGAGCAGCAACGCCGCTGCGGTGAGCACGGACAGCGGCAGGCGAAGGCGCGTGGACATCAAGATTCCCCCGTGGGATCGAACAAATCGGTGGGTGAGCTGTACCACGGGTCACAGATATCAGCGGGACTGGTCCGTCACGCCAGCGCGAGTCCACCACGGAGCGTTGCGAGCCAGTTTCAGACAGGTGTGCGCGCTACCGGGCAGGACATGCATCGCGGTCCACCGCGACCGCTGCCCAGCTCCGAGCCGGCGATCCGCACGACCTCGATCCCGGCGGCCTCCAGCGCGGTGTTGGTGACGGTGTTCCGCTCGTAGGCCACCGCCAGCCGGGGGGCCAGGGCGAGGGTGTTGTTGCCGTCGTCCCACTGCTCGCGCTCGGCGGTCACCGGGTCCAGGCCGGTGTCGATGACCCGCAGCCGGTCGATGCGCATGGCCGCCGCAGCCGCGGTGAGGAAGGGCTGCGGGCCGCTGACGGCCAGCTCCGCCGTGTCCGCGTCGTCGGCCACCCCGTCGGGCGCGGTGACGGTCCACGCCGCGAGCGAGTCCGCCACCGCCGGGTACATGACCATGGCGTCGACGTCGACCATCGTGGCGATGGTGTCCAGGTGCATCGTCGCCCGCCGCTGGGCGATCGGGACGACGAGCACGGTGTGGGCCAGCCGCCGCGCGAACAGCCGGCGGGCGAGCCGCTCCGCCCCGCCCGGCGTCGTCCGCTCGCCCACGCCGACCGCGACGACCCCGGGGGACAGCAGGAGGACGTCGCCACCCTCCAGGTGCTCCAGGTGCGCGCCGTAGAGCTGCTCGACGCCGGCGAAGCGCGGGTGGTGGGCGTAGACGGCGGCCGTGATCGTGCTCTCCCGGTGGCGGGCGGGCATGGCCAGCGACGTCACCGCCACCTCGTCGGCGATCCACACCGAGGAGTCGCGGGTGAACAGCAGGTTCGGCAGCGGCGGGACGACGAAGTCACCGCGGTCCATGACCTCGTAGGCCAGGCCCCTGCCGCCGCGGAGCTCGTCGTGGGACAGCCCGGCGATCAGGGTGCGGGTGAGGTCCTCGGGGGCCATCTCCGACAGGTGCGCCGTCGTGGACCGCTGCAGGGTCGCGCCCAGCCGCGGGTCGTCGACCGCCGCGGCGATCAGCTCGGCCCGCGCGGACGGGAAGGACAGCACCTCGGTCAGCAGCCGGTCCAGGTGCAGCACCTCGACGCCGCGGTCGGTCAGCGCCTGCGCGAAGGCGTCGTGCTCCTCCTGCGCGCGGTCCACCCACGGAACGCCGTCGAAGAGCAGCTCGTCGTTGTTGCGCGGGGTCAGCCGCCGCAACTCGGCTCCGGGGCGGTGCAGCAGCACGGTGCGCAGCCGACCCACCTCGCTGGTCGCGCCCATGAGGGGCGCCTGGGACGGGGACACGATCATGGCGTTGAGGCTGACACAGGGAGTGCGCCTGCCGCCCGTCAGCCTCCGGCGACTCGCTGGATAGTGTGCGAACCATGGATCTGTTCGACCTGACGGGCAAGGTGGCCGTCGTCACCGGTGGCACCCGCGGCATCGGGCTGATGATGGCCCGCGGTCTGCTGCAGGCCGGGGCGCGCGTCTACATCAGCTCGCGCAAGGCCGAGGCCGGGGACGCCGCCGTCGCGGAGCTCGCCGAGTTCGGCACGGCCGTGTCCGTTCCGGCCGACCTGTCCACCGAGGCCGAGTGCGTCCGGCTCGCCGAGGAGGTCGGGCAGCGCGAGGAGAAGGTGCACGTGCTGGTCAACAACGCCGGCGCCACCTGGGGCGAGCCGCTGGAGACGTTCCCGGAGTCGGCGTGGGACAAGCTGCTGGACCTGAACCTGAAGTCCCCGTTCTTCCTCACCCGCGCGTTCCTGCCCGCGCTCGAGGCGGCCGCGAGCGTCGGCGACCCGGCCCGCATCGTCAACGTCGGCAGCATCGACGGGCTGCACGTCAACCCGATGCCCACCTACTCCTACGCGGCCAGCAAGGCGGGCCTGCACCAGCTCACCCGCGTGCTGGCCAAGGAGCTGGGGCCGAGGGGGATCACGGTCAACGCCGTCGCCCCGGGGCCGTTCGAGTCCAAGATGATGGCCGCCACCCTCGACGCGTTCGGCGAGGAGATCGCCGCCACGTCGCCGCTGGGACGCATCGGCCGCCCCGACGACATGGCCGGCGTCGTCGTCTACCTGGCCAGCCGCGCCGGTTCCTACGTCACCGGGGCCGTCATCCCGGTGGACGGCGGAATCGCCACCACCGCCTGACCCTGCCCTTCCAGGGCCCCGCCGCGAGCGGCGGGGAGGCGGGATTCCCTGTGCCGCGCCAGGTGGGACTCGGCCAGCGCGACCTGGTGCGGCGAGCCGACGAGCACGCCCTGCTCCCGCGCTCCGCGCCACCACTCGCGGGCGGCCGCGAGGTCACCGCGGCGCTCGGCGAGCCGGCCCAGGAGCTCGTCGTAGGCCCCCAGCGTGAGCGACGGCGTCCCCGGTAGGGGGGCAGCGCCTGCACCGCCGAGGCCCACTGCGGCTCGTCGCCCAGCCGCACCCCGGACTCCGCCCGCAGGAGCCGGGGGTGTCTTCTCCTTCGGTCACGCTCTCTGAGCGGGCCAAACCCTGACGAGATCTGCACACTCGCCCCCTTCAGCGCGCTGATGGGGGCGAGTGTGCAGATCTCGTCGATTCAGTCGGGGAGCAGGACGCCGGGGTTGCAGATGCCCTGGGGGTCCAGCCGCTCCTTGACCGCGCGCAGCACCTCGATCCCCAGCGGGCCGACCTCGCGCTCCATCCACGGGCGGTGGTCCGCCCCGACGGCGTGGTGGTGGGTGAGGGTTCCGCCGGCGGCCAGCAGCGCATCGGTCGCGGCCCGCTTGGCCGCGAGCCACTGCTGGATCGGCAGCGCCTCGTCGCGGTCGGCCAGCACGGTCACGTACAGGGACGCACCGGTCGGGTAGCCGTGCGAGACGTGGCTCATGATCAGCGGACGGCGTCCCTCGCGGGTCAGCGACTGGCGCAGCGCCCGGCGGACCGAGTCGTAGACGGTGGGCAGCGCCGTCCAGGTGGCCGCGGTCTCCAGGGTCTCGACCAGCAGGCCGCCGTCCATGAGCCTGTCGCGCAGGTAGGGCCCGTGGAACCGGTTCTTCCGCCACGACTCACCCACCTTCGGGCCCAGGCGGATCGCCCCGCCGTCCCGGAGGGAAGCGGCGGCCGCCTTCATGCGGGCCCGCACCAGCGGCGGCAGGCCCTCCCAGCCGAGCACGAGCAGGCAGCCGTCGGCGTGGCCGCGCGCCTTGAGGCTGCCGCGCAGCAGCTTGGCCCCGGTGCCGGCGGCCATGAGCAGGTTGGCCCGCGTCTCGTCGGCGTCGGAGAGCCGGACGGTGTCGGGCAGCAGGTCGTGCCGGGCCAGCTGCTGGAGCCCCGCCAGGCCGGCCGCCCAGGAGCGGAAGGACCAGCCCTCGTGGACGCTGGTCGCCGGCTTCGGCCGCACCCGCAGGGAGAGCTCGGTGATGATGCCGAGCGTCCCCTCCGAGCCCAGGGCGAGGCCGAGCAGGTCCGGGCCGGCGGCCGTCGCCGGCGGGTGGCCGAGCTCCAGGACGCCGGATGGCGTGGCCAGGGTCAGCCCCGCCACCAGCTCCTCGAAGCGGCCGACCCCGGTGCTGGTCTGGCCGGCCGACCGGGTGGCCGCGTACCCGCCCAGGGTGGCGAACTCCCAGCTCTGCGGCAGGTGGCCGAAGGTGAGCCCCTCCCGGTCCAGCGCCTGCTCCAGGGCGGGGCCGCGCATGCCCGGGCCCACGGTGACCAGGGACGACGGCACGTCGAGGGACTGCACCGACGACATCCGGGACAGGTCGACCGCGATCGTCGGGCGGTCGTCGGGGTCCACGCCGGCCAGCCCGCCGACGACGCTCGTCCCGCCCCCGAACGGGACGACGACGACGCCGAGCTCGCTGCACGCGGTGAGCAGTGCGACGGTCTCCTCGGTCGTGCCCGGCAGGACGACGGCGCACGGCGCGTCGGAGGCGTCGCCCTCGCGACGGCGGAGCAGGTCCAGGTAGCTCTTCCCCCCGGCGCGACGCAGCCGCGAGTCCCGGTCGGTGCGGACGTTGTCCTCGCCGAGCAGCTGGACCAGTCGGGTGCGGGCCTCGTCGGGGAGCCGCGACGGCGCGAGCCGGATGTCCGCGACCGGAACCGGCGGTGTCGGCCGCGGGGACCAGCCCAGCTCCCGGGCCAGGTAGCGGCGCGCGGCCTTCGGCAGCGTGCCGTTCAGGTCGCGGTCGGTGGTGCTGGACGGCTCGGGGTCGGCCGGACCCCAGCCCTGGATCGTCAGTTCCGGCTGCGTTGCCACGGCTACAGTCTGCCGGTGCTGCTGTCGGAGCGATCATGGTGACCGCCTCGTTGCCCGGGACGCTGTCCCCGGCCCGCCGCGCGAGGGACCTGGCCGACCTCCCGGGCTCGGCGGTCGACGTCGTCGTGGTGGGTGGGGGCGTGACCGGCGCGGGGGTGGCGCTGGACGCCGCGAGCCGGGGGCTGTCCGTCGTCCTGCTGGAGCGCACCGACCTCGCGGCCGGCACCAGCCGGTGGTCCTCCAAGCTCGTGCACGGCGGCCTGCGGTACCTCGCGCACGGCGAGCTCGGCCTGGCGCGCGAGAGCGCCCGCGAGCGCGCCGTCCTGATGGGCGCGACCGCGCCCCACCTGGTCCGCCGGCTGCCGTTCCTGGTCCCCGACGTCGCCGGCCGGGACGTGACGGCCCTGGCCGCCGCCGGCGGCCGGCTGGGCGACGCCGTGCGGCTGTCGGTGCCCGGCGGCCGGGGATCGCTGCCCTCGACCCGGCGGGTGTCGGCCGACGAGGTGTCCCGGCTGGTGCCGGGCGTGCGGGCCGGTCGTGGCGGCGTCGTCTTCTGGGACGGGCAGCTCGTGGACGACGCCCGGCTGGTGGTGGCGCTGACCCGGACGGCCGCCGCCTACGGGGCGCGGGTGCTGACCGGCGCGGCGGTGACGGCGGTGGACGGCGCCGACGTCCACGCGGTGGTCGACGGCTCGGCGCTGTCGCTGCGCGCCGGAGCGGTCGTGAACGCCACCGGGGTGTGGGCGCAGCAGCTGGCGCCGTCCATCCGGCTGGTGCCCTCGCGCGGCTCGCACCTCGTGGTGCCCGGGGCGGTGCTCGGCTCGCCGTCGGCCGCGCTGACCGTGCCGCTGCCGGGCTCCCGGTCGCGGTACGTCTTCGCGCTGCCGCAGGCCGACGGGCTGGTCTACCTGGGGCTCACCGACGAGCCGGTCGAGGGTCCGGTGCCCGACGACGACCCGGTGCCCGGCGACGCCGAGGTGGCGCAGCTGCTGGCGACGGTGAACCAGGTGCTGGACCGTCCGCTCACGCGCTCGGACGTCGTCGGGTCCTACGCCGGGCTGCGCCCGCTGGTCCTGCCCGCGTCGGCGGGCACCGGGCCGGGGGACGCCACGGCCGACCTCTCCCGCAAGCACCTGCTGCGGTGGGACGGACCGGTCCTGTCGGTGGTGGGCGGCAAGCTCACGACCTACCGCGCGATGGCCGAGGAGGCGGTCGACGCGGTCGTCGCCCGGCTCGGCCGGGGTGCGGCCGGGTCGCTCACCGGGCGGCTGCCCCTGGTGGGTGCGGCGCCGCGGTCGGCGCTCGAGCGCGTGCACGCGCCGGGGCGACTGGTGGCGCGGTACGGGACGGAGGCACCGGTCGTCGAGGCGCTCGGGCCCGCCGCGGTGGTGGCCGGGCGCCCGGAGACGGTGGGGGAGCTGCGGTTCGCCGTCCGGTACGAGGGCGCGCGGACCGTCGCCGACCTGCTCGACCGGCGCACCCGGCTCGGGCTGGTGCCGGCCGACCGCGCCGCCGCCGTTCCCGCCGCCGAGGCGGTTCTGGCCGAGGACTGAGCCGCGAGGACCGCCTTCGCGCGAGGAAGCAAGTCCCGGCTCGGCGGGTTGGTCGCGGCAGGGCCCCGCCCGGCCCGCACGTTCCCGACGAGGAGGTCCGGATGAAGGTCGCCGTTCTGGGGGCCACGGGCCGCACCGGCCGGCACGTCGTCGCCGAGCTGGTGCGCCGGGGGCACCACGTCTCGGTGCTGGTGCGCGATCCGGCGAAGCCGGTGGCGTCCGGCGACGTCCGCGTGGTCGTCGGCGACTGCCGCGACGAGTCCGCGCTCGTCGACGTCGTCACCGGGGCGGACGCCGTGGTCTCGGCGCTCGGCCCCGCCGAGAAGGAGCCGACGCTGCACCGCGACACCGCGGAGGCCCTGGTCCGGGCCATGCAGAAGGCAGGTGTGCGGCGGTTCGTCGGCGTCAGCGGCGCCGGCATCGACGTGCCCGGCGACCGGAAGTCGCCGAGCGCGAAGGCGATCTCCTTCCTCATCCAGAAGCTGGGCGGCGCCGTGGTCGCCGACAAGCCCGCCGAGTACCGCGTGTGGGCGGCGTCGGACCGGGACTGGACGCTGGTGCGCCCGCCGCGGCTCAAGGACGGCCCCGGCGGGCGGCCGGTGGAGCACGACGCGCACCGCTCGGTGAAGGCGACGTGGATCGACCGGGCCGATCTGGCCGGTTTCCTCGTCGACGTCCTCGAGCAGGACCTCCACCCGCGCCGGGCCCCCTTCGTGGCCGCGGGCGGCTGAGCGGTGTGCGCTGACGCGCAGTTCCTGAGCCCGGAACTGCGCGTCAGCGCACGGTGATCAGCCGCCCTGGCGCACGGCGTTGGCCTGGACGGCGTCGCTCACGTACTGCGCGAGCCCGGCGGCCCGCTTCTCGTAGTGCGCGGTGAACCGCTCGTCCTCGACGTACATCCGGCCGAGGCCGGCGTGCATCTGCGGCGGGCAGTCGTAGAAGTTCCGGCTGATCTGCTGCCGGTGCTCCTCCGCGATGTCCATGGCCTGCGCGGAGTCCGCCGCGACGCCGGCCGCGAGGGCCGCGGCGAAGCGCGCCTCGACGTCCTCGCCCTCGGCCTTGATCCGCAGCCAGTCCTGCTTGGAGTAGGCGCCGGTGCGCCGCTTGGACTGCGCGTAGGCGTCGGTCTCGCCCCAGCGCTCCTGCACCTCCGCCTCGTACTGCTCCGGGTCGTGCTCGCCGAACACCTCGAACCGCTCCTCCGGGGTCAGGGGGATCCCCATTTCTCGTGCCTCCATCTCCTTCTCCACCGCCGCGACCATCTGCTGCGTCCGTTCCAGCCGGGCCCGGAGCAGCGCGTGCTGCCGGCGCAGGTGCGCCGCGGGATCGGCGTCGTCGGCCAGCAGCGCCGCGACGTCCTCGAGGGAGAAGCCCAGGTCCCGGTAGAGCAGCACCGCGTGCAGCCGGTCCAGGTCCGCCGCCGAGTACTGCCGGTACCCGGACGCCGTGCGCCCGGACGGCGACAGCAGCCCGATGCGGTCGTAGTGGTGCAGCGTCCGCACCGTCACACCGGCCAGGCCGGCGACCTCGCCGACCGTCAACCCGTCCACTCCGCCGTCCATGGGGTTCCTCCCTCCTCTGACGTCGACGACAGTGCGGCCTGACGTCGCGTCAGGGTCAAGCGCTTTCGGACGGCGAGTCCGCGCCCGCCGCGTCAGGATCGCGGTCATGGCCGACGACGTCTCCCCCGAGGACCCCTTCGAGCGGAAGCGGGTGCGCATCCAGCCGGCGGGGCGGCCGGCCCTGGAGATGGCCTACGTGGACGAGGGGGAGGGCGAGGCCATCGTCTTCCTGCACGGCAACCCGACGTCGTCCTACCTGTGGCGCAACGTCATCCCGCACGCGCGGTCGCTGGGCCGGTGCATCGCCCCGGACCTCGTCGGCATGGGCGAGTCCGACGCGCTGCCCGACCCCGGCCCGGGCACGTACTCCTTCTTCACCCACCAGGCCTACCTCGACGCCTTCCTCGACGCCGTCGTCCCCTCCGGCCGCGTCACGTTCGTGCTGCACGACTGGGGCTCGGCGCTGGGCTTCGCCTGGGCGCAGCGCAACCGGGTGCGCACCCGCGGCATCGCCTTCACCGAGGCGATCGTCGTCCCGCTGACCTGGGCGGACTGGCCCGAGGCGGCGCGGAAGATCTTCCGCACCATGCGCGGGCCCGGCGGCGAGGAGGCGGTGCTGGACGACAACGTCTTCGTCGAGCGCATCCTGCCGGCCGCCACGCTGACGGGGCTGAGCCCCGAGGCGCACGACCGCTACCGGGCGCCGTTCGCCGACCGGGACCGCCGCTGGCCGACGCTGGAGTGGCCGCGGCAGATCCCGCTGGAGAACGTGCCGCCGCCGGTGCGCGACGTGGTCGCCCGCTACGGCCAGTGGCTGCGGCACAGCCCGGTGCCGAAGCTGTTCCTGGCCGCCGACCCGGGGTCGATCCTGGTCGGCCGGCAGCGGGCGTTCGTGCGCAAGTGGGCGGCGCTGACCGAGGTGGCCGTGCCCGGGGCGCACTTCGTGCCCGAGGACTCCCCGCACGAGGTCGGCCGGGCGCTGGCGGGGTGGCTGCCGACGCTGCCCTAGCGGGTCTTGCGGCCTTCGCGCAGGGCGGCGGCGGTCTTCTCGACCCGCGCCGCCCGCGTCTCGGGCTTCTTGGCTTCCTCGACCCAGCGCACCCACTCCTTGCGGTGGCTGGGCGCGAGCCCGTGGAAGTGCGCGCGGGCCGCGTCGTCGAGGGCGGCGTCGAGGTCGTCGGGCAGCGGGGTCTCGCGCGGCGCCGTGTCCAGCTCGAGGCGGACGTCGACCTCCTGGCCGGCCGCCAGCCCCGCGGCCTCCCGGTGCTCGGCGGCCAGGGGCAGGAAGAACGCGCCGCCCATCGGCGCCACCGTCGTCCGGTAGGAGTAGCCGGCCACGGTGACGGTCACGGGCGGGCGCTTGCCGCCGCCGAGCGCCTCGACGACGTCGTCGGGCACGCGCAGACCGGTGGCGGTCTTGCCGCCCAGCTCGACCGTCGTCCGGAACTCCATGGTCCGGAAGCCTAATCCAGCGCGCGCCGGCGGAAGCCGATCAGGCTGGTGGTGCCGAACAGCACCAGGAAGCCGGTCAGCGCCAGCGCGCAGATCCACAGCGGCAGGTGCGGCAGGTCGGGCGCCATCTGGGCGCGCAGCGCCTCGCTCACGTAGGTCAGCGGGTTGATCGCGCAGACGACCTGGAACCAGCGCAGCGAGTCCAGCGACTGCCAGGGGAACTGGGTCGAGCCGGTGAACAGCAGCGGCGTGAGGACGACGGCGAAGACCACGTTGATGCGGTTCGGCGTGACGAAGGTGCCGATGGTCATGCCGACGCAGGCGCCGACGAGCGACCCGAGCACCAGGAAGAGCAGCAGCACCGGGGCGTCGGACCAGCGCACCGGCAGGGACCCGAGCACCCAGAGGCTGATCGGGAACATCACCAGCGCCGCGACCAGCGCGCGCAGCAGCGAGAAGGCGATCTTCTCGATCGCCACCAGGTACGTGGGCAGCGGCGCGAGCAGGCGGTCCTCGATCTCCTTGGTGTAGGAGAAGTCGATGACCAGCGGGAACGCCGTCGTCTGCAGCGCGGTGAGGAACGCCGCCAGCGCGATCACGCCGGGCAGCAGGACGGCGGAGTACTCCGCGGTGGCGAAGCCCAGCTCGACGAGCACCTTGCCGAAGACGAACAGCAGGAAGACCGGCTGCAGCACGACCTGCAGGAGGAAGGGCACCAGTTCGCGGCCGGTGACGAAGACGTCGCGCCACAGCAGCGCCCGGAACGCCCGGCCGACGCTCGGGGCGGCGCTCGTCGGCGGAGTCGCGGTCATCGCAGCTCCCGGCCGGTGAGGTTGAGGAACACGTCCTCGAGGCTCGGCTCGCCGATGCGGACGCCGCTGAGCCGGGCCCGGCGGGCGACGAGCACGTCGGAGACCGGGCCGACCAGCGCGGCGGCCTCGCCGGAGAGGTAGAGGCGGGCGCGCAGGCCCCCGCTGTCGGCGACCGGTTCGACCCGTTCGGCGAGGGGCTCGAGGGCGGCGAGCACGGCGTCGTCGGTGTCGTCGTCCGCCCGCTCGACGTCGATGTCCAGCGTCGCGCTGCCCGGCAGGCCGCGGGTCAGCGCCGCGGGGGTGTCCAGCGCCAGGAGCCTGCCGTGGTCCATGATCGCGACCCGGTCGGTCAGCTCGGCGGCCTCGTCCATGTCATGGGTGGTCAGGACGACGGTGACGCCGCCGTCGCGCAGCTCGCGGATGCGGTCCCAGACGAACAGCCGGGCCTGCGGGTCCAGGCCGGTGCTCGGCTCGTCGAGGAAGACCACCTGCGGCGCGTGCATGAGCGCCCGGGCGATGAGCAGCCGCTGCGCCATGCCACCGGAGTAGTTGTCGACCTTGTCCTTGCCGCGGTCGCCGAGGCCCAGCTGCTCGAGCAGCTCGTCGGCCCGGCGGCTGCGCTCCACGCGACCCATGCCGTGGTAGGCGGCGTGGAAGACCAGGTTCTGCCGGGCGGTGAGCGCGCGGTCGAGGTTCGGCCGCTGCGGCACGACCGACAGCCGGCTGCGGGCGGTCACCGGATCGGCGCGGACGTCGACACCGGCGACCGACGCGTCGCCGGACGTCGCCAGCACCCGGGTGGTGAGGATGCCGACCGTCGTGGTCTTGCCGGCGCCGTTCGGGCCGAGGAGGCCGAACACCTCGCCGCGGCCCACCTCGAAGCTGATGCCGGCCACCGCGTCGACCGGACGGCCGGGGTAGCGCTTCACCAGGTCGGTGACCTGCACGGCGGCGTCCATCTCGCCGTCCATGGTGCCAGGGCCCCGCCACCGGTTTCCGTGTCTCGGATGATGATCAGGTCACCTGATCGTTCGGGGACCTACCTCAGCACCGGTGGTGAGGGAGGACCCCTGGTGATCAGGTCACCTGATCATCATCAGGTGAGCGCGCGGACGGTCTCCACCACGGCGAAGGCCGCGAACACCACGAAGAGCACCGCGGCGACGCGGCGGATCACCGGGATCGGCAGCCGGTCGGCGAGCGTGCGGCCGAGGAACACCGCCAGGCCGCTGACCACCAGCAGCGCCGCCCACGCGCCGGCGAACACCGAGAACGGGTCGTCGTAGCGCGCGGCGAGCCCGGCGGTGGCCAGCTGCGACAGGTCGCCCCACTCGGCGGCGAACAGGACGCCGAAGGAGATGGCGGCCACGCGGAGGAAGGACCTGCCCTCCTTGCCCTCGCCCGCGTCGTCGGCGTCCTCC
>CADCTN010000189.1 GCA_902805535.1 uncultured Blastococcus sp. | reverse complement strand
CCGAGCAGGACGAGTTCGACGTCATCCTCGAGGCTGCCGGCGACAAGAAGATCCAGGTCATCAAGGAGGTGCGCAGCCTGACCTCGCTCGGCCTCAAGGAGGCCAAGGACCTGGTCGACGGCGCGCCGAAGCCGGTCCTGGAGAAGGTCGCCAAGGACGCCGCCGAGAAGGCCAAGGCCTCCCTCGAGGGCGCCGGCGCCACCGTCACCGTCAAGTGACACCGTCCCCGGCCAGACCGGGGATGTGACACCAGCTGGGGCCGTCCTCCTTCGGGAGGGCGGCCCCAGCTGCGTCCCCGGCCGGGGTGCGTCCCCCGCACGGATGACGCCGGCAGCCCGGGCGAGCGATGTCCGGAGACCCGGGTCACGGAAAATGCGTGACACACGTAACCTGTCGCGAGCGCCGTCGTTACTCGTCAGTAGATGCGCGTCGTGGACCCCGGCATGCGGGGTGTCCAGGGCGCGGACACCGTCGAGGCTCGTCGGTGCGACGAGGCAGGGGACCGGCAGCGCAGCCGGAACGGGGAGGGCAGGCAGACGTGGGCGTCGCGGTGGAGGTCGAAGGACTGAGCAAGTCCTTCGGGAGCCAGAACATCTGGAGCGACGTCACCCTGACGCTGCCTCCCGGTGAGATCTCGGTGCTGCTCGGTCCGTCCGGAACCGGCAAGTCGGTGTTCCTCAAGTCCCTCGTCGGGCTGCTCAAGCCCGAGCAGGGCTCGATCGTCATCAAGGACGTCGACCTCGTCCGGACCAGTGAGCACAAGCTCTACGAGATCCGGAAGCTCTTCGGCGTGCTGTTCCAGGACGGCGCCCTCTTCGGCTCGATGAACCTCTTCGACAACATCGCCTTCCCGCTGCGCGAGCACACCAAGAAGTCCGAGGGCGAGATCAAGAGCATCGTCCTCGAGAAGATGGACATGGTCGGCCTGCAGGGTGCCGAGGGCAAGCTCCCCGGCGAGATCTCCGGCGGGATGCGCAAGCGGGCCGGGCTCGCCCGGGCGCTGGTGCTGGACCCCGAGATCATCCTGTTCGACGAGCCGGACTCCGGGCTGGACCCGGTGCGCGTCGCCTACCTGAACCAGCTGATCGTCGATCTCAACGCCCAGATCGACGCCACGTTCCTCATCGTCACGCACGACATCGGCACCGCCCGCACCGTGCCGGACAACCTCGGCCTGCTCTTCCGCCGGAACCTGGTCATGTTCGGCCCGCGCGAGCAGCTGCTGACCTCGCAGGAACCCGTCGTCCGGCAGTTCCTGAACGGGCGGCGCGAGGGTCCGATCGGCATGAGCGAGGAGAAGGACGTCGCCCAGGTCGAGGCGGAGATGGCCGCCCTGGAGGCCCGTGGTGGCGACCAGCACAACGGCGTGGGGCCCAAGGGTGCCAGCGGCGGGGACGCCGTGCCGCCGCAGCTGACGCCGACGGAGGGCCTGCCCGAGCGCAAGGCCGAGCGGCGCCGCCAGGAGCGCGTCGCCCGCATGCTGCACGAGTTCGACGAGCAGACCCAGGCGGCGATCCGCATGTCGCTGCCCGAGGAACTGCTCGCGAAGGCGGATGCGGGCGCCTACGCACCCACGACCGGCGCCGGTGGCCGGCACTGGGCATCCGACGCCCACCCGGTCTCCGGCGCGACCACCGTGCTACCGCGTCAGGGCGGTGAGGCGTGACGGCGACCGACAAGCCGAAGGCCCCA
The DNA here is from genome assembly GCA_902805535.1 of uncultured Blastococcus sp. Lineage (GTDB taxonomy): Bacteria > Actinomycetota > Actinomycetes > Mycobacteriales > Geodermatophilaceae > Blastococcus_B. Next base: position 11,207 of record CADCTN010000189.1, on the reverse strand, counting down.
GGCCTGCTCGACGGCAAGTTCTCGCCGACCCGTCCGCTGGCGGCCAGCGGCAACCTCTTCGCCTTCGCGCTCGACGTCATCCGATCGCTGCCCAAGCGGCCCTTCCAGCTGCGGGAGTTCATCGAGCAGACCTGGTTCGTCGCCAAGGTCACGATCCTGCCGACCGCGTTGGTCGCGATCCCGTTCGGCGCGGTCATCGCGCTGCAGCTGGGGTCGCTGACCCGACAGCTCGGCGCCCAGTCGTTCACCGGGTCGGCCTCGGTGCTGGCGGTCCTGCGCGAGGCGAGCCCGATCGTCACCGCGCTGCTCATCGCCGGCGCAGGCGGCTCCGCCATCTGCGCCGACCTCGGCGCCCGCAAGATCCGGGACGAGATCGACGCCATGGAGGTGCTGGGCATCGACCCGATCCAGCGGCTCGTGGTCCCGCGGGTGCTGGCGTCGATGCTCGTCGCGGTCATGCTCAACGGGATGGTCAGCGTCGTCGGCGTGGCCGGCGGCTACTTCTTCAACGTCATCCTGCAGGGCGGCACCCCCGGCGCCTACCTGGCGTCCTTCAGCGCACTCGCGCAGGTGGCCGACTTCTGGTCCGGTGAGATCAAGGCACTGATCTTCGGGCTCATCGCCGGCATCGTCGCCTCGTTCAAGGGGTTGCGTGCCGGTGGTGGGCCCAAGGGCGTGGGCGACGCGGTGAACCAGTCGGTGGTCATCACCTTCCTGCTGCTGTTCGCGGTCAACTTCGTGCTCACCGCCATCTACTTCCAGCTCGTTCCGCCCAAGGGGCAGTGATGGCGCTCCTCTCACCGATCGACCGGATGAAGGTCGGCGGCCGGCGGATCGCGAAGGTCGTCTACCGCAAGCCGCTGGACAGCCTCGACGACCTGGGCGAGCAGCTCGGCTTCTACGGGCGCGCCCTGGGCTGGATCCCGCGGACGCTGCGCCGGTACAAGAAGGAGACCTTCCGGCTGCTGGCCGAGGTCACCTTCGGCACCGGCGCGCTGGCCGTCATCGGCGGCACCGTCGGCGTCATCGCGTTCCTGTCCTTCTTCACCGGCACCGAGGTCGGTCTCCAGGGCTACGCGGCGCTCGACCAGCTCGGCACGTCGGCCTTCACCGGCTTCCTCTCGGCCTACTTCAACACCCGGGAGATCGCCCCCCTCGTGGCCGGACTGGCGCTCTCGGCGACTGTCGGCTGCGGGTTCACCGCCCAGATCGGCGCGATGCGGATCAACGAGGAGATCGACGCGCTCGAGGTGATGGGCATCCCCTCGCTGCCCTTCCTGGTGACCACGCGCATCATCGCCGGCTTCATCGCCGTCATCCCGCTCTACGTGCTGGGCCTGCTCACCAGCTACTTCGCCACCCGCACCATCGCCACCCAGGCCTACGGGCAGTCGACCGGCACCTACGACCACTACTTCAACCTGTTCCTGCCACCGCAGGACGTGCTGTGGTCCTTCCTCAAGGTGCTCATCTTCGCCGTGGTGATCATCCTGACCCACTGCTACTACGGCTACAAGGCATCCGGCGGCCCGGCCGGCGTCGGCCTCGCGGTGGGCCGGGCGGTGCGGTTCTCCATCGTGGCGATCAACATCGTCGACCTGTTCCTGTCGCTGGCCATCTGGGGCTCGACGACGACCGTCCGGATCGCGGGCTGAGGGCGGCATGACGGTGAACACCCACCTGCTCAAGCGACGCGGACTCGGCGTCGCCTTCCTGGTCGTGCTGGCGCTGCTGCTCGGCCTGTCCGTGGCGACCTACCAGAAGGCCTTCGACGAGGTCGCCACCGTGACGCTGGAGACCGACACCGCGGGCAACCAGCTGCAGGAGGCCTCCGACGTCAAGATGCGGGGCGTCATCGTCGGGGACGTCCGTGAGGTGGACGCGGACTCCGGCGGCGCCACGATCGAGCTGGCGATCCAGCCCGAGTACCTCGACCAGATCCCGGCCGACGTGACGGTCAGGCTGCTGCCCAAGACGTTGTTCGGCGAGCGCTACGTCGCCCTGCAGATGCCGGAGGAGCCGGCGGCGGAGCGGCTGGCCGACGGCGACACCATCGGCCAGGACCGCACCGAGAACGCCATCGAGCTGCAGCGGGTCATCGACGACTCGCTCCCGCTGCTGCAGGCCGTGCAGCCCCAGGACCTCGCCTACACGCTCAACGCCGTCTCGGAGGCGCTCCGCGGCCGGGGCGACCGGCTCGGTGCCAACCTGGCCGCCACCGGCGAGTACTTCGGGGAGATCAACACCGTGCTGCCCGAGCTGCAGGCCGACATCACCGGCCTCGCGGACGTCGCCGAGACCTACGACGGCGCCGCCGAGGACCTGCTGGCCGTGCTCGACAACCTGGCGATCACCAACCAGACGGTCGTCGACGAGGAGGAGGCCCTGCGTCGCACGTTCACGGTGGTCGGCGCCTCCTCCAACACCCTCGCCGGGTTCCTGGAGACCAACGAGCGCAACCTGATCTCGCTGGCCGAGACCTCCCGTCCGGTGCTGGGGCTGTTCGCCGAGTACTCGCCGATGTACCCGTGCCTGCTCGACGGGTTGGCGCAGTCGGTCCCGCGGATCGGCGAGACCTTCGGCACCGACGGCGACCCCGCGCTCAACCTGTTCGTCACGGTGACCTTCCCGCCGCGCAGCGCCTACAAGCCCAACGACCAGCCGGCCTACCTCGCCGACGGCGGCCCGGACTGCCGGGGCCTGGACGACATCCCGGGCCAGATCGCCCAGGCTGCGCAGGACGACTACCACTGCCCGGTCCCGATCCCGGACGGCGTCGACTCGCCCGAGACCAGCGGGCCGGGCGGTCCTCCGCCGTCCTGCAACGACGGCGGCCAGGCGCCCGCCGCGGGGGCACCCCCCCAGCAGGTGGGCGCGGCCGGCAACTCGCTGCCCGGCGAGATGGCCGGGTCGACCGCGGAGCTGGACTTCGTGCGGAACATCCTCGGCTACCAGACCGGCCTGGAGCCCGGCGAGGTGTCGGACCTGTCGGCGTCGACGCTCGCGCCACTGCTGAGGGGGAGGAGCGTGATGCTGCGATGAAGGGCCAGCTCCGCGGCGTCACCGGCGCCCTGACCAAGCTGATCGTCTTCGGCGTGATCACCGTGCTGTGCAGCTACGTGCTGATCTCGACGATCACCAACGCCGGGTACGGCGAGCAGCTGCAGTACCGGGCCGAGTTCACCGACGTCGCGGGTCTCGTCGAGGGCGACGAGGTGCGTATCGCCGGTGTCCGCGTCGGCCAGGTCACCGGGATCGGGATCTCCGACCGGACCGAGGGTGCCCGCCAGCGCCCCGTCGCCGCGGTGGACTTCGAGGTGTCGGAGGACGTGCCGCTGCCGCGGACGGTCGAGGCGACGATCCGGTACCGCAACCTCGTCGGCCAGCGCTACATCACCCTGGTCGAGGGAGAGGGTGCCGGCGGCGAGACGCTCGAGGCGGGGGCGACCCTGCCCTTGGCGCAGACCACGGAGGCGCTCGACCTCACCACGCTCTTCGGCGGGTTCCAGCCGCTGCTGCAGGCGCTGTCGCCGGCCGACGTCAACCGGGTGTCGTTCGAGATCATCCAGGTGTTCCAGGGCGAGGGCGCCACGATGGAGAGCCTGCTGCGGAGGGTCGGCTCGCTGACGAACTCGCTGGCCGACAAGGACGCGGTCATCGGCAGGGTCATCGACAACCTGACGACGGTGATGAGCACGGTGGCAGAGCGCGACCAGCAGCTCTCCGGCCTGATCGTGAGCCTGCAGGAGTTCGTCACCGGGCTGGCCTCGGACAAGGAGGCCATCTTCGACTCCCTGCAGACCATCGACTCGCTGGCCGCCACCACCAGCGGTTTCCTGGAGGACGTCCGCCCGCCGCTGGCCGCCGACATCCAGGCGCTCGGCGAGCTGGCCGACAACATCGGCGACGACGGCGCCCAGCTGGAGGAGTTCCTGCAGCGATCGCCGTTCAAGATCGACCAGATCACCCGCACCGCGGTCAACGGCAGCTGGTTCAACTTCTACCTGTGCAGCTACAGCGGCTCGGTCACGCTGCCCACTCCGACCGGCGATCAGGAGCTGCTGGTGCCCGAGACCGAGAGCGGCGCCGAGGGGTGCGGGCAGTGAGCGGCAGAACGGCGAGGTCGGGCAACTTCCGGGACAAGAACCCGGTGGTCGTCGGCGGAGTCAGCCTCGCTGTCATCGCCGTCCTGGTGTTCCTCGCCTTCAACGCGCAGTCACTGCCGCTCATCGGCGGCGGGACGGTGTACACGGCCCAGTTCTCCGAGGCCGCGGGCCTGAAGACCGAGGACACCGTGCGGGTGGCCGGTGTGAAGGTCGGCGAGGTCGAGAGCCTCTCGCTGGAGGACGGTGCCGTCACCGTCGAGATGCGCATCAAGGACGTCTTCGTCGGCGACCAGTCGGAGGCGGCGATCCAGATCGAGACCGTGCTGGGCGCGAAGTACGTGGCGCTCGTCCCGCGCGGCTCGAGCGAGCTCCGGTCCGACGACCGGATTCCCGTGGAGCGCACCGCATCGCCCTTCGACGTGGTGGATGCGTTCAACGGCCTCGCCGAGACCGTGCAGGACATCGACACCGAGCAGCTGGCCAGCTCCTTCGAGGTGCTGTCGGACACCTTCAGCGAGACCCCCGACGAGGTCCGCACCTCACTCGAAGGGCTCGCCCGGCTCTCGGACACGATCGCCTCGCGGGACGCCCAGCTGCGCGACCTGCTCACCGCCACGCGCGACGTGACGCAGGTGCTGGCCGACCGCAGCGGCGAGTTCACCCAGCTGATCCTCGACTCCAACGTGCTGCTGCGCGAGGTCCAGGACCGGCGGGCGCTCATCGACTCCATCCTGACGACCACCCAGGACCTCTCGCGTCAGCTGCAGGGTCTGGTCGCCGACAACCGCGAGACGCTCACCCCGGCGCTGCAGCAGCTGTCCCGGGTCACCGACATCCTGTCCCGCAACCGCGGGGCGCTGGCCGAGACGGTGAACAAGCTGGAACCGTTCGTGCGGCTGTTCACCAACGTCCTGGGCAACGGCCGCTGGTTCGACAGCTTCGTGAACGACCTGCTGCCCACGATCGTCGGCTCGGCCGCGTGCAACCAGGCCAACGGGACGCCGCTCACCTCGTGCGGCACGTCCTCGGGAGGCGGGGCGTGAGCGGCACGGCGCAGCGCGCAGTCGCGGCCGTCGCCGCGCTGGTCCTCGTGGCCGCGCTGGGTTGGACGATCCTGCGGCCGGCCGGCCAGTACCGCGTCACCGCGTTCTTCGAGGAGACGATCGGTCTCTACCCGGGCTCCGACGTCCGCGTGCTCGGCATCGCGGTCGGCACCATCGACGACATCGTGCCGCTGGGCGACCGGGTCCGCGTCGAGATGACCATCGACGACGACTACGACATCCCCGCCGACGCCGACGCGGTCGTCCTCGCGCCGTCGCTGGTCTCCGATCGGTACGTGCAGTTCTCCCCGCCCTACGACGGCGGACCGACGATGGCGGACGGCGCCGAGCTGTCACTCGAGCGCACCGGCATCCCCACCGAGCTCGACGAGGTCTACGACGCCCTCGACGAGCTCTCCGCTGCCCTGGGGCCCGACGGCGCCAACGCCAACGGGGCGCTCTCGGACCTGATCGACACCGGCGCGGCCAACCTCGACGGCAACGGCGAGGCACTGAACCGGACGCTCACCGGCTTCTCGCAGGCCGTCGAGACCCTCGCCGACAACCGCGAGGACCTCTTCAGCTCCTTCGACAACCTCCAGGTCTTCACCAGCGCCCTGGCCACCATCGACGCCCAGGTCGGCCAGTTCAACGACAACATGGCGGCGACCATGGAGATCCTCGCGGCCGAGCGGGAGGACCTCCAGGCCGCGGTCGCCCTGCTCGACGACGCGCTCCGCGACGTCGCCGGCTTCGTGCGCGACAACACCGCGCTGCTGACCGTGAACGTCGACCGGCTGGCCGACGTCACCATGGTGCTGGTCCAGCAGCGGGCGGCGCTCGGCCGGGTCATCGACGTGGCGCCCGCCGCACTCGGCAACCTCGCCCGCGCCTACAACGCCGGCGGCGGGACGCTGGACACCCACGACAACGGGGCCGGTGCCATCAGTCCCGAACTCGCCGTCTGTGCCGCGCTGGGCCAGGCCGGCCGCCTCGACCTGGAAACGCCGTCGTTCGTCCCCCTCGATCCGGCCAGGCCCTACGACCAGGTCCTCAACCCCCTGGACCCGGACGACGTGCAGAACATCTGCAAGCTGCTGCTGTCCGGCGATCCCGACGGCATCGGTGGTGAGGACCCGGGCTTCGCCGAGCTGAGCAGGCAGCTCGAGGAGGCGCTCGGGTACGCGGTGCCCGAGACCGTGCGGCCGGGGCTGCCCGTGCTGCCGGCCGCTGCGCCAGTGGAGGGCAACTGATGAGCACCCTGATGCGGGCGACCACCCTCGGTGCCGCCGCGCTGCTGCTGACCGGCTGCGGATTCCGTGGCGCCTACTCGTTCAGCCTGCCCGGGGGAGCCGACACCGGCGAGGACCCCGTGACCGTGCAGATCGAGTTCCTCGACGCCCTGGACCTGGTGCCGCAGTCCGGCGTCCGCGTGGCCGACGTCCCGGTCGGCCGGGTCGAGGACATCGAGCTGGACGAGGACGACTGGACGGCGCTGGTCACCGTCTCGGTCAACCGCGACACCGAGCTGCCGGCCAACGCCGTGGCGGCGATCCAGCAGTCCTCCCTGCTGGGGGAGAAGTACGTCGAGCTGGCGCCACCGGGCAACGAGGAGCCGCGGGGGACCCTCCAGGACGACGACCGCATCACCCTGGACCGCACGAATCGCAACGTCGAGGTCGAGGAGCTGCTGGGCGCGCTGTCGCTGGTGCTCAGCGGCGGCGGACTCAGCCAGCTCCAGACGATCAACCGCGAGCTCGGCGACGCGCTCGAAGGTCGGGAGGACGCGATCAAGGACACGCTGCGTCAGCTGGACACCTTCGTCGGCGGACTCGACGACCAGCGCGCGGAGATCAACCGCGCGCTGGACAACGCCGACGCCCTCGCCGAGACCCTGGCCGGGCGCACCGGGACGATCCAGACCGCACTCGACACCATCGGCCCGGGGCTCGACGTCATCAACGAGCAGCGCGAGCTGCTGGTGTCGATGCTGGAGAGCCTGGCCCGGCTCGGTGACGTGGGCACGCGGATCATCAACGCGTCCGCGGTCAACACCGTCGAGGACCTGCGCCTGCTGCAACCGATCCTCACCCAGCTCACCGCCGCCGGGCCCGACCTCGCCGACAGCTACGAGCTGCTGCTGACCTACCCGTTCCCCGACAGCGCGGTCTTCGGCACCGGTGAGGCCGGGGCCGACGTGCCGCTCAACTACCGCGCCGCGCAGGAAGGCGGGACGGCGCTGTTCACCAACATGACGGCCAACGTCAACCTGGACCTGAGCGGCGTCCTCTGCCGCTTCGTCGTGGATCCGTCCACCGGCGCGCTCGAGGTGCTGCCGGAGGAGAACGTCCCCACGGACTGCGGCGGCGGCGGCCAGCCGGTGCCGAGTACGCCCGCCCCGCAGACCGCCCAGCAGCCGGCCGATCCGCTGGCGCCCGTGCAGGACGCGGTCGGCCAGGTCGTGGACCAGGTGCCCGCCGCCGGGCCCCCGGCGGGGAGCCGGGCGGGGCTGCCCGCCATCCCGGGAGTGACCGCGCCGTGATCGCTGCCAGCATCAAGGTCAAGCTGCTCGCCTTCGTGACCGTCGCCGTCCTGGGGATGGCCTACCTCGGCTTCAACTACGTCGGCCTGGACCGGGCCCTGCTGGGCGGGGGCTACGAGGTCGCCGCCGACTTCGAGGACTCCGGCGGCATCTTCGTCAACGCCGAGGTGACCTACCGCGGCGTCGCGGTCGGCCGGATCAGCGACATGGACCTCGTCGACGACGGCGTCCGCGTGACGATGAACATCGAGCCCGGCGCCGACCCGATCCCCGCCGAGACCGAGGCGGTCGTGGCCACCCGCAGTGCCGTGGGGGAGCAGTACGTCGTGCTCCGGCCCACCGCCGAGGGCGAGCCCTATCTGGCCGACGGGGACGTGATCCCGGTCGAGCGGACCAGCATCCCGGTCCCCGTCGAGCAGATGCTGCTCAACCTCGACCGGTTCGTCACCTCCCTCGACCAGGAGAACCTGCGGATCGTCGTCGATGAGCTGGGGCAGGCGTTCGCCGGCGCCGGTGACGACCTCTCCCGGCTGATCGACAACGGCGACCTGCTGCTCGCCCGCGCCACGGAGTCCCTGCCGGAGACACTGCGGCTGATCACCGACGGGCAGACCGTGCTCGACACGCAGCGCGACAGCCGTTCGGCCATCCGTTCGTGGGCCGCCGACCTCCGGTTGCTGTCGGATACGCTGGTCGAGATGGATCCCGAGCTGCGCAGCATCCTGGGTACCGCTCCCGACGCCGCCGCCGCGATCCAGACGCTGATCGACCGTGCGGGGCCCGGTCTGGGCTCCCTGGTGCGCAACCTCGACGTGCTCAACACCGAGGTGCAGATCCCCCGGCTGCGGGCCGTCGAGCAGCTGCTGATCACCTATCCCGAGGTGGTGACGGGTGGTTTCACCGTCGTCCGCTCGGAGACCCAGCCGGACGGCAGCGGCGAGATGCTGTACTCGCACTTCGGCCTGGTGCTCGAGAGCGACGCCCCGCCGTGCCAGTCCGGGTACGTGCCGACGCAGAGCACGCCTCGGGCGGGCGACGCCCAGGCGGTGGACACCGACGCGGTCGCGTGCCAGGTGCAGGACGGCGTCGACCCGAATCCCGGCGATGACAAGGACGAGACGGGCTCGAACATCCGCGGCGAGCAGAACATCGGCTCCGGCGGGGGACAGGCGGCGCCGTCCCCGGCCGACCGCGGTCCCGACCCGGCCGCCACCGCCGTGCTCGACGAGCTGCTGGGCGAGCTGATCCGGGCCAACCCCATCTCCACGTCGCTCCGGGTCGGGTGACCCGCATGCCCACCAGCCGCACCGAGGAGGACGAGCACCTGACCGCCGATGCCCGGTCCGCCGTCCGTGACCACGACGACGAGGAGCGCGGCGGGTCCACCCGGGCGGGCTCGTCGGACGCCGGCAGGTCCGACGCCGCCGGCCGTCGGGGCCGACGCGCCCGGAGCGGGCTGTCGCCGGTCCCGGTGCTGGCCGGGCTGCTCGTGCTCCTGCTCGCCGGACTCGCCTTCTCCTGGTTCACCCGCCCCGACCCGTCGGCGATCCGGACCGGGGAGTACCCCGAGGTGCTGCAGGCCGCCCGCTCGGCCGTCGTCGACTTCACCTCCTTCGACCACCTCACCTTCGACGACGACGTGGAGCAGGTCCGCCGGATCAGCACCCGGGAGTTCGCCGAGCAGTCGGTGGCCTCCCTGGAGGACCGGCGTCAGGAGATCCTCGACCTCGAGGCCGTGGTGGGCACCGAGATCATCGGCGCCGGCGTGACCACCGCCGACGAGGACGACGCGACGGTGGCGCTGCTCATCCAGACCACCCGCCAGACCAACAGCAGCCAGCAGGCCGACGTCGTCCGGTTCAGCATCCAGGTGACCATGGAGCGGTCCGAGGACCGCTGGCTGCTGGCCGGCATCGCCGGGACGGGCTCGGAATGACCGACAGCCCGCAGGAGCGGCCGCGTCCCACGCCGCGCCCGGCGCCCGCTCCGCGCCCCACGCCCCGCAAGCGGGTCGCGGGTTCCCGCCGCGACCGCGATCCCGCGGCGACGACCGTCGAGAAGGCCGTGGCGACGACCGTCGAGAGGACCGCGACGACCGTCGAGAAGGCCGGGTCGGCGACGTCCGGGCGGCGCACCGGCGCTCCTCCGGCAGCCGGGACGGCGCCGGCCGCGCGCCGGCGCATCCCGGCGCTGGCACTGGTGCTGGCGCTGCTCTGTCTCTCTGCTGCCGCCGGGATCGGCGTCCTGGTCTGGCAACGGCTGGACCCGCGGTACGTCGACGCCGACGTGCTGGCGGCCACCCGGAGCAATGTCGAGGACCTCTACGCCTACGACTACCGCGACTCCGAGAGCAGCGTGCGGGGCAAGCTCGACGCGCTCACCGGCGACCTGCGGGCCCAGTACGAGACCGACCTCGCCGAGGGCGGGATCATCGACACCTACGAGCAGGTGTCGGCCACGACCCGCTACGAGGTCACCGACGTCGGTCTGCAGCAGGTCAACGACGCCCAGGACACCGCCACGCTGGTCGTGTTCGGTTCCTACGTGGTCCAGTCGGCCACCACCGGTCAGGAGCCGGCGCCGGCCGGGTCGGAGTGCCAGGTCACCCCGGAGGGGGCCCAGTCCTGCGTGCAGACGCTGCAGGTCCGCAGCGTCCGCACGGAAGGGGACTGGCGGATCGAGGAACTGACGGTCCTGACCACGAGCTGAGCCGCGGCCGGCCGAGCTTCCACAGCAGCGCGGCCCTGCTTCCACAGCCGCACGGCCCTGCTTCCACAGCCGCACGGCGTGGCATTCCGCCGGCCGGGCTCCGGCTGGCATCATGGTCCGCGCAACGCCCGCTGCGTCCCGCTCGACGACGCCGCAGTCCACGGGTGTGGCACTGGTCGCACCGGTGCTCCCGACGTGGACAGCGCGCTCGAGCAGGGGTAGGGTCTCCTGTTGCGCTGCCCTCTGACTACCTGCCCGCTGAACACGGGTCACCAGGGGTGCCCGGGACACTCCCGGCCACCCGGTCGACCTTCGGACCGGACCATCAGGCAATCAGGCGGACAGCCCGCCACCACCGACGACGACCCAGGACGAACCCGCACAGACCCGCCCGCACGTCGTGAGGTCCTTGGAAGGACGCATCTTGGCAGGCTCTCGCCCCACCAGCACGCCCATCAGCACCACCGAAAAGAACATTGTGAACGGCCCCCGCACCGGTGAGGCCGACCAGCAGAAGATCCCGGGCGCGCCGCTGCGCGTCTCGTTCGCAAAGATCAGCGAGCCCCTCGAGGTCCCGGACCTGCTCGCCCTGCAGACGGCCTCCTTCGACTGGCTGATCGGCAGCCCCGAGTGGCGGGCCACCCTCTCGCCCGAGGAGCAGGCCGCAGCGGTCGGCGGTCTCGCCGAGATCCTCGAGGAGATCTCCCCGATCGAGGACTTCAGCGGCTCGATGTCGCTGTCCTTCTCCAACCCGCGCTTCGAGGACGTCAAGGCGTCCCTCGAGGAGTGCAAGGACAAGGACATGAC